>NZ_JBKQGZ010000018.1:0-125674 GCF_050487165.1 Providencia sp. Me31A
CGGGTTTATTATTATTATTAATTGGGATTTTAGGCCCGACAGTACTGTTACTTAAATCTTTTGTCCAAAATACCGGGGCTTATCTTTCAGATATCATCAATAAAACCTTCAATCTTTATGCCTATGAGCCGCAATCGAGTGAATGGTTAGGGGGATGGACATTATTGTATTGGGGATGGTGGCTTTCATGGTCCCCTTTTGTGGGCATGTTTATTGCGAGGATCTCTCGAGGCCGTACTATTCGTGAGTTTGTTACAGGTGTTTTGTTTGTTCCTGCTGGGTTTACACTGCTTTGGATGACTTTTTTTGGAAATAGTGCCATCCATTTGATCCGTGATAATGGGGCAGAAATGTTGGCGCAAGTCGTTCAAAAAGATGTTGCTCTCGCCTTATTTGAATTTTTAAATTACTTTCCGTTTTCATCTGTTCTTTCTTTTGTCGCTATGTTGATGGTCATTGTTTTTTTTGTGACATCTGCGGATTCTGGGGCGATGGTTGTCGATACATTGGCCTCTGGGGGGGAAATACATACACCTGTTTGGCAACGTATCTTTTGGGCTTTTTTGATGGGGGCCGTTGCAATCACACTTTTACTGGCCGGCGGATTAACGGCATTGCAAACCATGACGATAGCGACCGCACTCCCCTTTGCGATTATTTTATTGATTGCTATTGTCGGATTGCTAAAAGCTTTACGGATTGATGTGTATAAAAAAGACAGTCAACAGCTCGCTACCTTAGCACCGAATACCGGACGTGGGGGGTTATCATGGGAGCGTCGATTACGTAAAATAGCTTTCTTTCCTAAACGTAATCAGGTTAAACGTTTCATGACTGAAGTGATTGAGCCTGCTATGCAATCTGTTGTCACTGAGTTGGAAAAGCAGGGGACCGAGGCCGCTATCCATAATGAGAAAGACGATAGGGTGACTCTTGAAGTACAATTTGGTGAGAACTTCAATTTTCTCTATGAAATACGATTACGGGACTATCTGACGCCTTCTTTTGCATTAGTGGGTATGGATGATGATGAAAATAATGAGTCTCAGAAATACTACCGCGCTGAAGTTTATTTAAAGGAAGGTGGGCAAGACTACGATATTATGGGATGGAGTGAAGCGCAGATTATTCATGATATCCTCGATCAATATGAAAAACACATTCATTTTATTCATATTGTCGATAAATCGTAGCCACTTATTATGATAGAGAGGTGACGAAAGCGAGTCACCTCTCTTGGTAATAATGACTATAGACGAAAAAACTAACGAATGATGAGTAATGACACGGGCGTTTTATGTATCATCTCTGTCGTATGACTTCCGGTAAAAAATTGCCTCAATCGCGAATGACCAAAAGCCCCCATGATGATCAAATCAATATGGTGTTGTACTGCAAAGTTACACAACTCATCAACGATGCTATTGTCACCCTCAAGTAAATTGGCTTTCACCTGAATACCGGCTTGATGAAGTTGGTTTTGTGCTTTTTTGAGCTGACAGTCTTGGTTACCGTACATCACCAGATAGCAATCACTATCGGCTAATAATTTCACTTGTGTTAACCGATGAATGATTCGTTCACCTTCCTCACTGCCATCAAATGCAATCATCATCTTTTTCGGTGGGGTAAAGTTTCGCTTACAGATAAGCACTGAGTTTTTTTGAAGTCGAATAATGCCTTCGAGTTGACGGCCAATATGACCCGTTAACTCAGATTGCTCGCCTCGACGACCGAGTACAACAATATGCGTATCTTCTTGATTTAGTACTTCGGCTAACGTTCCTTGTCGCTGAAGTGTATTAACATCATGAAGACCTAAATCTTGAGTGATTTTTTTTGCTCTCATCAATAATTGTCGGCCTTCCTCACGGGTTAAACGCGCTCGCTTTTCCTCAATATCCACGAGTTCATTCAATAAAGTTTCTCGGGTATCAAATCCTATGATCCCACTTAAATCATGGTGTGCTGATGTCGAGATTTTTTCATTCATGTGTAACAGTGTCAGTGGTAGGTCGAGTGTTTGGGCTATCCAGACACTGGCCTGACAAACGGCAATTGCCGAAGACGAACGGTCAATACACCCAATTACGCAATTTTTTTGAATGATATCTGCTGCCATAATTAATGACCTCCCATGAATTTTTCAATTTTTTTCGGGTCGTCATGAATACCAAATTTATCAACCAATGTTGCAGTGGCTTCATTCATCCCTTTAATTTCAACATCAATGCCTTCACGTCTAAACTTAATCACCACTTTATCTAACGCACTGACGGAGGTGATATCCCAAAAATGAGCATGATCCATATCGATAATCGCTTTATCAATGTCTTCTTTAAAATCAAAAGCATTAACAAAGCGTTCCGATGTAGCAAAGAAAATTTGTCCTCGAACCTCATAATGGCGTGCTTTTTTATCCCTGCTTGATGTAACTGCCATGTATCGCGCGACTTTATTAGCAAAATTAAGCGCTGTGATGAGCACTCCGACAAGTACCCCGTAAGCCAGATTATGGGTCCAAACGACAACAATGACGGTGGCTATCATAACGACACTGGTTGATAGCGGATGAACTCGTATATCAGCAAGGGAGCGCCAAGAAAAGGTTCCAATTGACACCATAATCATCACAGCAACTAACGCCGCCATTGGAATTTTTGATACCCAATCATTAAGAAAAACCACCATTAACAATAAAACAATACCGGCAACCAACGTAGATAATCGGCCTCGGCCACCCGATTTAATATTGATGATGGATTGACCAATCATCGCACATCCTGCCATCCCGCCAATAAAGGCAGTGGCAATATTCGCAATACCTTGCCCTTTGCATTCTCGATTTTTATCACTGGTTGTATCGGTCAAATCATCCACAATCGTTGCGGTCATCATCGATTCCAATAAGCCAACAACGGCAAGCGCTAGTGAGTAGGGTAATATGACCAGTAGCGTTTCGATATTCAAGGGAATATCAGGCACAAGGAAGATGGGTAAACTGTCAGGCAAAACGCCCATATCACCGACTGTGCGGATATCAAGACCCAGACTAATTGAAATTACCGTTAATACAACGATACACACTAATGGTGAAGGAATGGTCTTATTGATTAATGGAAACAGATAGATAATCCCTAAGCCTGCCGCGGTCATCGCATAAACATACCAACTTACATGGGTTAACTCTGGAAGTTGGGCTAAAAAAATCAAGATAGCTAACGCATTAACAAACCCCGTTACGACAGAGCGTGAAACAAACCGCATTAAATTACCGAGCTTTAAATATCCTGCGATAACTTGAAATATCCCAGTTAATACCGTCGCAGCTAATAGGTACTGAAGGCCATGTTCTTTCACCAGAACGACCATTAAAAGTGCCATTGCACCCGTTGCGGAGGAAATCATGCCGGGGCGCCCCCCGATAAAAGCGATAATTACCGCAATAGAAAATGCGGCGTATAACCCCACTTTGGGGTCGACGCCGGCAATAATTGAAAAAGCGATAGCTTCAGGAATTAACGCTAAAGCAACAACAATACCGGCTAGGACATCCCCACGGATATTACCCAGCCAGTCCTGACGAGTGGAGGACAAAAGCATATTAGACTACCTTGTAATCTATCAATCCCAAGATGGGAGATTATATTTTAAATAAACGAAATTATCCCAAAGAAGGGATGTGGGAATTGGCTGATTTAGTATCAACCTAAAAGGAAGGAGGTATCTCAGGGTGGCGTAAGGCGCATAATATGATCAGCTGTTCCTATGAATAGTATGTTTTTTTTAAAATACCAATATCAACGACCTTAAGCAAGTACCGGATTAACATGAGCGTACTGATGCCATACATCGGTACGCTCATCATGATAAATATCGTCAGAGATTTACTTTACTCTGATGCCTTGTTTATCAACAATAACCTCGCCATCTTCTTTGATAAATTCACGTTGTTGCGAATGAGGTAATATATCCAAAACGACTTCTGAAGGTCGGTAAAGCTTAGTTCCTACTGGTGTAACAACAATCGGTCTATTAATCAGTATTGGGTACTGCAACATAAAATCAATTAATTGCTCATACGGCTCAACATTTTTTCGTAATAACGCCCTTACCGTAATTTTCATATCGGCAATAAGTTTTACTAATATATCCTTAGACGGCAGGGTTTCTAAATTTTAATTTTTCAATGTAATAGCATCGAGTGTTAATGCTACCGTATAAGATATCGCCTGTAGCCCTTGATATTACAGGGCTAAGAGCAAACTTTGGACTTTTCGATGAAATGGGCGCGTAACCCCTATTTAAACCTAACCATGCTAGTGTGTAATCGCACTTTTTTTAACCAAAAACTGAAATTTTAGGCACACTGCTCCTAGGCTACGGTTTGTAGCCATCGTTTTTTAGCCATTTATCCCGCCTTTCTGACAGTAAAGTGACCGCGTGTAGGCCTTTTTCCGCACTCATAAACCGCAGTCGGTTACCACATAAAATGCATTGGTACGGATCCGTGTTTAAAAATCCTTTGGCAAGCGCTGCAAAGCCCAGTTTTTCAGGGTCGTTAGGATGTATCATTTCTTCTTGGGATAGGGTCTGTCGTCGGTATTGTTGGCTATGGTGGTCATAATAATGATGGAGTACGGTGCCGCCACTGTAGTGCTTCAATTGAGACGCTGAGATAGGGGGCCGCTTTAGATAACGGCCCAGATATTTTATATTGTGCCAGGCCCATCGGGTCTTTTTAGCAAAATGGAGTTTCCAATAACGTTGAAACTGGGCATTGAGGTAACGATACCACGTTGGGGAATCGCGAATATGCCCGAAACCAGGCAATTTATTCGGTAGTAACTGAATAATAGCTGTCACGCAGGAGCCGAATAACGGCACTACGCCAGACTTTTTCGACGTCTTTCTTTTTAAAGAAAATGGGCTTCCAGGTGTCGTATTTGGTGAGACCGCCTCGGGTTACTGACAAATGAATATGCGAATGTTGATTGAGTTGGCGACCGTAGGTGTGGAGGGTGCAAAAGATACCGATTTCGAGCCCAAGCCATCTGGCGTGTTTGAGCATAGCACGCGTTGCACAGCGAAAGAGTTGGTTGAGCAAGGGCCAATTATTGTTGAAGTAAGGCCAAAGCAGGTGAGGCATCGTGAGAGTGATGTGTTGCCATTCGCAATCCGGTTAGATATGCCGTTGTTGTGCAATCCACTGTTCGGTACCTTTGAGACCACAGGCACTGCAGGATTTAGATTTACAGGTTTGGCAAAAGAAGCGAGAATGGGTGCAATCAGGAGAAGAGCAGCAATAACGACGAACGCCCATCGCACAGGTGCTACAGGCGAGCATCTTTTCAACACAGAGGAATTGCCATTCATCGACGTGATTATTTTCGATGAAGCGATTCCATCCATCATCGTATTGAAATAGCCGTTTAGCAGGTCTAGGAATATACATAGAGCTGAGTATAAAAGACGAGAAGGGAGTTGCCTAGAAATAGAGCGGCTCTGCCGCGATGCTCACGCCGTAGGCGTGCTTATGTTCTTTCCATACGTAAACAATCGATGAATTATTTCCTGTCATGCCATACTTTTTACAATCAAAAGTTCCTGATGTTGCTGATTTCGCTGAGGCATTTGGGATATACACTGTAGTCATAATAGAGCGCCTAACCTTGACAACATTTTCGATATAACGTCGAGCAGTAGATTCATTGTCTAATAAATTACTACAATCTATCTGATCTATAGTAAAATATCTCACATATTCTCCATTGGAGTATAAAATGGAAATATAAACCGAATCTTTTCTATGGCACCCACCGCACTTATCTCCAGGCCAATCTCCTTTATAATAAAAAAACGTTACTTGGATCCCCTACATATATAGCAGAACCACTCTTTCCATCCGAAGATAAATCAACATTAAAATCCGCAAAACAAATAGAAGTATAAAATCCCAACACAGAAAAGATCAAAATTTTAATTATATATAAAAACCTCTAATAAATATTTTTTTTCTGGCTATTAAGCATTAATTATTCGTACGACAGCGTAAAGCCAGCTACGGAGCTAAATTCACCGGCAGTGATAGTTTTAATATCATCAGCATTACCCATTAAATGCGCCGAAAAATGCAGAGTGTTATTACCATCCTGAATATTTTGGAATGGAGTTAGTGTACCTAACGTAATTACATTCCCGCCACCATTTGTAATTTGCACGCCTGCTCCGTGCCAGTACCAACAATACCTAATGTTTTATTTGACTTATCAAATGAAGCTGCTGCACCACTAAATGTTAATTGAACGCCTTTCTTTACGTCAGTTACATCACAATTTTCTAAAGAGATGTCAAAAGTACGTGGAGTAGATTTACCACCATTAACTAAAGCCATATTTGATATTTGTCCAAACTCAACAGTTTGATCAATTGAATTTGGTGCAATAGAACATGGTACATCAATAATAGAGCCTTTAAAATTCACTTTTCCATGGCCCATATCTGCTGCAAAAATAGAGGTGCTCATAGCACTAGAAACTAGTGCTAATAAAAATATTTATTCATATATTCCTAGATTATTTACAAAATTTTCAAAAGTTTTTATTTTTGTGAAAATGTTTAAATTACGATGGTTATTAAAAGTAGGTAGTATCGGAAGATGCAATTATTGATTTCAATAATATTGGGTTATCAGAATTCCCATCCTCCATTTCAACTAAAATATATTTAATTATTTTTTCAAGTGGAACATTTAAAATAAATGATAAATTAAATAACGTACTCAAAGAAATTTTATTAACTCCACGTTCATATCGAGACATCTGTTGTTGTGATATATTTAATTTTTTTGCTAGTTCATCTCCTGTCATTCCACGTTCTCTTCTAATTCTCTTAATAATTTTTCCGCAATAAGTGGAAATTTCATTTTCGTGACTAATAATTATATTTTTTTTAATTTGCATGTTTATTATTACTTCCAAAAAAATAAAAATGATTATCTATTATTAATTGTCCATAAATGATTAGCTGTTTTTTTAATTAACACAATTATAAAAATTAAATAATTAAAAGTAAAACTCCTTTAATTGAACCGTATATTAAGTATCAAATTGTTACAACTTTTACTAAATAGTGATAAAACTTTAAATATCAATTAATTATAAAAAAACATCAGTTTAATTGTTTTTTATCCACTCGAAAATGGATAAAAAAAAATCAATATTTTAATCTAAAAATAAACTAAAAATAGATATTTAACGTTGAAATTTACGAAAATTAATAATTTGACTTAAATATTTGCAAAAAAAACAAAAAAGAAACACAACACGCATTTATTGGGTTTTTTATTTAATGAAAAAAGCTTAATAAAATAATAATAATCATTATTTTTCAAATAATTACCTTAAAACTCTATTAGAGCGTTAATGGTTAGGGAAATGGATGAATTGTTTAACGGGTCATGTATTCAATCCGGTGTGTATCCTGTAATATAGGTAATTTACCGGAAAATAGTCATGACTAAAGTCGATGTAAGGTGCGCATTTTGTCTACAAACTTCCTCAGTGAAAAAACATGGATTAGGGAGTACTGGCAACCAACATTATCGTTGCCAAGACTGCAGCCGAAGCTTCCAACTCGATTATGAATATCGAGCCTGCCAACCCGGAACTCAAGATAAAATTATCGACCTAACGATGAATAATGCAGGTATTCGTGATACTGCCAGGGCTCTTCATATCAGCATTAATGCTGTTGTTCGTACTTTAAAAACTCTCGCCTAATCAGGTAACTTCTTTACCCCTTGATAATTTGCACATTGAACTCCTTTGCAAGGTTGATGAATAGTAGTCTTTTGTCGCTAATAAGAGGCAACAACGCTGGCTCTTATATGCTTGGGAGCCCCGTCTAAAACGGATTATTGCTCATATATTTGGTCGTCGAAACAAGAGCCCCCTTCGTCAGTTACTGGCTTTACTATCGAGGTTTAATGTGGCTTTTTGGTGCGCGGATAAGTTCAGTGCTTATGAGATATTGTCCAAACAAAAATATGTGGTAAGTAAGTTTTATACACAACGAATAGAAAGAGAGAATTTGAACTTGAGAAACCGTTTAAAGCGACTTAACCGTAAGACTTTAGGTTACTCAAAGTCACCAGAAATGCATGACAAAATCATCGGCACATTCATAGAGCGTGAATACTATCTATTATTATGATGATCTCTATATTGAATACACCCCCCTTTTTCTGTACTCATAAACCGCGGTCGGTTCCCATATATGTTAATGATGATAAACTTCATTTCTCAATAACACATTAATTTTATTTGGTTTTTAAAGACCAACAACTTCCACCATACAATGTAGAGCCAACGATTTCTTCCCATATACCATGTTCGATGAGTAAGTGTTTAACCGATTGAAATTCGATAGCGCTTAAAACGCATTCCTTGAAGTGGCATAGTTAATTTGGCCACCTGAGTAGAGGTGATATTCTTACCTCAATAACATCACAGGTGAGCACATGGTTAAGCAATATTCCGCAGAGTTTAAACTCGAAGCTGCTAAAATGGTCGTTGACCATCATTACTCCGTGGCGAAAGCCGCACAGGCAATGGGCGTGAGCCTGGCCGCACTTAATCGCTGGGTTAAAAAGCTGCGATTAGAACGTCAAGGTAAAACACCAACAGGGCTCCCACTTACGCCTGAACAGATTGAACTTCGTGAGATGAAAAAAAAGATACAACGCCTTAAAATGGAAAACGAAATTCTAAAAAACTGCCTACATGTCACAACATCCCCCATCTGACTAGAAACACATAACGATCTATACTCTACATTAACCGGATAGTGGTCGTACGCCTTTTGGAGACATAAATCCCGTCAAAAAACCTGACCCAGGGAAAGCTGCGGACCCGATGTTGGTGACATAGACCCCGTTTAGGAAAGTGATTAATCCGAGTTCCCCATCCGGTATTTACCATTAAGTCGAGGTCATCATGTCGAAATTACAACCAAAATCCCAATCGCTTCCCGTCATCAACCCCAATGCTGCGGGGATTGATATCGGTGGACGCTTTCACGTTGTCGCAGTTCCTCCAGAGTGCTGTGACGAACCAGTCCAAACCTTCAAAGCATTCACTGGCGATATTCATAACATGGCTCATTGGTTAGCTAAGTGTGGCATAACGACCATTGCCATGGAGTCCACGGGAGTATATTGGGTACCTGTGTATGAAATTCTGGAAGAGCATGGTTTTGAGGTTGTCCTTTCCAATGCACGTGATACCCGAGCCGTTCCTGGAAGAAAAACCGACGTGGGAGATGCGCAATGGATCCAACGACTTCATGCATGTGGTTTGCTCAAAGCCAGTTTTAGACCCGAAGCGATCATTGCTGAGCTTCGTGCGTATATGCGTGTGAGAGAACGCCTTTTGGACTATGCAGCTGCGCATATTCAACATATGCAAAAAGCACTCACTTATATGAATATCCAATTGAGTATTGTGGTTTCGGATATCTCTGGCGTCACGGGTATGAAGATTGTTAGAGCTATAGTCGCAGGAGAGAAGGACCCAAATGTCTTGGCAAAATTAAGAGATCCACGTTGTAAAGCGGACGAACAAACGATTAGTGCAGCACTAAACGGAAATTATCAGCCAGAACATTTATTTGCACTTCGTCAGGCTGTTCTTATGTATGATGCCTATCAGTTACGAGTCGATGAATGTGATGTGCAAATTGAATCAGTACTCAACAGGCTTTGCATGGATTCAAGTGAGCCTAAAGAGCCTATTCCCAAACCCAAGAATAGAACCAAACAGCCCAACGCAATGACGTTTGATGTGCGAGAAAAATTGTATCGCTTAATAGGAATAGATCTCACACAAATACATGGCATCGGCTCTTTTCTTGCATTACGACTGATATCTGAATGTGGCACGGATATGAATAAATGGCCAACCGAAAAGCATTTTACATCATGGTTAACATTGTGCCCAGGGTCAAAAATTAGTGGTGGTAAGGTGATGTCGTCCCACTCCCGAAAGAGTAATAATCGAGTTGTCGCTCATCTCAGGCTTGCTGCAACGACGGTGGGTCGGTCAGATACAGCCCTAGGTGCGTTTTATCGAAGACTCTCATCTAGGGTAGGTAAAGCAAAAGCGGTAACCGCGACAGCAAGAAAAATAGCCATACTGTTTTACAATGCAATGAAATATGGAACAAAGTATCAAGATCCTGGCGCTGAATACTATGAGAAGCGGTATAAAGAACGGGTAATAAAAAACCTTAAACGTCAGGCTGAGAGAATGGGGATGTTCTTACAGGCAAAAGAAGAATGTGTTTCTTAGGAAGGCTACGGCGCTCTTAATGTCGGACTCATTGAAGGATTCTCGATAATCGACAAACTAAGAGCGCATTATCCTGTCACAACACTTTGCCAACTTTTTGAACGTCATCGCAGCAGCTATCGTCATTGGCACCTTCGGATGAAAAATGCCATACCGGATGGGGAACGAGCGATTAAACGCAGCTTAGTTAAAGACGCTTGGAACTTAAGCGGGGGCTCTGCTGGCGCAAGGACTCTCGCCACGATAGTGACGACTCAATACGGAGTGAATATGAGCCGTTACCTTGCCGGTAAGTTAATGAAAGAACTTGGAATTACGAGTTGCCAGCACGTAAAATATCGCTATAAACGCGGAAGTAAAGAACATGTCGACATCCCTAATTTACTCGACCGCCAATTTGCTGTTACCTCCCCCAATCAAGTGTGGTGTGGCGATGTTACGTATATTTGGACAGGAAGGCGATGGGCTTATCTGGCTGTTGTGTTAGACCTCTTTGCCCGAAAACCTGTTGGTTGGGCGCTATCCACGTCCCCCGACACAGGGTTGACATTAAAAGTCCTACAAATGGCTTGGGAAATGAGGGGGCAACCAAAAGGGCTGATGTTTCATAGTGACCAAGGGAGTCATTATACCAGCCTTGAATACCGTCAACGATTATGGCGTTATCAAATCACCCAAAGTCTGAGCCGAAGGGGAAACTGCTGGGATAATAGCCCAATGGAGCGATTTTTTAGAAGTTTAAAGTATGAGTGGATGCCTTCAATCGGTTATGAAAGCTTGAAAGAAGCAGAGCGTAGAATTATCGGTTATATCACGGGTTATTACAGCGGCATCAGACCTCACTGGTATAACGGGGGATTGACGCCAAATGAATCAGAGCGACTGTTTTACAAACAGTCTAATAGTGTGGCCAATATTAGTTGACCACTTCACCTCTTCTCCTTTTGGTGAGATCAGAAGATAACCTTCAGGTATGCGAACAGAGGATTGAAACACAGATTTCGTGGATAAACGATAAAATGTAGTGATTGTGTACGCTCGGCGTAATAGGATGAGCAGCTGTTCTGTTGATACCGCCATATATTTATCCTCCTTTATAAATAGAAAATAGGTTATTTTTTCTGATAACGCAGCTGAATTCGACAGACTTGTGAACAACTATAGCCTGTGGCATCGGCGGTTTCACGAATACTCAGCTCTTTGTATTTTCGGTAATAAATCACTTTCTCATGGCGCTCTTTATCTGCCTGCTTTCCTTTGTATTTACCTAAATTTTGGGCACGTTCGATACCTTGTTTTTGTCGTTCAAGGCGACTGATCCAATCTTTTTGTGACATGGCCGTCATCAAATCAATCAACATGGTATTAATGGGCTTGTTGCAAATAATAAATTAGCGTATTTTTTGCCCCATGCCCCATGGCATGTTTCACGCTAAAACCGTCTCCACATTGAATTAGCGACTCATAAAGGCAGAGCGCTCCCGTACACGAAACTCGGGTTCATCACGACGTAGCCATTCATCAAATTGACCTTTATTCAGTTTTTGCAAAGTTTCAATGCCTTGGATTGTCGCCCAGGCCCGCTTAGAGATTTTGAACCCCCCGTTCAGCCAGCATATCACTGACGTTGGCATAACTGAGTGGTGTTGAGCCATACTAACGTAAACACCAAAGGATAATCGTGGAGGCAAAATGTTTCCATTTGAACTCATTCGCTGACATGGCTTTTCCTAAAGAGAGCATCGACAGTATGAGTGTTTATCAATTAGGTAATTTTTGCAACAAGCCCCCAGATTGAATACTTGAGAACAAATTGGAGTATGGCCAAACAACCCAAAATAAGCGTATTTGCTTGTTTTTATTTGTGCGTATGTTACAAAGTAATACAAATTATCAATATGTGTTTATATTAGATTAATATTTTGTTTTTTAATTTTTTATGATTTATTATTCTGTGTTTAGCTTATCAATTTTTGACTAATTAAAATTTAAAAAAATTAACTAACCTAACTTACCTAATGATATGTAGGTAAAATTAAAGGGTATTAAAAATTGTAACATGAGAGTAATTAAGTAAAAGTTCGATAGGAGACGATTTGATCTTTAAGTTTTACACCTTATAATTGTACCCGCTTGGTTAAACCAGTTATGAATTTTATATTTATTTAATTACTAATTTTAAATTAGTAATTGTTTTCAATTACTGGAAAGATTACTAATATGAAATTTGAAAAGAATAGCATTAATAGTCAGTGTGATAATCTATTTTCAATTTACTGTGGGGCTGCTATTAAAAAGATCAGAAAAGAGTGTGGGATGACTGGCACTGAACTGGCAAGAAAATTAAATGTTTCACAGCAACAGATGTCTCGGTATGAACGAGGTATTAATAAGATTTCAATAGATATGTTATTTAATTTATCAATAGCATTGAATGTCCCATGTGAAAAAGTAATTAAAAATGCTTTACTTAAAATGGAAAAATCAAATTGTGATGATGAGTTAATATTGAAAAAAATAATAATAGCTTCTAATACCGTCCACTTTTATTAATCATAGTTGAATAAATATTTTTTAGTAATAGAAGTAAATCAAGTTGTTTGTTTATAAATCATTGAGGAATATATGAAGAAAATATTATTATTAGCACTAGTTTCTAGTGCTATGAGCACTTCTGTACTTGCTGCAGATATGGGCCATGGAAAAGTGAATTTTAAAGGCTCTATTATTGATGCACCATGTTCTATTTCACCAAATTCAATTGATCAAACTGTTGAGCTTGGACAAATATCAAATATGGCTTTAGTTAATGGTGGTAAATCTACTCCACGTACTTTTGATATTGCATTAGAAAATTGTGATGTAACTGACGTAAAGAAAGGCGTTCAATTAACATTTAGTGGTGCAGCGGCTTCATTTGATAATTCAAACAAAACGTTAGGTATCGTTGGTACTGGTGCAGGAGCAGGCATACAAATTACAAATGGTGGCGGGAATGTAATTACGTTAGGTACACCAATACCATTCCAAAATATTCAAGATGGGAATAATACCCTGCGTTTCTCAGCGTATTTAATGGGTAATGGTGGTGATATTAAAACTATTACTGCCGGTGAATTTAGCTCCGTAGCTGACTTTACGCTGTCATACGAATAATCAATATTTAGTAGCTAGCAAAAAAGGATATTTTGCTGGCTTATTTCAAATGGAAGCCAGCGTAGGAGAGGAAGCAATGAAATATTTAATGATCAGTAGACTGCTTTCGTTGAGTCTTAGTATGTATTCTCTCATAAATATTTCCCCTGCCAATGCGCTAGGTTTGGTAAAGATGAGTGGCAGTATCATTGAAACAGCCTGTGCTATTGATGTTGGTAGCCGTGATCAAACTATTAATATGGGAAGCCTCTCTCTGAGTGATATCCGTCGAGATGGTCAAGGCCCAGTACATCCGTTTGTTATTAAGTTAGTTAATTGTGTTCTTGAACGTCAAAACCCGAATAAACCTAATTGGCAATACTTTCGAGTCACCTTTGATGGTGCACATCAACACGGATTATTTAGTGTGAATGGTCAAGCCAAAGGTGTTGGACTACAAATTCAACGTAATGATGGCAGAGAAATTATTGTTCCAGGACAAGCTCTATCTGCTCAAACTTTGACGCAAGGCTCCCGTGATTTAGCTTACGAATTAAGGTTGGTAGCTAATCATACTCCATTAGTATCAGGGCAGTACTACAGCCAATTAAGCTTTAAATTGGATTATGAATAATTCAATTATTAATTTTATATGTCAAAACCAAGTATTGATTTTGAATAAAAAAGCTAAATGGTTTTATTAATAAAAAAGAAATAAGAAGGTCGAGATGATGGCCCCAGGTTTTATTCATATGCCGTTGTTACGGGTAAGCCGTCCTCGGTTGATGGGACTACTTATTGCTTTATCCCTAAGTTGTAATAGCTACGCTGAGCAGATTGAATTTAATACGGATATTTTAGATGTCAATGACCGCGCAAATATTAATTTAGCTCAGTTTTCACGTCCAGGCTTTTTAATGCCAGGAGAATATCGTTTTTCTATTTTTATAAATAAGCATCAACTACCTGAACAAACCGTATTTTATTATGTACCCGATGGTCAGCCAGATGAGAGCGTGGCCTGTTTAAGCCCTACATTAGTTGAGCAACTTGCGCTTAAACCTTATTTATTGCCAACCCTAAAATGGTGGCATGATGGGCAGTGTTTATCACTAGAAAGCTTACCGGGCACTGAAGTTAAAGGGGATTTAGCTGCTTCCGCTTTATATGTCAGTTTACCACAAGCATATTTGGAATATACAGCCGAAAACTGGGATCCACCTGCTCGTTGGGAAGATGGATTACCTGGCGCTATTTTTGATTATAACCTCAATGCACAGGTTGGTCAGCAAACTCGAGGCGGACAACGAACAAATGTCAGTACCAGCGGTAATGGTGTTGCGGGTGTTAACTTAGGTGTATGGCGTATGCGTGCTGATTGGCAAATGCGTTTAGACAAACAGCAAGGACAAGATACTTCTAGTTCATTAGATTGGACTCGATACTATGTCTATCGTGCAATTAAATCTCTCGGGGCAAAACTCACTTTAGGTGAAGATTATTTAGCCTCAGATATTTTTGACAGTTTTCGATTTACGGGACTCAGTCTGATCACCGACATCAATATGTTACCACCTAATTTACGGGGATATGCCCCCGAAATAACAGGTGTAGCTAAAAGTAATGCTACCGTTATTGTGAGCCAGCAAGGCCGTATTATTTATCAAACACAAGTTGCCGCTGGCCCTTTTCGTATTCAAGATTTAAATGATGCACTATCCGGTGAGATTAATGTTGAAGTTAAAGAACAAGATGGCTCAATTCAAACGTTTACGGTGAATACAGCCAGTGTTCCTTATCTCACTCGCCCAGGCCAAGTACGTTATAAGCTTGCCGCTGGACGTCCAACTGATTGGCGCCACCACGTGAGCGGTGAAACGTTTGCCAGCAGCGAGTTTTCGTGGGGAGTAAATAACGGTTGGTCATTATATGGTGGCGGCGTTGCAGCGGAGAATTACACTTCCGTTGCGGTTGGTATCGGTCGAGATCTGATGACGTTTGGCGCGCTGTCTTTTGATATCACCCATGCGCGTTCACGGTTAAAAGGGTTAACTGAAGTCGGCGATAAAACGTATCACGGTAATTCATATCGTTTGAGCTATTCAAAACGATTTGATGCCTACAATAGCCAAGTGACATTTGCGGGATATCGTTTTGCTGAGCAAGGTTTTATGAGTATGTCTGAGTACTTAAATGCCCAGTCTACGGGGAGCCGCCAGTATAGCAGTAAGGAAATGTATACGGTTTCCTATAACCAACAATTTCCGGAGCTGGGGCTCAGTGCTTATATAAATTATTACCATCAAACCTACTGGGATCAGCCTGATAATGACCGTTATAGTCTGTCTTTAGCACGTTATTTTGATATCGGGAAATGGAAAAATTTAAGTGTTAACTTGACGGCTTATCGAAATCGTTATCGGCAGACTAATGATGATGGGGCCTACCTTTCCTTTTCATTGCCTTGGGGGGAGAGTGGCTCGCTTAGCATGAACAGCAGTTGGGATGAGAGTGATAATTCTCAACGAGTCAGTTATTACGATCGATTAGATGAACGTACTAATTACCAATTAAGTACCGGATGGTCTCGTTCTGGTGGGTTAGTGAGTGGTTATTACACACATCAAGCTGATTTGGCTCAAATCAATGCAAATGCCACTTATCAGCAAGATAGATATCGTTCTGCTGGCTTATCACTTCAAGGTGGTTTTACGGCGATTAAGCAAGGTGTGGTGATGCATCGTGGTAATCAGCTTGGGGGGACTCGAATTTTTGTTGATACGGATGGTGTTCCGAATATCCCATTACGAGGTTATGGCTCAACTATTCGAACAAACTATTTTGGTCAGGCTGTATTAACAGATGTGAACAGTTATTACCGTAATCAGGTCAGTGTCGATTTAAATACATTACCTGAAGATGCTCAGGTATCACAATCGATTAAGCAAGGTACCTTAACAGAAGGTGCTATTGGTTACCGCCAGTTTGATGTTGTCGCTGGACACAGTGCAATGGCCTTATTGCGTTTATCTGATAATAGGTTCCCCCCATTTGGAGCACAAGTTTTCAATATAAAAGGCCAACAAGTGGGAATGGTGGGGGATGATGGGAGTACGTATTTAACGGGGCTCAACCCTAACGATAAATTACAAGTTCGTTGGGATGACAAAGCACAATGTGAAATCACCTTACCTAAAATATTACCGAAGAGCGACACGTTGTTAACGAATTGGTTATTACCGTGCGATGCGACTGGCATCTTACCCATAGAGCAGACACAGATAGTTGTTGAATCGAATACAGCCAGTTTACCGTCGCCTCATTCATTAATTTCTGAGGCATCAGATAAACCGGGTTTGGCCAGCTCAGCGAGCTGGTTAAGAAAATAAAAAATAACATGATTGAAGAAGGTTATCCCTCCTTCATACTAAGGTAAAAAATATGTTACAGAGTAATAAAACCAATAAAAAAAATCATCATCTAATTGCCATTTTTTTGGTTGGAGCAGTGTTGATATCCGCGACACTGTCTTCCGCGCAAGCTGCAATCGCTTTAGATCGCACACGTGCAATTATGACGGGTGAAGATAAATCTATTAGCTTAAATATCAGTAATGAAAATAAACAATTACCTTATTTAGCGCAAGGCTGGATTGAAAATGCCCAAGGTGAAAAAATCACGGAACCTTTTACAGTATTACCTCCCGTTCAGCGTGTTGAACCTGGTGCTAAAAGCCAAGTAAAAATTCAAGCACTACCGAGTGTTGCGTCACTGCCGCAAGACAGGGAATCCGTTTATTATTTCAATTTACGTGAAATCCCACCTAAAAGTGATAAGCCGAACACACTTCAGCTGGCATTACAAACGCGAATTAAGTTGTTTTATCGCCCAAAGGCGATTATTCCAACTCGCCAACAAATGGAGAATCCATGGCAAGAAAAAATCACCCTCACTCGTCAAGGTGACCAATACAGTGTGGAGAATCCAACGCCGTATTTTGTAACGCTTGTTGATGCTGCTTCAGTGAAAGATGGAAAAACAGTCGCGGGGTTTGAACCGTTGATGGTTGCACCTAAAAGCAGTTTGCTTATGGGGGGGAGTACAAAAGCCTTAGGAAGTAAGCCTGTACTCACTTATATCAATGATTATGGTGGGCGACCAACGTTGATGTTTACTTGTCAAGATAATCGCTGTCATGTGGTATCAGATAAACAGTAGCTTAGAACAAGATGACGTTAAAGCAGATTTCAACGCAGGAGAGCCTCATGAAAGAAGCCAATAAGATCCCTCATTGTATGATGGCGTGCGGTTTAGGATTGTCCTTACTCAGTAGCACAGCACTCAGTACTGAACTCGATAAAGTGGATAACTGGGATGTCGATGGTGCTAATGGCACATTATATGTACACGGAGCTTTAACGGAAAGTGCTTGTCGATTAGCGATGTCGTCAGCATATCAAACAGTTGAACTGGGGATATTAGGCACAGGGCAATTACAGAAAGTTGGTCAAACAGGTACCCCTATCGCGGTACAACTGCGTTTAGAAGATTGTTTAAGTGGTGAAAGTCGTAATCGTAATAAACTCGGAAACTTATTGTGGAGTCCTGATATGCCTGCAATGAAAATTCGTTTTTTGGCAGAGGCGGACAATCAAAGCCCACAATTAGCTGCCGTTACGGGGGCGCAAGGAATCGCATTACAATTGAGTAATGCTTCTTATCATCCTATTGCAATAGGGGAATACAGTACTCCTGAGCTAGTTTCTCCAGGGCAGAATCAATTGACCTATTATATTACCCCGATCCGTACTACAGCAGGATTAAGTTCGGGAGCTTATCAGGCAATTATTCGCTTTCAGGTCAGTTATGATTAGGAGTTAACGATGTTATTGATACAGCATGCGACCATAGGGATTAAAGGCTTTATTACGCTCAGCTTTCTTTTTTTTAGCTCGCTATTATTTGAAAGTCTATTTCATGTCGTACGTGCGGACACTGCAAATCTGAATTTAACGTTGACCATTACGATGCCTCCACAGTGTACGTTTGGTGGTGGTAGTTCAATACAAATTGTACGTTTTGAAGAGGTACAACAAGGATTAATTGATGGAGTGAGTTATAAGCGAACCCCTATTGATACCGGATTATCTTGCCGTGCATTAGAAAAAAATGCGTTGAATATGGCGTTGTCATGGGATCCGGTAACCTTTAATGGCGTTTCTGCTATCAGTACAAGCCGAACAAATTTGGGTATTGCCATTTATCGGGATTCGACTCGCTTAAGTAACGGCGCATCAATTAACTTTACTTACGGTAATCCTCCGAACTTGTACGCAGTACCGATAAAACCTAGCGGTATGATGCTTAGTGATGCGGGATCTTTTACTGGCACAATGACAGTGACGTTAAATTATCAATAAATGTGGGACTATCTCATGAATAATACTCTCTTTGTTCGGTGTTTTATCGGCCTGCTTTGTTTATTAAGTCCGATATTATCACGAGCATTGGATGTCTATTTTACAGGAACATTGGTTGTCACGCCGCCAGAATGTACCGTGAATAGTGGTACTGTGGCAGATGTCAATTTTGGCGATATCCATGAAACACTGATTGACAATAGCAGTTATAAACGCACACGTATTGATTACACGTTAAATTGTACGAATGTCTATAGCAATGCATTAAAGATGACGGTCAGCTGGAACCCGATTACGCTCAATGGGCAAAATGTTATTCGTACTGGTCGGACGAATCTCGGGATAGCGGTTTATCAGAATTCGACTCGATTAAGTAATGGTGATGTTGTGAATTTCACTTATGGTAGCAATCAACCTGCACTTTATGCAGTACCAGTAAAACCCTCGGGAACGGTATTAACTGATGGCGGAAATTTTAATGGGACATTAACTTTTGTGGTGGATTACCGTTAAGGAGAACAAGATGAAATTTATTCACCGACAACAAGTAGCTCTCTGCTTTTTTTGTGTAATAAGCTCTCCATTTGCATTGGGGTTAGGGGCAAATCTTTACGGTAATTTAATCGTGACGCCACCTGAATGTATTCTAAATAACAATAATCAAGCGGAGATTCATTTTGGTGATATTTTATTAACGCGCATTGACGGTAATAACTACTTACAAACATTGCCATTGAGTCTATCGTGTACAGGATTAGCAAAAAATAATCTGACATTGATCTTAGAAGGCGACCCTACATTGTTTAATAGCAATGGCGCATTAAAAACAAGCAATGATAAATTAGGCGTTATTTTTTATGTTAACAATATCAGGCAAGCAATTAACCAGCCGGTGAATATTAATTATACTTCTTTGCCTTCTTTAAAAGCTGCGCCGATTAAAAATATGACTGCAAGCTTTAATGATACAGATGGTGGTAGTTTTACTGCTTTGGCAACATTAAAGGTGAACTACCAATGATAAAATTACTGATAAGCACAAGTCAACGTTATTGTTATTTATGCAGTTTAGGAGGGCTCTTCATGATGATGTCCTCTGCAGTGGAAGCCAATTGGTTTTTTGATGGTACGCTAATACTGCCCCCCGCCTGTGAATTAGGACAAAAAAATCCTATACGTGTTTCTTTTGGAAAGGTGGGGGTGCGTAAAGTGGATGGGAATTTATTTAAACAAGACATACCGTATCAATTGAATTGCCAAGGTGACTTAAAGCAACCGTGGAATGTGACATTGACGTTCAGTGGAACACTCGCGGGTACGGGATTTGATAATGCGACATTACAAACAAGCAGCCCTATGAATAACGGAAAATTAGGCATTCAAATTCAAAAGGACGGGATACCGTTAGAACTGAACAAGGCGTTTGCAATTAATAGTTCAAATCTACCAAAATTATCGGCGGTTCCGATTAAGCGTGCAGGATCGGAACTGGTTGGTGATAATTTTTCTGCGACAGGGACATTGACCATCGATTTTCAATGACACGATAAAAGGAAATGAGAAAAATGCAAATACCATTACGTCAATTATGGCCTTTAGTCTTGTCACTAAGTTTAGTTGGAGGCCCGCTTTGTGCGCGGTCGGAAACCGTACAATTTGATGGAACATTGGTTGAGGACGCCTGCGAAATATATCCTGGCGATGAAAATATCGAATTGGATTTTGGCACTATTGTAGACAAATATTTGTATTTGAATACACGAACACACAGCCAGCTATTTACAATTAGGTTAATTAATTGTGATTTAGTGTTGGGTAAAGAAGTTCAAGTAACCTTTATGGGAACTGAAAGTGCAGCATTACCCGGATTATTAGCACTTAATGCAGGGAGCAAAGCAAATGGGATCGCTATTGGTTTTGAAACTCAAAGTGGTGAACCTATCTCGTTAAATAGATCAAAAGACTACACTCAACAGCTCCAAGCCAGTGGCACCAATAACATCAATTTGAAAGCTTATGTTCGAGGCGAACCTATCGCCCTTCGCGATAAATCAATTACACGCGGAACTTTCGAGGCTACTACCACTTTTATTCTTGAATATGAATAACTCTAAAGAAATGACTAATTTTTGTTAATTATTCAAAATCACAATACCACATAAATATAACAGGAGTTATATATGTCAAAATATAGAATGAAGACAATCTTATATAGTATTTCCATTAATCATCAATTTTAATAATTCAGCTAATTCAACTGTAGGTTTTGGTCATAGGCCTTACATGAACGCAGTTGTCAGTAACTGTGGTATAGGACAGATGATAGGAATAGGATACAACGCACAGGGAAGTGGCGAAATTATATCAGAATTGGGTTGGGAGCATTTGAGGCGACGACAGCTTTTATGTTGGAGTAAGAGTGATTGGGGTACCATTAGGAAAAATATATGAAATATTAGTATTGTGGTTAAAATAGATTTCATACAAAAATAGGTTGTGTATTTTTGTATGATTATTTTAATCATTTTTATATATAGTGAAGATAGTGATATGAAATAATGAAATTAACTCATCATCACCTATTATATATTATTTAAATAACCGGTCATAATGATTTTAAAAAAGGACGTAGATGAAAATTTATTCTGTATTATTAATTTTTATTTCTTTTTACTCTTCAGCTACACTCACTATAACAGCGGAGAGTAACACAATACCAATAAATTCCATATTGGCACAGGGGCCATTAGATAATACAAATGGTGCCCCTACATGGGCACCTTGTGCGAAAATCATTTGCGCCGATGACATTATGAATGGCGATAATTTACTTACTATTCAAATGTCATCTGAGGGTAGAGAATTTACAATCTATAAAATCCCCATTAATTGTGATGGTGCTTTTACAAATAGAGAAGCAGCTATGATTTTCTCCCGCGATATATTACTCGTACAAAAAAGACTATATTTTTATCGACAATCGGGTTTATGGGAACCGTGGGTTTCAGCCGCAGCTTCCGTAGAATGTTATGATAAACAAAATAAAAATTTTATTCTTTATAACTCACATCCGCCGAGCAATATAATTGGAGGTCCTGAGTCTTTAAGTGTTTGTAATTTAAATAGTCAAAACTTATTGCTTAATTTTTCATCAGAAAGCCTCATGGTTGCAGGTCTGAGTAAAAATACAAATTTAACTATTACCTGCACTGCAGGTAATGCTAGGGATTATAAATTAAGGTTAACGGGAACAAATGTCACAAATGGGAAATTGGATTTCAAAAATGGAGTTTATGCTCAAATATCACTCGATGGTATACATATTAATGCTAATGGTGATGGAATTAATTTAAATGGATTAGTTAGTCGCGAAATTCAAGTAAAGGCAACATTATCGGGTTCAGCTTCTACTTCAGGCATAACAACGAGTAACGGAATTTTAATTCTTGAAGCGCTATAAAGGGGCTTGTTGCAAAAATTACCTAAATGAGAAACACTCACGATATTGATTATGTCTTATTAGGAATAGGCCATGCCATCGAATGAGTTTAAATGGAAACATTTTGCCCCCACGATTATCCTTTGGTGTTTACGTTGGTATGGCTCAACACCATTCAGTTATGCCAACGTCAGTGATATGCTGGCTGAACGGGGGGGGAGGGCAAAGTCGCTAAGCGGGCCTGGGCGACAATCCAAGGCTTTGAAACTTTGCGAAAACTGAATAAGGGTAAATTTGATGAATGGCTACGTCGTGATGAACTCGAGTTTCGTGTACGGGAGCGCTCCGCTTTATGAATCGCTTATTCAATGTGGAGACGGTTTTAGCGTGAAAGATGCCATGGGGCAAAAAATACGCTAATTTATTATTTGCAACAAGCCCCAAAAAACAGTTCAGCTTAAGTATGCCTATAAGCTATAATCCTAATTGACTCGATTTTATCAAATAGGCTAACTAAAATTACTGTGTTAATAATTAACACACAAGGTGATCCTATAGCTCGTACAACAAGTGTAACTATCGGGGCTCAATTGGATGAGTTTGTAAATCAACTCATATCGTCTGGAAGATATGGTTCAACAAGTGAAGTTGTTCGCTCTGCTCTACGTCTACTTGAGGTTCAAGAAAAACAAACGGCAGCATTGAAAATTTTAATTGATGCAGGTGAACAAAGTGGTGAGTCGTCGTTAACACTACATGATATCGCTAAAAAAGTGAAGAATGCTCATAATGTATAAACTTTCCAATCTAGTGGCTAAAGACTTTGATGGGATATTTGAGTATACCTAAATGACATGGGGGTTTGTAATATAAAAATCGAAGAAATAATAATAGAGTGACAAATTATCACTCTATTATTGGGGGTGATGCAAATAATGAATTAGTGTGTTTTTTGCTCGAGCATAATAATTGAAATATTTGGCTAACTTCCTGTAAACCAAATAAAGCCTCCCATTGTTATTACAGACAAAATCGTACTCCAAAATAGGGTTGATGCCATTTCTTGTTCACCTGTTTTATATTCCACCGCAAAAATAACAGCAATGGATGCTGTAGGAATAGCTAAGGTAACCGAAACTAAACCACGTTCAACATGAGGTATAGATAAGGCGATCATTATCACTAGAATAATTAATGGCAATAAAATATTCTTGCTAAGTACGTTTATGATTACTGGAATAGAAAAACTGACTTTTTGTGCGTAAAGAACAGCTCCGACGGCAAATAATGCAACCCCGCCTGTTGCTTGACCTAATAAAATAAATGAGCCTTTTAAGAACTTCGGCATATCTAAGCCAATTAATAACAAAATAAAAGCAAGGATTGGTGCCCATACAACAGGTTGTATAATTGCATTTTTTATACTGCTAGCAATAACTGAAAAAGCACCTTGCTTACTTGTTGAAGTATCATTGGTATCGGCCCCCACTAAAAAGATTAAGGCTAATGGAACCTGAATTAAATTCATTAATAAGCTGCCAACGGCAATTGCAATGTCTGCATCAATAGGAAATAACACACCTAATACGGGAGTTCCAACAAAAGGTACAGCGGGACCGGCAATGGCAATAGCGCGCAATGCAGCTAAACGCGCACTAGATTTGAAAATAAAACGGGAGATAAGAAAAACAGTAATAAATCCCACAACCATACCAACGAAGATCCACAAGAAAACATCAACATTACTGATTATTTCAGTGAGTGGAGTACTCAGAATTCCCGCAAATAGTAATAGTGGTAATGCATATAACATCACCATTTTATTTAATACAGTAGCTTGATCTTTATTGAAATCATGCCTACACCCTGCAAAATATCCAAGTAAAAGCGTTACCACGATCGGTAATAATGCTGTAATAATTGTATCTAACATCAGATAGCCTCTTACTATTCGAAACAATAGGGCGCAATAATATTTATTGCACCTTTTAGTTTATTTAATTACAACAAAGGCGGGGTTGTTGGAATAATAGGAACTTCAATGACAGTAGGAACTGAACGAGAAAATGCTTCCTTACAGATTTGGTTGATTTCATCTAATGTTTCAGCTCGTACACCAACACAGCCGTAACCTTTTGCCAAAGAAACAATATCTAAATCAGGTAAATCTAGACCCGGAACGCCAGGTGAATTTTCTAATTTTGCAAAAGATTTCAAAATTGCATATTCACCATTACGTGGCACAACAAACAATATTGGTAATTTAAGCTGAGCAGCTGTCCATAAACCTTGAATTGAATATTGCAAAGAACCATCACCAATAATGGCAAGAACCGGACGATTTTTACCGCTATCTCTTTCAGCTAATGCAATACCAATACTCGCGGGTAAATTCCAGCCAAGGCTTCCACTGGCAAAAGTATAAAAAGAATCGGGTTTATCAATTGACCATGCGGTATGTAACTCGCCAAGGTTAGAGGGTGATTCTTCAACTAATATTGTATTTTCAGGTGTAAACTCACGCAAACCTTTAAAGAGTTCTAATGCTGAAAGTTGTTCACCTTCTTGCTGTTCTGCCGCAGGGTGGGGAGACATTCTGTGTGATTGTTGTGGTATTTTAGGAGGTGTTGCTGTACGTTTTTGTACTCGGTTGAGTAATGCTTCTAGTGCTAATACTGGGCTAGATAATAGGCTGTCACCAACAGGTGCTTTTCCTGATTCATTAGGATCATCTGTAATATGCAATAACTGCAATCCTTCTGGAATGTACTCACCCGCTACATAGGGATAATAACGGAATATTGGTGCTCCAATGACAATAGCAACATCATAACCTGCTAATTGTTTTGATAATGGCTCAATAGCAAAAGGCAAGCCACCTGCATACAGTGGATGAGTTTCAGGGAATGATGGCACTTCAGAAGCCGGTGCGCTGAATACATGGCAATTCAATTTCTCGGCTAATTGAATACCGATATCCCAACCTTGTCCACGAGCAATCCCAGCGCCATAAATAAGAGCCGGATTTTTAGCTGTTGAAAGAAGATCAGCAAATTGAGAAATGAGAATAGGATCTGGAGCATATCGTGATGCTACGCTCCGCACAACGGCATCTCCTAGCGCAGGTTTATCCCAATCATCTAATGGAATAGATAAAAAGACAGGACCAGCAGGTGGCTGTAATGCCATCGCGTAAGCTCGCATAAATGCAGCAGGTACATCTTCAGCTCTGACTGGTTCATAGCTCCATTTTATCCAGGGTTTAGGCAATTCTGTAGGTGAAACGTTAGTTAACCATGGTTCCATAAGTAACATTTCTCGCGTTTGGTTTCCAGCGGTAATAATTAATGGTGTTTTATTTTGTGCCGCTGTCATGATGTTACTCATTGAGTTACTTAAACCTGCAGAAGTATGGACGTTAACAATCGCGGGTTTACGAGTTGCTTGTGCATAGCCATCAGCAGCACCAACTGCGGATGATTCGTGTAATGTTTGCACGTAACGGAAATCTTCAGGAAAATCCTTTAAAAAAGTTTCCTCAGTTGAGCCTGGATTACCAAATAAAGTAGTTAATTCAAGTTTGCGTAGTAAATTAAAAGTGACATCACGAATAGTTTTTACCTTCATACTGTACTTTCCTTAAATCAAAAAAGTTAATAGTGGTCATGCAGGTGTTATAATAATAAAAGATAAGGTGTATAGATTATTGTTAATTATTTAATTTAATTGAGGGTAAAGAGTTTGCATATTATAGCATTCAACATAGAAAAAATAATGAAATTATCCTGATTGAATATTGATATTAATAGTGTTTGTTAATATTTAATTATTCATTATTTGACTTAATTTAGTTCGAATTACTATTTACTACGGGCTTTTTGAAAAAACTGCCTAAGCGAACTGATCCTACCCGCGTAATGTGGACACAGTCCATGGCTAGGAAGCTGGATAAATAGTTTAATGAACTTGTGTCACTCAGAACCTCGGCTGACGTTTGGTCTTAAAGACCAAGCTTATTTTTTAACACTTCATACGGTGTTTTACCAGCATGAGCTGAGTGGGGGCGATGACAATTATAAAATGCCTCCCATTCAGCTAATTTTTCGTGTAAATCGACATCATCCTTATAATCGATTAATTGATAAAATTCCTGTTTATCTGTTAAATGAGAACGCTCTACTTTCCCATTCAATCTGGGGGTAGCTGGCTTAATATAGACATGCTCCATCCCTAGATCATGAATATGCCAATTAAATTTAGATTGGAATTCGTGCCCATTATCCGTTCTAATCGTTTTGATTCTAAAGGGAAATTTATTTACAACATAATTAATAAAATCAATAGCATTAGCCTGATTGTGCCTTTCATAAATTTTAAGTGCTCTGATCCGTGTCGCATCATCAATTGCTGTATATTGAAAACGTTTAATTCGTTGTCCATCAGGCGTATTAAAAAATAAAAACTTCACATCGACCTGAACATGGTGCCCTGGCACTTGTTTCTGATAACGTTTAAATAGTGGTTTAGAGCGACTTCGCTGATTTTGGGGAAGTTGGTTTAATTTGTTTCTGAGCAATACATAATAGCAGCCAGAGCGTGATATTTTGATGTTATGAAACCGTAGAAGATACCAAGCGATACGTTGGGGACCAAAATGGTAAGTCGTACGCAGATAAATAACCAGCTCTTCGATGTGTTTTGCAACTCTTCTGGTTGGATTTTCAGGGCAGGGTTTATTGTTGATTAATCCTTTCTCGCCATCTCGTTCATAAGCTCTTTTCCAAGTATAAAAAGTTTCTCTACTGATCCCAAAATGACGACAAGTTTTAGCAATATTTTTGCTCTCACGGGCATGATTTAAGATTTTTGTTTTATGTGTAATATCTCGTTTAGCTTTAATGTTCATCATATCTGACCTCCGGCTACAATTAGAAAAAACTAATTGTCAACCGAAGTCCAGACTTTCATAGGCATCTGATATCGTACGATGAGACGGTGACAGAGCCTACTTGTCGCTGTAGGGGCGGTATCAGGGGTTTGACGCTCAATGGAACGGTTTCATACGTTAAGGATTTTTTGTCTGATAAATCATAACATATAAGACACTGCTTATATTGACAATATAACCTATAGGTTATATCATTCATTATAACTAGGAGGTTATATTTGTTTATGTGGGAAATATTAACGAGAGATCTCTTTGATTCTTGGTTTGAAGAACAAAACGAGGAAACTCAGATTGAAGTGTTGGCGGTGTTAATGATTTTGCGCGAGGATGGTCCAAACCTTGGCCGGCCCCAAGTCGATACACTGAAAGGCTCACAGTTTCCCAACATGAAGGAACTGCGAATCCAGGTTGGCGGTCATCCAATTAGAGCGTGTTTTGCATTTGACCTTATACGCCGTGGTATTGTGTTATGCGCGGGTGATAAAAAAGGAAAAGACGAAACCCGTTTCTATAAGAAATTGATCAAGATGGCTGATGCTGAATATGCAGCGCATCTATTAGAGCAGGAGAAATAACATGTCCACTTTAGATAAACTACTTGCAAAACAATCCCCTGAAGCACGGGCACAAATCGAAGCAAGAGCTGAAGAAATTCGGCGTGAAATAACGCTGGCAAAAATTCGTGAGGAACTTAATCTTTCTCAAACGGAGCTGGCTCAATCACTGGGCGTTTCACAACCTTCTATTGCTAAGCTTGAGAAGGTTGATAACGATCCTAAGCTTTCAACTCTAAAGCGCTATATTAAAGCTTTAGGTGGTGAACTTTCTATAGATGTCACGCTACCTAATGGTAAGCGGATAGGATTGAGTTTATAAAAACACCCTCCTAGGGGCAGTTTGGATATCGAAAATTATTGTACGGTAAGCCTGTTTTTTGAACCGGCTTACCTATAGCAATCGGGTATACTCAAGGTGAACCGATTAATCATTGTGCTTTGATATCTATTATGAAAGAAGCAGATATTAAAGTTTCTTTAAATGATTAGAATTTGACTATGTTAATTAAATCCATATTTTTCTCTTCGACGATTGAATGCGTCTTTACCGCCTTCGAGTATTTTTGCGGCTAATGACTGTATTGATTTTTGATCTATCGAGCCTTGATTATTTTTTGGTAGTGCCGCGCTGTCTGCTGTTGCTTCAAGAACACCAATCCATTCAGCATCACCAAATACTGGAATATTTGCATTATGTGTAGCGAAAATGAATTGTCGTGTTAATTTGGCACTTCTCACCTGAGACACTATTCTGTCGGTAATAAATGCGTTGTCTAGGTTATCTTCGGGTTGGTCTAGTAACAGAGGATCTTTGTTATCTAAAAGCAACAAATGTAGTAAGGCTGTACATTGTTGACCCGTTGATAATGAGTTGAGAACTTTATAAATAGGTGTAGGTGTCTCGCTGCTGGAAACATTGAGTTCAATACTTACTAAGTCTTCAACGATAAATTCTTCAATCTCCATGATTTGAGATTCTGAAATTTTAGTTAGCTGCTCCGCAACAGATTCTGTACAGCCCCAATTTTGTGTGAGGATTGCGTCTTTACCTTCAATAATTTTTTCTGCTAATAGCATTGGAGAGAAATGCTCTGCGGTACTAATCCACTGAAGCTTTTTGTTAGCAACGTTTGGCATTCTGAAGGATACGAGTTTGTCAATTAAAGAATTGCGATTCCCCTCTGGAGTATAGTTTACTTTTATGTTGCCTTTCAGCTTTCGATTTAGTTTTTTCACACCTTGTTCAAATTGACTACTTCGCTGAGACATTTTGTTCGAGAGCGAAGACAGTAATATTTTCCTCATAGCTACCATTTGAGCGAGTTTAGTTTTTGACTCGATTAATTTTGTTTTTGCTCGATTTCAACAGCGCAATGTCTTTCACTAACTGGTTATATTCATCACCAATCTGAGAGCCTGTTTTTCCAGCTATAGGGCTAATCTTCTTAAAC
Organism: Providencia sp. Me31A; assembly: GCF_050487165.1. Lineage (NCBI taxonomy): Bacteria > Pseudomonadati > Pseudomonadota > Gammaproteobacteria > Enterobacterales > Morganellaceae > Providencia > Providencia sp. Me31A. The sequence goes on from NZ_JBKQGZ010000018.1 coordinate 29,300, forward strand.
TCTTTTTCTATTGTAGCCTCATTGGCTTGAATACTTGTATCAAGGCGCTTTTCTAGTTCAACTATCGCGATATTGTCGCTAGCAAGTCTAGTCATTGCTTGCCCTAGCATAGTACCTAAATCTTTGTTCAAATTTGTGATGATGTTTCTAAGTTCTCTAAAGATTAATATATCGGGAAAATCCTTGATATCTTCTTCCAAAATGTAGTCTGTTGAGGGAATACCTTCTACCATCTCACCTAATGCGGTGGAAAAATCAAAAAGCATTTCACTTACGGTTCTAAATAGCGTTTTCTCTGATGCGAGCAACGGCAAAATTTTTAGTTGTTCATCAATTCCCAATTCCTTAAAGCGTTTAGCATCCTCTTCCAGTTGTTCAAGCCGTTTAACATCGGACTCAAGATCTGATGACTGGACTGTTAAATCTACTATTTTCTGCCTGACCTGAGCTAAATCGTCTACAATTTTGACAACGCCAAACTCTTGCTCAATCTTGCCCCTGTTCAAGAATCTATCGACGACTTTTAACTGTTCACTAGAATCTTTATCAATTTCATGAATTTCATTCTGTCCAAATATTTCGATTTCTGGCAATAAATCACTAGGTACGAAGCTTGATATTTGCCCTGACATTTCTGTAATAATAGGAGATTGTCCATACCTCCTTGTAATCTGATAGTTATTACCATGCTTAGTTGTCGACTTTATCGAAAGTTTGATTTGTCCAGTGCTTAAGTTCGATTTGACTATTTTCTCGTGTTGTTCACTGGCTTGCTTGCCGATTGGAGTAATATCGAGCGCGTAACGAATACATTCAAACCCGTACCTCTACCTCCAATAACGGTATTTAGGTGTTCGGAAAAGTCTATTTCGACGCCGCCTAAGTACCCGCCAATAAAAACAACAGACTCCAACCTAGAGTAATACTGTTCGCTGATGTCTGAGTTTAATCTGACCCTTGATTCTGGATCATTAAATGCTTGCTTAAATGCTGAAAAACTGGGTATTGTCATTTTGATTAAACACGACGCGTTGTCTTTCCTTAAAGTTTCAGGCTCTTCAATATCCTTTGCGTTAATTAACGCCATAGGAACATTTCGATGATACGCCATGTCTTTGTTTGTCAGAATTTGAAAGTTTGCTTGGTCACCTTGTTCTTTTATTGCTTGAAGTGTTGTCGGGATTTGAGCTGCAACTAATAACTCATTTTTCCAAATATTGTTCAGTTTTTGTTTGAGTACCCCATTGTCGTCTGTGCAATGGGCTGCATATATGAATCCTCCTTTATCACGCACTTTATTTAAAATATAGTCTGCACTATGTGGTGAAGGCAATGTGCCTTGGTTAGGATCAATATTTAGTTCGTAAAGATAGTGCTCAAGATTTTTAACTGTTTCGTCTTCATGAAAAAGACAAACTAAATGCACCTTTTCACTCGACGCAATTTCAAACCCTGGAAAAACAACAATGCCATGCTTGGACATTAAGGCTCGAATTTTGTTTACTGAGCCAACATTTCCGTGGTCTGCAAGGCCAACAACTTTGATGTTTTCTTCAAGGCAAACTTCTAGAAGTTTTTGGTTGTATTCATCCTCAGTCAACCCTTGTTGTTTCCCTCTATAACTAATGTAGTTCGAGGGATTAACTTGAAGTTCACATTTCCAAAATTTTGCTTTAGTGAACGTTGGAATCATAAATATCCCTTTGCATTTTTGACTAAATTAAGCTTAAGTTTTCATCAATGTTAATTCATTTTAAGGTTTAAACTGTATCTTTTTCAGAATATTGCTGATCATTATTGTGCGATCTATGCTTTGCTTCATCTTTTTGCTCAAAGCTGACTATCAGTGTTGATTATAATCTACGAGATAAATATTTAATCGCGCCAAACTCCATTCGCCACTCCATTCAAGAACCTTCCATTGTGATTTAAATGACAGTGTATCGTTTAAATCAAAAATATAACTCCAATGATATGAAAATTGATAACTAAAATATACTTATTATATAGTTATACTTAAATGGTATGTTGAAGGTTCTTAATGTAAGAATAAGATAATCTTTTAGAAAATTTCGCATGCGAAATTCATTGCATATCAATATTGATATGCAATGAATTTATGATATAATCCCCTCAAGATATGAATTTAGATTCATAGCTTTCAAAGATACATGAAGTTGTGTCTTTTTAGGCGAAACGCCTGACTCATAGGAGTGGATATGAAAATTGATATTAATATAAGTATATTCTTGTCACACCACACCTTTCTCAACATTTCGCATGCGAAATACTAAGGATTCTAATATGGAACTCAAAACAGGAAAAAAACTTGGCAAGCTAATAGTAGTGTGCAGCCAGAAAGGTGGTGTAGTTAAGTCTCAATCTACTAATGAAATATCTTTCAACTTGCAAAAAATGGGGTATTCAGTTCTAGAAATTGATGCGGATTGGACTACAGGGTTAACAGAACGTACCTTTCCGAATGAACTTCCATTGGAAATTGAAAAAGAACCATTAAAGCATGAGTTCACCCCTGGTGAGGCTAATACCTATCAATTGTTTTTTTCTAATACTGACATTAAACCGATAACTCTAGATGATGGACGTGACTTCATAGGCACAACGAGTGAACTTAATGAGGTTAACTATAGACACTCTGATTGTATGTTTGATTTCCGAGATCGTATATTAGAATTGAAGGAAAAATATGATTTTATTTTTATAGACTCAGCCCCTTCATATTCTAATGTAATGGTAGCAAGTCATATGGCTGCTGATTATTTATTAATTCCAACCTTACTAGAAAAACAATCAAGGAATGCTGTAGCTAAACAATTAACTTACATGCAAAAAATAAAGAAAAACTATAATCCATCGTTACAATTTTTGGGAACCTATGTGACTCAAGCTACAGTTGCGAACTATTCAAAACCACTTTTTGATGGTTATTTGGGGGCTGTGGATACTCATAACCTTAATATGCTAGTCGAAATACTTGAAGATAAAGGTTATACCCAAGATTATATCTTAGCTTATATTTCGTTTGCTCAAGCAACAGCAAAAGAAGCTATAGAATTAGGTATGACATTTAAAGAATATGAGCCTAAATCTAAACCAGCAATTCAATATGAAGAATTAGCAAAACGAATTGTGAAACAGGTAGGATAAATTAAATGGCTAAAAAACAATTTTTGAGTCGACTACGTGATCAAAATCGTAAATCGGCAACCGAAGCAATTAACAAAGTTATTGAAACTAAGTCACCTAATGAGGAAATCAGAGATATTGCTGCTCACCAAATTATGACTGATATTGCCCGCCCTGAATTAGAAACGGAAGGGCAAATAATTAGAGTTTCAATAGATGAAGTTTATGCAGAGAGTCAAGTTCGTCCAGAGGAAGATTTTGATGACTCCATAATAGAGGGAATGGCTGATACGTTTAACACTGTAGGGATATTAACACCACCGCGTTGTTATCCAAAAGATAGGACTGGTTATAGAATTTGGATGGGTGAAACTCGTTGGCGAACAGCAAAAAAAAGAGGAGATACCTTTATTGATATTTATGTCGGTTCTCCACCCAAAAACGATAAATTTCGAATTATTGGTCAGTTGATAGAAAACCTACAACAATCCGGCCTTAAACCTTTAGCAACAGCAATAGCATTTAATGAGCTTAAAACAGTTCATGGAATGACTGGAGAAGAAATAGCAAAAACTGTAGGTAAACCTACATCATTTGTGAGTAAACATTTAAAATTAATAAGTGCTCCTGAAAGTGTTACCACATTACTAAAAGATAAAGTAACTTTAGATGTAGACTTAGCATATACACTTACTCAGATAAATGAAATTAACCCCAAAATTGCTGAAAAACTTGTTGAAAAAGCAAGAAAAAATGGTGTTTCTCGTAATGAAGCAAAAGATGAATTAAGTAAAATAAAAAATAGAGATAAAGAAAAAATTTCGCATGCGAAATCAAAACAAGTTTCTCATTCAAAATCTCAAGTTAATACAAATGATGTGTGGCATGTTCAGGTGGAGTTTGATAACAAGATAGGTATTATTCTCACGGATAAAAAGCCTGAAAGTGACGGGGTTGTATGGGTAAAGCTTGAAAATAGCATCAACTCTGTCAATGTTGATAAATTAATAGTAAAAGGGTTAGTACAGATCAAATGATAGGTACGCCATTTTCAACTATGGCCACAGAGTTTCGTGGCCAGATTATTAAAACATGGTTATTGCAAATATCTGGTACAGCAACAGAAAAATCAAAAATATTATGTCAAACAGCAATTGAGCTCGGTCTTACTGAAAGGTCTAAATCAATTCCAGGTTCTGCATTAATCCAATGGACAAAAACAACACCGACAAACACGCCACTTTGGGCTGCACAAAGCGCTCTTCTATTATTATTTGCTAATGAATGGAAACCAAGCACACATGTAGAATGGTGCGGAATGGCATCGCTATTGCAACGGTTATATAAGAAAAATAGTATAGCTGAGATGTTAAGTTATCTACCTAAACATATAAATCAAGATATTGCAGCAGGCTGGGTTACTGCAGCCATAGAGGAAGATGCAAATTTTAGAAGGCATAAAAAAAGAAAATGACTTTTTCGGGAATAGAAAAAATAATTACATCTTCAGGACGTCGTTCAATATCATCATCCTTGCTAGCATATTTACTTGATGCTTTTGATAACGGATTAGATGGTATTGATCTGGATTTGTTCCAATCAAATACTGGTTATGTAAGGACAAATATAACTCAAGTTGCAAACTATCTAAAAGATAAAGGAATCATTTTAATATACTACTATAGAGATCAAGGTGACAAAAATAATCGAGATTATATTGAGGAGAACATTTTTGGACGGTGGGGTAAGCAACATTATAAATTAACATCTGATGTATTACGTTTGTATAGAAGGAATTAGAAAACCATTTCGCATGCGAAATAGTAGATGTGAGTTATAAATTCACATGTTTGTTTTTTAAAATGGAGTAAAGTATACTTATGCTGTGTATTTATACAGTATTGGTGCGCTATGCAAATTCCCATTTTCGAAAGTCTAATTGCCTGTGGTTTTCCCAGTCCAGCTCAAGACCACGTTGAGCGTCGTTTATCGCTTGATGCCGAACTTATTCGTTATCCTGAAAGTACCTATTTTCTTCGCGCCTCTGGCGATTCGATGAAGGATGCGGGGATTTTTGACGGTGACTTATTAGTCGTTGAAAGTCACCTGACTGCCCGTCATGGGGAAATAGTGGTTGCTGAATACGATGGCGAATTCACCTGCAAGTACCTGCAAATCACACCGACTAAAGCGCTTATTCCTGCTAACAGTCAATTTCCCGCTATCCCCATCAATGACGATACGGACGTGAAAATTTTCGGCGTTGTTCGTTATGCCGTGCATACCTGTCGGTAAATAACATGTTTGCGCTCATCGATGTCAATTCTATGTATACCTCCTGTGAATCCGTTTTCCGCCCCGATTTAAAAGGAAAGCCGATTATTTGCCTTTCGAATAATGATGGCTGTGTGATTGCGCGTTCGGCGGAGGCGAAGCCCTATATCCGTATGGGAGCCCCTTATTTTGAAATTAAGCAGATAATCAAAAAAAGGCAAGTGGCTGTATTTTCTTCAAATTATCCATTGTATGCCGATTTCAGTAATCGATTTATGGCGGTGGTTGCTCAAATCGTGCCTCAAATTGAGGTTTACAGTATTGACGAGAGCTTTTGTAACCTGACGGGCATGAATACATTGTATTCATGGCATGAACTTGGCCATAAATTAAAAGAGGATGTATTCCGGTGTGCACATTTGCCTGTCGGCGTGGGAATTTCCAGTACCAAAACGTTAGCTAAGCTAGCGAACCACGCCGCCAAAACGTGGAAGAAAACAGGTGGTGTCGTCGATTTAAGTTCACCCAATCGTCAGAAAAAACTCATGGCACTCGTCCCGGTTGGGGACATTTGGGGAATAGGGCGTAAACTGGCAAAACGCCTGAATCAAAGCGGAATTGAAACTGCCTTGGATTTAAGTCGGTTGTCAACGACCCAGGCACGCCAAATGTACTCAGTGGTATTAGAGCGAACCGTGCGCGAACTGAACGGTGAATCGTGTCTTCAGCTGGAAGAAATTGCGCCCGCTAAGCAGCAAATTATTTGCTCCCGTTCATTCGGCCATAAAGTGATGGATTATGAGTTAGTTCGCCAATCGGTGTGTGCCTTTGCTGAACGTGCAGCAGAAAAATTGCGTGAAGAAAAACAGTATTGTCGATTAGTCACATTGTGGGTGCAGAGTAGCCATTTTTCTCATCATGAGCCGCACTATTATCGACAAGAAACCCAAGCGCTCATTTATCCGACCCAAGATACACGCGAGATTATTCAGGCAGCCGTGGGGTTATTTGACAGACTTTGGCTTCCGAATGTGAAATACAGCAAAAGTGGCATATTACTCAGTGAATTTTCCCCTTCAGGGCAAGTGCAGCTGAATTTGTTTGAAAGTGGCCATGCTTTTCGCAAAAGTGGTGAACTGATGCAGACGATTGACCAGATTAATCGCGGAAAAGGGGCTATCTGGTTTGCAGGTCAGGGTGTTCAATCGCAATCAGCTTTATGGAAAATGAAGCAGCAATTTCTCTCGCCTCGCTGGACAACGCAATTCTCGGATATTCCTATCGTAAAATGCTAATCATTGGGTGGTGATTTTTTGAGCAGTGTTGATGTTCATTCATTAATCAGGCTATTAACCTTTTTATTAACAGGGCTATTTCAAGTTATCCACTGATTTTGTGGATACGCTTTTTTTGCGTTTCGGGGCAACGGCTTCATGCTGGCATTGAGCCAGGCTTAAGCCGAACGCCGGATTGACCCCATTTACACACAGTTGGCGCAGGTTCCCCGTACACTTCCGTTCACGCGCCTGTTTGGGGCGCGTTCACTGGCTCGCCAAATGTGGAAAATGGGGACAACCGGCTTGAAAGGTCAACCGCTGCGCCTTTTTCCGTTTTCAACGTGGCGCAAAGGGCAGGGGTGCAGCTCCCTGCGGGACCGCCCCTGGTTCACTGCTTAGCTACGCTAAGCGTTAATGGCGACTTGCCGTTCGCTTCTCTCGCTGCAAGTCGGGTGCTGTCATTTTCATCACCTGTGTGATTAATCTTTCATCGAGCACCTCCGCTTGGCCTAAAACATAGCCTCATCTCGTCATACAGCAAGCGTAAAGTGCACTCCACCAAAATTCTTGTCGCTGCGCTTTCCAACAATTTTGTCTCCGCCCTTGCTTCCTTCCTCGTCTCGGCTATGTACGGCCTTTGCAGCGGAGGAACTCAACGAAAGAAATCATTAACACGGTGGAGGATTCAAAAATGTCATCACATCAAAACCTTGCAGCTCCAGAATCTAACGAAAGAAGGGTTAAAAACCCACTGACGGATAGTCAGAAAGCCGATTTATTGCATTACATTGCGCCATTAACACGGTTATTGGATTTATTCGAGGGAGATATCTCACCTGAGTTGTACGACGAAGAAATCACGCTGCACAGTGATGCATACGATTCCAACAGTATTTTTATGAAAGACGGTTATCCGATTGGCTTTAGTGACAATTTAAACAACATGTTCTATCTGCGTCCTGAACTGATTCAGGCATCTTAGGTGCTAAGAGAGCCTTGTCACTCTCTTAGCAAAGACACATTAAAAACAATAGAGGTATCAATTATGTCTACATTAGAAACTATCATTAACCCAAAACAACGTAAAGCAAAAAAAGGCACAAAATCCGCACAAACCGACGCGATTTATCAGGCATTGGACAGTATGGAAGCGCATGTATTGCCGTTATCGGCATTGGTACAGAGTGAACTCAATGTCCGTAAACGTCCAATCGACGAAAAAGCCTTGTCCGAACTGGCAGACAGTATTCAAGCGGTCGGGGTATTACAAAACTTGGTGGTTTACCCGATGGACAATGACGTCTACGGGGTTGCTGCGGGTCAACGTCGTTTACTGGCGTTACAACAATTGGTGACAAAAGGGCATTTAGCGTCGAGTTTCCCTGTGCCTGTCAAAGTGGTTTCAGAGTCCGATGCGCTGATTGTTTCCCTGACGGAAAATAGCCAACGTGAAGCTATGCACCCAGCCGACCAACTTCATGCTTTTATCGAGCTACAAAAAACAGGCAAAAATGCGGCTGAAATCGGTGACTTATTAGGGTTCAGCACTCATCACGTTAAAAAATGTCTGCGTTTAGCAAACATGGCGCCTGAGCTGTTAGCCGAATTGGATGCGGATAATATTACCCTAGACCAACTGCAAGCGTTAGCCGGAACCCCTGACCATGACCGTCAAGTGATGGTGTGGAACAATGCAATGGGTTGGAAAAAAGAGCCACCTTACTTACGTGAAGCGATTGAAGAAACCAAAACCCCCGTCGAAAATAATCGACTGGTGAAGTTTGTGGGGTTGGATGCCTACGAGCAAGCAGGGGGAACCCTTGAAATTGACCTATTTACCGAAGCAGGATTTATTGAAAACGCCCCGCTATTAGAAAAAATGGCACTAGATAAACTCAGTGCGTGTGCGGAACTGTTAGCGGATATTGAGGGTTGGCAGTTCGGTACTGCCCGTTTAGAGCGTCCGAGCTTTTACGGTAATGGTGGGGAAACCTTGTCTCTCAGTCATGCGCCCGAGGCGGTCATTCCCCCTGAATTTGCGGATTTACTGGCTGAATTGCGTGCTCGTGAAGCGGATTTACGGGAACAAGCATTAAATGCAGAGGAATATCATGAACAAATCGACCTTTGGCAAGCCGTGAATGATTGCGAAAATCAAATCGAGGGCATTGAAAGTCGGACTAAAAATCAAGCGTGGACAGCCGATGGAAAAGCCACAAAAGGCGTTGTTGTCTACCTTGACCGTGATGGAGAACCGTGTGTCATCCGTGGCGTCATTGACTTAGCACAGCAAGAGTCACCGTGCAGTGAAGCGGAAAGCGAAACGGAAAGTAGTGAAAGTGAGCAATCAACGACTCAAGTTGAGACGGTTTCTACCTACAGCGCAGCCTTGTGCAAAAGTCTTTCTTCGGAGCGCACATTAGCGGTTCAAGCGGCATTAACACAACATCCAAACGTGGCACTGGCGATTTTGGTTCATGATGCATGCATTCAAGTGTTTGGTTCACCGTATGCCAAAACTGCATTTAACATTAAGTTTTCGCTTTCTCAGGAAGAGTTACTCAAAAATGCCCCGACCGCCCAAGACAGTGAAGCATTGCAATTACTCAATACGCAATTTGAGTCGTGGTCAGCGCGTCTCCCTGACGCATGGCAAGCCGATTTTTCTTGGTTGTTGTCATGGGAGCAAGCGGATTTAGTCGCGTTACTGGCGTTTTGCTCTGCGCAAACGTTGAGTGAAGTCAATCATTATGCTCCGCACGATAACACGTTAGCCGAAGCCCTGCGCCCAATTGAACAGGCAATTGCCTTTGATTTTCGTCAGTGGTGGCAGCCAACAAAAGCCAATTTCTTTGGGCGTATCAGTAAAGACCAAATCAGCGATTGTTTAGTGGATGCAGGGGCAGCAGATAAAGCCCTTGAAGCTGTCAAAATGAAGAAAGGGGATGCTGCGGAGTTGGCTGAAAATACCCTCAAAGATACCCATTGGTTGCCGAGCTGTTTTCTGAATGTAAACGCTGACACTCACCACACCGATAACGCGCAATAATCAGACTGGAGACACTGCCCGAAAGGGCAGTGTGAATAATCATGACAACGATTCCAAACCATTTAGCCCTTGTGCCGTTTAATGACCGTCAATATGCCGCAGCAAAAGCCATCCTTTTTGTCGAAGATAAAATGCAAAAAGGGCAATACCAAAAAAGCTATCCCTATGCGAGTGCGTTAATTCGATTTTTTACAGGGAATAAAGGGGCAATAACCGCAAAAGATTTGCACTCTACGTTGGTGTTATCTTTTGATGATAAACGTGAAATGCCGTCAAAAAATCGCTATCTTTCGGCTCTAGATACGTTTATTCAGTCCCGTGGTTATATTTGTCCATTGCCGTTATGCGATCATCATGTGCGTGATTTTTTTCCTGAGCTGGATTACCGCGACCGTGAACGGCAGGGGCGAAAAATTCATTCTCAAGTACAGGTAGTGAGCCGTGCCCGACAAAAAGCCCAAATTAAAGCGCAGCAACAGTATCAAAATCGATTAGCCCAAGCCGAAATTGAGTTAGCCTTTATTACCCCCAGTGAGTTTAAATCGTGGTACAACCGGTTTAATCATGATGGGATTGAAGAGTATGATTTGATTGAATTGCTTGTAAACTGGACGACGCGATTTAACAATTTAAACTTGTGAAAATACCTTGATTTTGCCCCGTTGTGGTCGGCTCTCTTGGATTTCAATGAGGATATCGATACCCGATCATACGGTGAGCAATTACTGGATAATTATACCATTCCTAATAAATTAATCGGTAAAAAGGGCGTTGACCATGAATGAATGGAATGTGGTTTTACTCGAAACTGAAGACAGTTTGGTGCTAATGATGCGCGGTGAGCACACAAAAGAAACGGTCATTAACTCAGCAATTGCCGCGAATGAAATTTCACAGAGTGATCGAGAAACGTGGTTAGCCTGTGAAGATATCAATGTGGGTTATTACAAGGCAGTGCCTAGAGAAGGGCATGTGACCTATTATTACCCCTCGAGTCAGGACGTTAAAGGCGCATTTTTGGCAACCAGTCTTGTGCTATTTTAAGGATGAGATAAGTGAAAAATATCGAAAATGATGTTACTGAAATCACCGAACAGCAGCGGTTTGAGTTTGCCTATCAGGATTTATGCAAAATAAAACACGGCGTAAGAACACGCTATTTCGCTGAAAAAATGGGACTTTTCGTTTGGTTTTTGACGTTAACTGTCGGGTCTGTATGGCTGATCTTGGCGAATTTACCGATTGTGGGCTTAGTTGTTCCCGTAGTACTGGTCTATTGGTGCTTGAGTATCACTCTTTTCATTAAATTAAAGTTATTTCTCATTTTAAATAGTGAATGGAAACTTAATGCATTTATTACATCAATATACCCCAATGAATGTCGAATTATACCGCGCATTGCAAGAAAATGTTCGGTATACACCCGAACATTTTCTTGTTGAGCTTAAGATCTGGTTAGCAAAAGAAAGTCAGTATTTCGGTGTAAAACCAGTCTATACGGTTAAAAAGAGATTGAGTTTTACTGAGCGAGTGATTAAGTAAGTTACAGCTTTAATTTTAATAACAATGAGTTAAGAAATTTTTATCATAAACATAAAATAACCCCTTATGGGTTCCTACGGCAGCTCGACGTTATCGAGCTGTCGCCTACACTCCAACTCCATTCGTTTTAGGAATGGGTTTCCGCAGAGCCGCAAGCGTCTCTGTCCTTCGGATAGCAAGCGAAACCTAACTGCACGGCATTTCGTGCTTCGCACGGCCGTTAAAGACGCCACGCGTTGCGTGTCGGCCGATTGCCTCCTCACCCGACGGTTATTTTCTTACTATCAGCCCATTCGCTAGGGCTTAAACATAGCCTCAACTCGTCATCCAGCAAGCGTAAAGTGCACTCCAGCAAAATTCTTGTCGCTGCGCTTTCCAACAATTTTGCTTCCGCCCTTGCTTCCTTCCTCGTCTCAGCTATGCACGCCCTTGCCGCGACTGAACTGACAGTAAGATGAATTAACACTTTCAAAGAGAACTACGAGGCCATCGGTGAACGTCAACACCGCCACGCCAAAACCTCCAGAAAGATGAGTTAAAAGCCAAAAACAAGGAGTATCAACATGAATTATCAAATTTTTATTGCGGAAACCCATAAGAAAAATGTGACAGGGCAAACGGATGACGTTTATCACTTCAATTCCATTGCGGAATTCTTCACTTTTCTGAAAAAAACGAAATTCGCGGAAAAAATGAACATGAATTACCAATATGCCTTAACCGATGGAACAAAAAACACCGATTTAACTTACTGCGAAATTGAAAACGCCAACCACCTTAAACCGTTTAAAAAACAGGTTCGCCAATACCGTTAAAGCGACCTATTGAATAGCGCGAAATCGTAACGCGCTATTCAATATCGAGCCAGTTCGATATTGACCCACCACTAAATCATAAAAGGAGAAAGAGTATGTATCACGCATTAGAGCAGTACGAAACAGACAGTTACTCAGAAACCCAAAGCGCGGAATTGATGTATTGGATAGGACGTGAACAAGCGGCTAAAACTGCCCCGACAGAGATTACCTTAATGCAATTTATGGATGCGTTATCCGTTATGCCCCCGCTGGATTGGCAAGGCAATAACAATACGGAGTCCTTTAAATTGCAAGAGATGGTTTTAGGGAACGTGACTGACATTTTTGTCAAAGAGGACGAACGTTATTTTACGTTTCGGGATGTATTAACGTTATCCCATGCGCAAATTATTTCGCGTGTGCGTTGTGCTGGATTGCTGGCACAACAATGAAAAAAGCAGGCTTGCGCCTGCTTAATCCGTGCCTTGAATGACTTTAGCGAGGAACTCAAGGCATCAACTCACTCAAAGGAGTAGCTCCTATGAACTCAACAATCATGGCATACGCTGCCAACCCTGTAAAGCCCCAAATGCCCGCCCTGTCAAAACGTCGGGTCGTGCGTCACGATATGACAATAAGTGAAATTGAGCCGTGTTATCGGTCAATGGCGCGGCATATCGACAAACAACTTAAACGAAAACAGCCCGTTCGCATCCCTGCAATGAATAACCAGTGTTTGGGGCAACTTTTGCGTTGTTTAGAACTGCGTAAATCGTGGATTTAAGTTAAATCACTGCCCCTGTTTTTGTTTCAGGGGCAGTTCTGGAGCGTCGATATGTCACAATTGAGTTTTTTTGATGTGGATTTAAGCCAACCCGCGAAAGGAGCCAGCCCTATTATCTCAGGTTTGCCCAGTAAGATAGACACAAAGACAGACAAAATAGTCGAGAAAGCAAACCTAACCACGGTTAACGCCAAATCAAAGCGCGATTTTCACAAGGAATTTATTCAATTATTTAATCAAACGGCACGTTATCACAGTCGCTTAGACGTATTTCGAGATTTTATTCATGTTGCCGCGATTTCATTAGAAAACAGCGTAAAACAGTGTCCTGAGTTGGAACAAACTTACTTTAACGTGATTGCGCGTTATGAAAGAGCCGATTTAGATGTATTCGCCAAATTAATGGCAATTTGTGTTAATGCCTTAGACAGTCAAGCGACTGATTTTTTAGGGGAACTCTTTATGTCATTAGAACTTGGCGAAGGGGCATGGGGGCAGTTTTTCACCCCATTTCATATCAGCCAGCTAATGGCAAATTTTATCATTGGTGATTGCAGCAAGATAATTGAAAAAAATGGCTATATCAGTGTGTGCGAGCCTACGTGCGGGGCGGGCGGAATGGTGATTGCCTGTGCAAATTCTGTTTTACAACAAGGCTATAACTCACAAACGCAAATGATTGCGGTGTGTACGGATATTGATGAAGTTGCCGCCCGAATGTGTTACGTCCAACTGGCATTATTGGGGATACCTGCGATTGTGAATATCGGCAACAGCTTGACCTTGGAAGTTCGCCAAACACTGTATACCCCGATGTTAATGTTAAACTCATTCCGCTTTAAATCCTTTCTTACAGCCTAATTCACGTTATTTTCAAGGGGATTTATTCCCCTATTTGCGCATCGGCTTAATCCTGGCATCGAGCCAGGCTCAATCCGACAAAGACAACCCCTGCGCCTTTTAACGCTGACGCGTGGCGCAAAGGACAGGGGTGCAAGCTCCCTAAGGGAGCCGCCCCTGATAAACCGCTTAACGTTGTTAAGCTCAAAGGACGCCTTGCGGTTCGATTCTCTCGCCGCAAGTCGGGTTGCGTCATTTTCAGCCACTGTGTTGTTAATCTTTCGCCAAGCCCCTCCGCTCGGGCTTAAACATAGACTCAATTCGTCATCCAGCAAGCGTAAAGTGCACTCCAGCAAAATTCTTGTCGCTGCGCTTTCCAACAATTTTGCCTCCGCCCTTGCTTCCTTCCTCATTTCGTCTATGTACGCCCTTTGCAGCGAAGGAACTCAACGAAAGAAATCATTAACCCAAAGGAGACACTAAAATGACTCAACAACAAAGCCTTGCAGCTCAAGAATCTAACGAAAGAAATGGAAAAGACGAAACTGTAATCACTGCTATTGAGGTGAAGAACGAGCGAGCCCGTTTAAAATTTTTACCTTCAAAATTAGGGCGGTATTGCATTGCATTTGAAAATGCAATCTATAACTGGATGACTCGGAATGCTGTAGCCTATAACGGCGGGTATTGGGATTTTTATACGTTGTCGAATAACGGTTTTTATTTGCAACCGACAAAAGGCTATATGCTCACCTCACCAAACGGCTTTATGGACGATGTTAGCGCCCAAGAAGCGGGGATCATTGTGACCTTAATGATGTTAAGTCATTTCTCATTCGTCACTGATGAAAAAGGGCACACAGAAGAATGTGAGCGTATTTCTGCTTATTTTCATCAACTACGGGATTTTATTTTCACATTACCCCCTGAATCACAAACAAAGATATTGAATGCCATTGATTAATTAAATCCTGCGCAAGTCTCGGGCTTGCGCTTAATCAAACTTCATTAATTAAAGAGAGAAAAAATTATGGAACAGCAAACATTATTATCGGTTGGTCAGGTTGTTTATACAAATTTATATAATCATGGCTTGGGAGTGATCACTCAAATCCATGGAGAACAAAAACCAGATACAGTGACGAATCTATGTAATGTCATTGTAAGTGGAGGCAACGCAGAATTTGATATTGTATTTTACAATGGTGATAAATCAAATCGCTTACCAGAATCTGTTTTAAGAGGGGGGATTCAGTGGGAAGTTAAAAATGAAATTGTTGATAATGAAACAATTGAATCATTAATTAAACAATCAGAAGAATTCGAACAAACGGAAAAATCTGAGGAAGAAAAAAAACAAATCGAATTTAATCAAGGTGTCGAATTTCAAAAAAATAATAATCAATATTCACACTTAACCCAGATAACCGCTAATTCAGACAATAAAGTAAAAATAGTGGGTAAAAATATTCGTGCAGAGTTAAAAAAACATTTTCCAAAAACTAAATTTTCAGTTCGTAAACAATATTACAGTTCTTATTATGTATCATGGACAGATGGCCCGACAGTGGATGAAGTCGACTCGATTGTCAAAAAATATAAAACGTCACGCTTCGATTGCTATACTGATTACTCTTACAATGAAAGCTCACCATTTAATATGGTTTATGGTGGTGCTGATTATGTTTTTACAAATCGTCATTACAGTGATGAAATAATCGCGTTGGCAATCAAATCACTTATTGATAAATATGGCGAGTCTTATGAGTTTGATACGACGTTAATGACCGTTGAAAATTATCATCAAGGTAAGTTATACAAAATTGGACGAGAACAAATTATTGGAAATGATGGGATAGGTGGGGAAATTGGTCGAGAATTAAGAAAAACCAGTTATTAAAGAAAACGCGCCATAAAGGCGCGTTTCTCGTTTTAATACTAAGCCACATGCATTACTTAATATTAAACGTGATTATAGCGTTAAAAATAGAAAGTAAAAGGAGTAAGTTTAGTTATTTTTTTTAATGTTAAGATAAATGTGATAGACCTCAAGCGCATATTGATTTCTTTTTTGTTCTTGAGCCTCGGATTTTTTCAACCCTGCATTATAAGCCCCTACGCCTTTCCAGATATCCCCTTGTATACGAATAAATTTAGCGAGATAAAACGCGCCCGTATAAATATTCATACACGGATCTAACCTTAATTGATTTTCGGTAATGCCATGCTGTGCTAATTCGTTAAAGTTTTGCGAATGAATTTGCATTAAGCCAATAGCGTATCGCGTCGGTGAAGCTTGGTTAATCGCATTTGGTTGGAATGAGCTTTCACGAAAGGCAACTGCGCGTAATAAATCAGGGTCAATTTGATAATCATTTCCTGCTTTATCATAGCAATCAAACGAAAATGAAAAAGGCGAAAAAAATAACGCAATGAGAATACAGATCATTCGCATATAAAACCCCATTTAATAATAAGTTCTCTTAGCTCAGAATCGCCCATTTTAATAAAAAAATAAAGCACTATTTAAATGCAAGCCAAAAGAAAGGAGGAGCAATAAATATGCTCCTCTGAAAGAAAGAACTCACACCCCACGCAAAATTTCATTTTGCTAGAATTTATCATTAAATCAGGGCGTTAATTAAAAATAAATAGGTGAAAATTTTAAAAATCTTTATGTTAAGTGCTAAAAGAGTGCTGAGATGTGGCTAAGTTAGTGCTGTTTTGTGGCTATCTTGTGGCTAATTAAGTTAAAACAATAAGTTGAAAATTGCAGTGCTCTATTAGTGCCTAGATGTTAGCACTAATGGAGTGCTTAAAAAAGTTAAGATTAGCACTTCTAAAGCACTAAGAATATGATACTATCGATTTTAATAGGCACTCAATTAGCACTCAAATAAATAGGTTAAATAAATGGCAAGACAAAACGTATATATGTCACAAAAAGTTTATGATGCAATTAGAACGATTGTTGATGAACGACGGGCTGATGGGGCAAGTCATGCAGATGCAAATATGTCGAGCGTCTGCTCAGAAATGCTGGATATTGGCGTTCGTGTCACGATGAATTTAAAAAAGAAAGCGAATGAAACAGATGATGACGGAATGACATGGGAGGATCTCTATAAAAAACAAATGTTAGAAGATTCAACTAAAACACGTCAATGTATTCAAATGATTTTTCAGATGCTATTTAATATTAACGAAATAAAAGAAGATAGCCGCTATGATTTTAGAGAAGGAATTACAGAGATGAAAAAAGAAACTGAAAAGCTGGTTGAACAATTTTTTAATATTAATGACAGGTGATATTATCTATGAAAATTTTTACATCAAACCCAATAGTGCATGACTCTTTGATTAACAGTAATATTTACTCATCGTGTTATATCCATAATGCTAATATAACAAAAAATCTAGGTATGGTAAAAGTCGTTATATCTGAAATATGGGGTAAGTTCAAAGATGAAGATGAAGTGGCAAAGGTAGAGCTAATTAATCTAACTAAAGATAAAGGTGGAAATGCAATAATTAATTTCAAATATGAAACTGGGTCCTTTCAAAGGACAGGAAGTGGTAGCGTCTCAAGTTATATAATCGCATATGGGGATGCTGTTTTTATTGAATATAATGATTGATTTAATCTGTAAATATAGGTATATTTACTTTAGGTAATATTGATTGCTTAATTAAAATTTAAGAGTCGCCCAATAAAGGAGTTCTGACCTCCCTTATTGAGCTAAACACATAACCCCCAATGTAGGAGACGGTTATATGTCTATTCATGATCCTATTGATCTTAATGATAGATCTCAAGTGTTTTTTACGCCAATAATGGCGAATTATCATATTTTTTCAATTAAAAAGTGTTGTGGTTCTAATTTATGTGACAACGATGATTGTTTTTTAGTCGATTCATTCGAAAATTTTGTTCTCCCACCTATAAACACTTCAGAAAAACATAGAATACATCAGATTGTCTACATACAGTTCTTAAAAAGAAAGGATTCTAATAATTATTATCCTTTTACTGTTATTGTAAATCCAAATTATTTTGAAAATAATATTTCTTATATTGACTTCACTTATATATCTCTGAGTCAGCTATCAATTGAGTTTTTTATTCTTCCGCAAGATTGCTTTAATTATTTTGATCGCAACGAATCAAAACTAAGTTTAAATTTGAGTATAAATTATTTGTCAAATGAGAAACCATCAATTTTATTTTCGGAAAAGGAATGGATCGTAGGTTGGTTATTAATCTTCAATTTTACAGCTAAACAAATATCAAATTTAAGTGGTATTTCAATTTCGTATGTAGAAAAACTAACTAAAAATGTTTTAGAAAAAACATCTACACATAATAGAAATCTATATTCTAAAGTAGCAAAGTTACTTGGTTGGGAGAATTTCATACCTGCATACTTCATCAAGCATACTCTTATTAAATTCAGGACTGTATATAAAACCAGTCCGAGCAATGGACTTACCTAACTTATTTTACTTTAGTAGACTCCAGTTAAAAGGAGTCAAAATGAAAGAAAAAGAATATAAATCGGTCACAATAAGTGTACCGATTAGTGCTGAAACAAATCGTTTATTAACAGAATCCGCCAAACGAGCACGACGCTCTAAAAAAGTCGAAGCCGTTTTACGATTATCTGATCATCTACGACTTGTTGAACATATTGAAGGGAATTACCAAGAGTTGTTAATTAAATATTAATTTACTCTATTACTGGGTTTATTCCATTTTGGTTTTTATTTTTGTTGATTACACACAGCAACGGGATCGCTTTGCCTAAAAAAAGGTAATGCACACCTGGGGCGGTAGCTTTACCCAGAGCCAGGGAAAATTATCGCGTTTTATTTCTTTATTAAGTTAAGTGTTATTTGTTTTAAGACTTTTCTGGATAAGGGAATAAAGCGAGCTAATTAGCTCAGTCGTTTAGGTACTTATATATTTTACTTCATAGGGCATTTAATAAGAGGATATATTATGAGTCAAATTGCTATTGATTCACCGGTAACAAAAAGAAAAGGGTTATTTGCATGTGCTTGGAATTCACTGAATTCTAAAGTGGCTAAATCGCTGTATAAATATGTTGCTTCACCATTACTCTTATGGATGGCAGCACGTGGTTTTGCTCAAGCAGCCGATTTAGCCGCAGCAGGGGCAGCGGATGCAGGCGATACCTTCGGTGAAGGGTCATCCGTGATGTATTACATCATGATCGGTGAGGCGGTGTTGGTGTTCTTAGCGTTTATGCGCGCACAAAACCCGGCATTACTCCTTCTCATTCCTGTCTTTATTGTGGGAACTAAAATCGTCTTTGGTTTAATTGAAGCACCATCAACAGGCGGTTAATGGATAAGGAGTTGGATGATGGAAAACGAACGTGCCCAGCGATTCATTTTCCCTCAGACATTAACCGAGCAAGGCGGTATTCTTCCATTACCTAATGATGAAACCGCCGTTCTACTAGGCCCCATGTCATGGGGCTTTTATGACGGACATTACATGACTGGCCTTGTGGTTGGTACGTTGCTCTGGTATGCCCTGAGGTACTTCAAGAAAGGGCGGGGAAGTCAGTGGTTACTCAATGCCTGTTATTGGTACTTACCCGCCTACTGCTTCAAAAGTATTTATAAAACTCTCCCTGACTCTGCGTTCAGACTTTATTTAAAATAGGAAGGAGGCTGCCATGAAACTGAGCGCAGCTAAATCCGCCACGAAATACACCTCGTTACTGTTTATTACACTGACCTTTATGTTAGGACTCAGTTTGACTGGTAATATTTTCGCGTGGCTGAGATTAGATGATTTACTCAATAGCCGACAAGAAACGTATATCCCGATGTTTTTTGATACCCCATTTACCTTAACGCGCTCCCATGCGGATGCGAACTACCTTGAGTCCGTCGCGCAGTCGTTACTTTTTCTACGCTATAACATCAGTCCCGAATCGGTCAAAGCAAACCATCAATCCTTATTACGGTATGTGGCCAAAGAGGCGCGTCCAGAAATGCAAGATGTGTTGGCGGTCGAAGCCAAAGAAATCATCAATAACAACGTCACCTCGGCATTTTATATGACCAAAATGGAAGTCTATCCCGCAGACGGCATTATTGATATTCAAGGTGACCTGAAAACGTGGATAGGTAAGCGTGAATCGTTACCTGAACATAAAAAATTGCGGCTGCATATGAAGTATGCCAATGGAATTAGTGAAGTGATCAGCTTTGAGGACATTATTGATGAAGAAAAAAAGTAATCCGATAAAGCTTCTCTGTTTAGCGCTCGCATTTTGTGGTTTTGTCTCGACAGTACGTGCTGAGCCAATGGCGCAGTTGCCAACCCAAATTCCGGTATCTCCGGACTCACAAGTGAAAGTGGGGCTGAGTAACAGTGAACCGAATATGTTGGTTGTGCCAGGTGACAGAATTGTGGCCATCGACAGTGCTCAAGGCATGTTTATCAATGGCAATCAAAAAGGGGCAACGGGTGTTGCGAATGGAGGCGTGGTATTGATGACCGCACAAACCAAACCCTTTACCTTTTACGTCAGAACAGCAGGGGGCTTAACGGTATCTGTTGTGGCTGTTCCGCAAAAGCGTGATGGTCGCGTGTTGCAGTTTATTTCCAATCAACCGGCACAAAGTGCCGTCGCTAAACGTTGGGAGCGCGCTTTACCGTATCCACGTGTCTTAGTTGAAATTCACAAAGCGTTACTGAACCAACAAACACCAAATGGGTTTATTCCCGCACCCGTGACGGCTTTACCGTCATTCGCATTACCGTCAGCCTATCGTGTGACGGCAAACAAAATGTGGAATGGTGGAGAGTTGCGGGTCTACCAACTGGATGTGATGAACACCAGTGCCGTCTCACAACCGCTAAGTGAGCGATTATTCAATCAACACGCGGTGCGCTCTGTCGTTATTTATCCGTATAGCGATACCGTGTTGGCAGGTGCCACGGCAACGGTCTGGTTAACCGTCAGTAATGAGGTTGAAAATGGTAAATATTAATGTTCGCGCAAAGCGAAAACAAACGGCGTTGTTTGTGTTATTGGCCTTGGGATTAACGGGGCTTGGCACAGCAGCTTGGTACATGAGTTTACCCGCGAAGCCAAAAGCGGCCACAAAGCAATCACGACCCGCTCCCAACATGACAGGCGTAGTGACATCCTCATTTGATAAGAATGTGGGAAAATCAGCGATGGCAGATTTGCAATCCACGGCGTCTCAAATGGATAAGCAAATGAAGCAAGTGAACGCGCGTATTGCGAAGCTGGAACAAGAAAATCGTGCGTATCGCGATAAAATTGCTGAGCAGGATAAAGAATTAGCTACCTTAGGTGAAGAACTCACGAAAATGGGAAACGATTTCATACACGGTGATAGCAATAACGGTTTGCCTCAACCACAGCAACTGCCCGTAGGAACACTACCCACACCGAATGCACAAGCTAGTCAGCCAATCATTCCGCCGCCAACGGCATTTTATCAAGGGGGACAATATCCTGTCGGGCAACCGCAAATCAATGTGAATCCCGTACTAAAACAAGGTTTATCCTCGATGACGATTGAGTATGAGGATGAACAGGAAAACACCGATTTACCGGATTTGCCCTACATCCCGTCAGGCAGTTTTGCTAAAGCGATGGTGATTGAAGGGGCTGATGCCAATGCTTCAGTGACGGGAAACAGTAATCCCTCTCCGATGCAATTTCGGTTAACAGGCAAGCTGATTATGCCGAATAATGAAGAATATGATTTAAGTGGTTGTGCCGTTACCGCTGGGGTGTATGGCGATATTTCCAGTGAACGCGGATTAGTGCGTACCGACCGACTGTCTTGCAAACTGTTTGATCATACCATTGATATGCCCTTTAAAGGCCACGTCTCTTTTATGGGGAAAAATGGTATTAAAGGTGAACCGGTCATCCGAAATGGTGAGTTAGTCGGCTATGCCTTTGGCGGTGGATTTCTTGAAGCGGTCGGTTCTGGTTTTTCAAAAGTGGGTGATAAAACAGTGGGGATTGGAGCCAGCAGTACAACCACGATGGCGGATGTGGCGCGCGGTGGTGTTGGCGGTGGGGTGCAGCAATCCGGAAAAATGTTATCGGAATATTTCATTAAACGCGCTGAGCAATACCATCCAGTTATCCCAATCGGTGCGGGCATTGAAATTACTGTGGTTTTCCAAGAAGGTTTTCAGCTGAAGTTTATTGAACAAATGAAGAAAGCCAAATCGCAAAAGCAAGAGAGTCAGTCGCTGGAAAACTCCATTAACCAAGGTATCACCGTTTCAAAACAAGCATTAGAGCGGATTTCTTTAGGGGATGCCGTCCCCGTTGAGAATAGCCCGCAGTAATAGACGTCCTTTCATTATTTATTCTTAATTTTCATTGTCATCATTCAGGTACAGCCCAATGCAAAACCGAATTCGTCAGCTAAAAAAGCGGATGCGTTTGAGTACGTTACTTATGACGCTCATTACGATTTCTCCGGCCGCGTTATTTGTTTCCCATCATGTGAGTTGGGACTCGGTCATCTTTTTAGCCATTTATATCGGGTTAAGTGTTTGGGTTGTACAAATCCTGAGTGCTGACCATCAACTAAAGTGAGTCATCATGGAAAAGTGGTATTTATTATATTGTAAACGTGACCAGGTTTTACGTGCGATTGAGCACCTTGAGCGTCAAGGGGTAACTGTGCATAACCCGACCTACAAAACGGAAAAAATGGTGAGAAACCGACGCAAGAAAGTGATGGAGCCGTTATTTCCCAATTATTTATTTGTGAAGTTTGATTATGAAGTTATCCACTTTTCAACAATTGGTTCAACACGCGGAGTGAACTACTTTGTGCGCTTTGGCCAGAACCCTGTGGTAGTGCCGAATGAAGTGATTGCGACACTGGTTGTACCTGACTTCGTGAAAGAAATGAGTGATAACCTGCCGCAAAAAGGGGATGAAGTTGTCATTACGGACGGTATTTTTGCGGGTATTCAAGCAATTTATAACGAACCCGATGGTGAAGCACGTTCGGTGTTGCTCCTTAAAATCCTCAATAGAGACGTTCCCAAAGTTGTCGATAATCGTAGCTTTGAAACCATCAAATAACCTGGAGTGGAGGATCTCAATGTCAATACTGACCTCGGTTGTTATTATGTTTATCATGCTTGCTTTGACACTTTCCCTTATAGGTGCATTTATCGATAGAGCGTTTGATAAGGCGGCGGTGCTAACCGTCATTATTCTCTGTATTGCTGGATTGTGTTACTCAACTTACTTTGATAAAGCTGAAGATGTGAGTAAAGGAAAGTATTACGCAACGCAATGTCAGCTGATTGAAACCAATATTAATAATGGGCTATTTCAGCCAAACACCAATAAGCTCAAGTGTGGTGATGTGATTGAAAATGTGTCAGTGGATGAATATCAAGAGGCGATCAAGGCTTATAAGGAAAGTCAACGTGAAAAATAAAAAATTATTTAATTATATTATGATGGTAAACAATATTCCTGATCACGTGTTTAATCAAAGGCAAGCTAGAACACTTATTTTGACCTATCTATTTATCGTTGTTGTTATGATTTATATTTTAAATTGGATAGGCTCTCTGTTAATTAATGATTTAAACCTACCAATCTATGTTTCCGGGATTTTGCTTGCGTTTGTTATCACTGCCATTATGTGCGTTAAGTTTAATTTGGCAAGCAAGTTTCCGATTAAACATGAACGTTTAGATAAACTCCTCAGCCAATATAAGCCAAATAACCCTGAAGCATACGACCATTTAAAGAAAGAAACAGCTGAAAATCCGGATAACTTCCCTGTTTATTTGAAGGAGTGGATTGCGGTAGAAAAAGAAACGTATGACGAATACAAAGCTAAACCCAAGCACTACCAATTTACGGACAGTAAAAAATAGGACATGCAAGGAGATATCATGAAACGAACGTATTTACCGACAGATGGCGTTTCGTTAGCAAGTATCGTGGCTAATGGGACACACAATAATGACTGGAATGGTGCGGGTGTCGGTGTCGGAAGCGGCGGTCTAGTTGTTGGCGGTGCGGCGGGACAATCAGTATCACGGTCTGAACTAGCCAGAAACTTAGATGTACTGGAAAAGGCACCAAAGCTTAGGCCTGCTGACTATAATGTATTGGCAATTCCCATGTTTTTTATCATGTTGCTATTTATGGTTATGCCCGTAATAAATATAGAAAAATACCAAATGATTATCAGTATTACACTGATTGTTCTTGGTATAGCTTGCACTGCGGTGTATGGCATTTACTTTTCGGGGGCGAGAAATAAAGAAATAAAAGAAGAAAATGCCAGTTTGAAGTGTGAGTATGAATTGAAAAAAACTATTTATTATCGATTGCGCTTTGTTGAGTCTGATTTTGTTGTTTTTGACCCTGTGACGGGATATTGGGCTTATGCGGAAAAAGCAAAACTAATTTCATTAATCAAAAAAATTAAAGCTAAAAATCAATAAGTAAAAACGAACATAATATAAATTGTGTTTTAAAATTAAATAAAAGGTAAGGTTAACATGGAAATAAAATTATGGTGGTTGCCTTTATATATGGTGATTTTTTTAGTTATTCTTTTTTCTTGGTTAATTTACTCGGGGAAACGTGAGGATATTGAAAAACACATTCCAAATGGTGAGCGGTATTCTAAGCTTGAAATTTTCAAATCAATAGAAAGAAATGGAGAGGTTATCTATTATTTAGGTAATGAAAAAAATCAAATCGAAGTTTCTAAAGTAGATTACGATTATGCAATTAAAGTTTACCAAGAGAGTTTAAGAAATGAAAATAAAGTCTAAAGAATTGAGTTTTATTTGTTTAAGTCATTTAATGCCAAATATTAATAATACCCATAATTACTATCTTGCTTCATTCACTGTTGCTGCAAAGAGAAAAATCAATGGTGATTGATGAAATATATTATTTAATGTGGGCGGATAGGGAGATTAAGGCAGAAAGGACGTACTTTAATGCGGCGAGAGCTGCAATTGATAATTGTTCTATACGGATTAATTTAAATAAAAGCACTTAATAATTGTGCTTAATTAAATTGGAGATTACTAATGGCTCACTGTTTAGGGTGTAGAGGACCTTCTGATATCTATCATCTTTCTGATTTTGTATCAGATTACGGCGAAGTAATATTGTTCATACTTATTGTGTCAGTGCTGCTTAACTTGTGTTTTTTAATCAAATTATTATTTGAGAAAATAAAATCCAAATAGCTATTGGAAGCCTTGGTGGTGTTAAATTTCACGGGTTTAGGCTTTGGTATAAAATCATCAAGTAACGTCTTTCGTTTAAATTCAAATTCCTAGAAACTCACTTGTCTCAAAAAGTACATGATTATCCGTTAATTAACCGTATTTAATTAAATGGTTATGAATAAAAATATTTTTTTCGTCACTGAATAAGCGGCGACACAAATTCATCGTTATTTCTCCACAAAACACTTCTTTTTGTCATTCATTTATAAGGTTCATTTTATGAAAAAATTCCTAATTCTAGGCGCATTAACCTTGCTCGCCGGTTGTACAGCGGGCATGAAAGATTCCTTTGATTGTAATGCCACCGCGCAAGATAGCTGCATGACGATGGAAGAAGCCAATCAAAAGGCAGCACAGCAAAATATCACGTGGAACCATCCTGCTAATGGGGAGGACACATCCAAAAAGCGAGTTGAGTTGCCGCGGTTAGCGCCGTTGGCAACCCTGACAGTACCGGTTGTGACAACCGCATCTCCGGCTCAGTCTGTTCGTACTGTGATGCAGGATAATCGCGTTTCCTCACAAAGCGTGAGGACGTTAGGCGCATTTAAGCCCTCACCGGCATCGGTTAAAAAATCCGTGCCATCCAATGCACTTCCCCCCATTCAACACACGGCACAAACCTGGTCGAGTTGGGGAGATATTGGCATGGCACCGCCTCAACGATTACCGACCACGACGGCTCGCTTATGGATAGCCCCGTGGATAGATGAACAAGATAACCTGTATCAGCCTGCGGTTGTCTCTTTTGTGGTGAAAGATGGTCAGTGGAGAGTCCAGTAACATGAATGAAAAACCGTCCTTAATCGATAAGCTGCTTGCCCCGTTTCTCCCCAAGTCAAAAGACATTGTGTTTGATGACGAGTCAGAACCGGTATCGTTGCAAGAAGCGTTATTCAAGAACTTATTTACCGCATGGCGAGAGCCGGATGGAAATAAACGGGCGGCTGAGGCCTTGGAGAACATGGATTACCCCTCCTTTTGCAGCCTCTTACCGTATCGTAATTATGATGCAAAATCCGGTCTGTTTATCAATAAAACCACCATTGGTTTTGCGTTAGAGTGCACGCCCTTAGTGGGGGCCAATGAC
This sequence comes from Providencia sp. Me31A, assembly GCF_050487165.1. Classification (NCBI taxonomy): domain Bacteria; kingdom Pseudomonadati; phylum Pseudomonadota; class Gammaproteobacteria; order Enterobacterales; family Morganellaceae; genus Providencia; species Providencia sp. Me31A. The sequence goes on from NZ_JBKQGZ010000018.1 coordinate 55,423, forward strand.
AAAATTGTCGATGCACTGGATTATTTTTTGCGTAATAAACTCCCACGCAAAATACCCTTAACGTTCATGTTATTGGGGAGTAAGTGTATCAGCGAGCAGCTAAGCTATGGGCTAAAAGACTTTGGGTGGCAAGGTGAAGAAGCGGAGAAGTTTAACCATATCACTCGTGCGTTTTACGAGCGCGGTGCCTTGGTGGGGTTAGATAACAAGCTCAATCTTCCGTTATCGTTACGCAATTACCGTTTGTTTGTGTGTTATGCGGAAGAGCATAAAAAAGCCGATGCCCTGACATTACAAAAAGTGAATCAAACCCTCAGTATCGTCATGGAGTCCTTGGCTGGCGCATCCCTACATTGTGAGCAAATGAACGATAAAGGATTACTTCAACTGGTACGTGAAATCAGCAACTTTCGGCATGACCAGATTGCATTGCCAAGCAGCAAAGTTGATCCGTATGAGTCACTCAATGATCAATGTGCTGACCGCTCTTTGACCCTTGAAATTCGGCCTGATGCCATTCATCAGTCGTTATCGATGGAAAAAGGGCAAAAAAGCCAAACCCGTATCATGAATTATATGTTGGAGAAAAACCCGACACAGTTTGCTTTGTGGCAAACGGGCGATAACTTGAGTAATTTGCTTGATCCTGCGTCCAGTGTGTCCTGCCCATTCGCCATTACCATGACCGTGTATGTTGAAGATTTGGTGAAAACCCAAAATGAGGCCAAGAGAAAATTTATTACCAATAACAGTCGGGCTAACTCTAAGTACATCAATTGGGTGCCTGGGGTCAAGCGTAAAGCTGATGAGTGGAAGGGGCTACAGAGTGGGCTGGATACCAATCAAATTGCCCTCGCACGTTTCAGTTACGGTATCACTTTATTTTGCGAAGACGATGATGATAAAGCGTTAAAAGCAGAAATGGCGTTGATGAATACCTACACCACCAATTATTTGAAGCTGTGTCCACCGACCTTTATGCAATTACGCAACTACTTGGCGCTGTTCCCTTTTGTGATGCAAGAAGGGTTGTGGGGTGACATGGTACGTTCTGGCGGCACGCTGAGAGCCAAAACCTTTAATGTCGCCAACTTATTGCCTGTGGTGGCTGATAATCGAATTTGTCAAAAAGGCTTACCTATCCCGTCGTATCGGCATCAACTCTCCTTTCTCGACATTTTTGAGCGGGGTTCTGGTCTCGGTAACGACAACTTTAATGCCGCCGTGTGTGGGACGTCAGGCAGTGGTAAATCGTTTCTCATGCAAGCGCTGATCCGTCAAGTGCTTGATTCAGGCGGTTGGGCGTATGTGCTGGATATGGGGGATTCCTATAAAGAACTGTGTCACAGCCTCGGGGGTGTTTATGTTGATGCCCGTGACCTTAAGTTTAATCCGTTCGCGGGGGTCGTGGACATTAAAGAGGCTGCAGAAAGTATTCGTGACCTGCTCATCGTGTTGGCGAACCCTTCGGGTGATATGGATGATGTGTCTAAATCTATCCTACTCAATGCCGTTCAAGACGTATGGGAAGGGAAAGCACCAAGCAAGCGTAAAGGCAATCAAGTCCTGATTGATGATGTTCACGATTACCTTAAAGCCGAAGTTGATATGGGCTACTTTGATCCCCAAAGTACGGTCCAAAATAAGATGCAAGAAATCATTGTGGCATTGAAAAAATACACCACCAAAGGGCTGTACGGGGCGTATTTTAACAGTGACAAGCCGGCACTGAATGAGCAAGTGCGCTTTACCGTACTTGAAATGGGTGGGCTGCAAAATAAACCCGACCTGTTAGCCGCTGTGATGTTCTCCATGATGATCTTCATCCAACAACGGATGTATTTAACGGCGCGCAGTATCAAAAAACTCGCGGTAATTGATGAAGGTTGGAAACTGCTAGATAACAAGAGCAGCTTTGTTGCCGACTTTATTGAAAGCGGTTATCGAACTGCCCGTAAATACGGCGGCTCTTACATTACCATCTCACAAGGGATTGCCGATTTCGATGGTGATGATGCCAGTACCGCCGCGAAAGCCGCGTGGAGTAACTCCTCATTCAAAATTATCTTGCGCCAAGGTACGGAAACATTCCGTAAATACAACCAGAAAAACCCCGACCAGTTCAACCCTGTTGAACGCACCATTATTGAAGGGTTCCCTGCCGCAGGGGATGCACATTTTAGTGCCTTTATGCTGCGGATAGCAGGACGCTCCTCGTTCCATCGGTTGCTGACTGACCCGATTAGCCGGGCATTGTACTCAACCGATGGGGATGACTTCCAATTTCGTGAAAACCGCATGGCGGAAGGACTGTCACAACAAGCGGCGTTATTGGCACTGGCTCAACGCAAATTCCCACAAGAAATGGAGACCTTATCCCAATGGCAGAGTCAAACACGACATTAGTCGACAAGGTAGTAAAAACGCCTGCTCAAGGCATGAGCCGTCGTCGCAAAGAGTGCTTAAAAGCCATGAGTTTTTTTATGGTCATTGCGGTGGTGCTGAGTTTCAGTATTTCGGTATTTGTGGTGCGTTGGCTTGCCCCCGTTACCGTCACTTTCGACATGACAGGCACGGTCAACCAGTATCAGCAGCAAATGGCCATGCAGTTTAACAGCGAAAACCCATTGAGCGAACAGCAAATCGCAGAAGCGACTCACCGTTTTCAAATGGCGCTCAGTGACAGTTTATCCGAGTACCAACAGTCACATCAGGCCCTGATTTTAGTCACACCTGCGGTGGTGATGGGGGCGGAAGATATCACGGTCGATATTCAAGCTGCGATTGCGGACAAAATGGCGCAATAAGGAGGGTAAATGAAGCGAATGCGGCAGTCTACAATGGCAGTATTGTTTTGTTTACCTTGTCTTGTTACCGCCAAAGATCTCGGGGTATGGGGGGATGTCTACCCCGTTCAAGAGCAAAGCCTATTGGACTTTATCCAAGGGCGGTTAAAACAAATGGAAGGGACGGGCGAAATCGCGCAGATGCAACAAGATTTTAAAGATCGCGTGATTGAAAACACCCTGCGTCCACCGCCTGTGGATTGGCTCAGTACGGATACCGAAGCACATACAGTGTGGTACGACCCGACCTTTACGGTTCAAGGGGATTATGCCGATCACAATGGCGTGGTGTTTGCCCGCCAAGGCGACAAAATAAACCCATTGAGTCACGTGGCACTGGGGCAAATCCTGTACTTTTTAGATGCGGATGATCCGCGCCAAATCGCGTGGATGAACGCACAGCAGCCCGCAACTTTGCGTTATAAAGTTATTTTAACCAACGGCAATATCAAAGAGGCCACAGAGGCACTGAATACGCGCGTGTTCTTTGACCAAGGGGGCAGTTTAAGTCGTCAGCTCGGGCTTCAGTACATTCCGGCGGTGGTGACGCAAGAGGGCGACAAACTCAAAATCGTCTCAGCGGCAATGCAGGAGGGGCGATGAGAAAATTTACCCGTTGGTTATTGAGTGCCTGTGTACTGGGGTGTGTAACAGTAGCAACGCCAGCGAAAGCCGATGTGATGTGTGAAGGGAATTTTGTTAATCCGATCACCGATATTTGTTGGGATTGCCTGTTTCCGATGACCATTGGTAATGTGCCTGTTTTCCCTGGTGTGGCACCGGATACAGAAAACCCGTCGATGCCGATACAAATTTGCCCGATGGGGATTTTATACCGCATTGGTTTAGCGATTGGTTATTGGGAGCCCTTTGCTTTGACCGATGTGACCCGTTCACCGTATTGCATGGTGAATTTAGGCGGCTTTAACATCAACGTTGGTAAGATGGGCGGGGGCAAAGGCACGCAAAATGACCCTGCAACCCAAGGGGCGTTTTACCATGTGCATTGGTACAAATACCCACTGACCTATTGGCTCAATATCATTACCTCGGCAGGCTGTTTAGAGCGTGGGGATATGGATATCGCCTATTTATCCGAGTTAGACCCACTGTGGAATGACAGCTCTTTGTCGTCGATTATTGCCCCTGAAGCTTTCGTGTTTGCCAATCCAATTGCGCAAGGAGCATGCGCCGCAGATGCGATTGCCAGTATTGGCAGCAAGCCTTTAAATGCGCTCTTTTGGTGTGCGGGTTCTCAAGGCAGTATGTATCCGTTTACGGGGTATACGGGCAATGAATTTAGTCCGCAGGCTTCCTCGGTTCTTCTTTCTGAGCGCATGGCATTTAAGTTGCATCGGCAAGGGTTGGTGATGAACAGCGTCGGGAAAAATCAGGAGGTGTGTTACACCTATCCGTCCCCGATTATCCCGAAAGACCGTTATCGCTATCAAATGGTAAACATGTACCCCGATACGGCCCAGTGTCATCCCTTTGGTCGTTCCGTGATGCGCTGGCAAACCGGGCATGCTTCACCCAACAGTCGTAAAAACTTCGGTTATCTCATCTGGCGTAAACGTAACTGCGTTTTCCTCTAATACGAGGTCCTTTTCATGAAATCCGTTTTCTTTTTATTCGCAAGCCTAGTGCTTGCGCCAGTTGGTTATGCCTTAACGGATGACCAACAGTTTTTAGAACAGCTGCGTGACCAAAGCGCGACCTTGCGGGAACAGTCCTTGCCGCCGGATGGCTTTAAGCCACCGGAAATCTCGGCCAAGGATAAAGCCTGGATTGATAGCTTATTAGCCAAGCAGCAGCAAGCGCAGCAACAAGTTGCCGATGCGGCTAAAGCGCAAACAGCTCAGGAAACTCCGTTTGTCTATTTTGTGTCGTTTTCTATTCCCGAAGCGGGACTCAAACAGATGGTGCCAGAGGCCACGCAGCTTGGTATCCCCACATTGATTAATGGGCTGATTGACAATGACTTTCGTAAAACAGCCAGTGCCGTGTTTGAACTGACGAAAGACAGTGGTGAAGGGGGCGTGCAAATCGACCCGAAAACCTTTGCACAATACAGCATTACGCAAGTGCCTGCACTGGTGGTGCGCTGTGATCACGGCTTTGATGTGATATACGGCAATATTCGTTTGATATCCGCCATTGAACGGATTGCCAGCAGTGGCGATTGTCATGAGGTTGCCCGAGATTGGGTAGTATCGAAGGAGCCGCAATGAAACGGTTATTGATTGCATTATGGGGCGTGAGTGTTTTGTCACTGGGGTTTGCGGCCAATGATTATAAAGCCGGATCGGAATTTGCCAGCGGCCTGAAAAACAAAGGTACAGACACGATAAAAAACACCAACCCCGCCAATATCATACCTAATTATACCGCTAATCCGTCAGAAAGCGGCTATTACGGTGGGGTGACGTCAGGCGCAGCCTCGGGGCTAGAAAATGCCGGTATGAAAGCCATGAATGAGACGGAGGCGGGGCAAACCACGATGGAGGTGATGAAAAATCGCCCGCCAGATAAGTTGGATTTGGACGCCCCGTTCTTAAAAGCGGGCATTGATATGCGAGAAAAGGCGGAGTCAGAAAGCGGGCAAATCACGGTGCCTTGTCAGGATGTGACGCTGGATAAAACTGAAATCACGTCACATCAATGTGAACGAACCCCTGCAGCCAGTTTAGCGTGTACGCGTACAGCCAAAATTACATGGGAGGAAACGGATGGCTGGGCGATGCAAGAGATTACTATCCCTAGCACACAAATTAAATTTCGAAAAATCAAAAAGGGCGAAATCGCAGGAGACTTTAACTTAGACAAAAAAGGAAAAATTCACACCGCGACGTTTTATGGTTGGTCGCGAAATTGTGCACCGTATAATGAGCCACTTTTTCCTTTTGATAATAAAACCAATTACCTAGGATTGGCGGGTACTATATTACACAGTCGGAGTTGTAATTTTAGTGATATCGGTAATCCCAATGTTTTTAGTTATTCAGCGCCTATTGAAGTGAAGGAAGGAAAACAGACCTTTACGATGGGACTTGCTTATATTTGGTCGCTTGTTGAAAGCGGTACGGATAACTTGGTGAATACGCTTAACACCAAACCCAATGAAATGAAAATTACAATAAAACTGAAAATGCTGTCGTCCGTGAAAACCATTACCCCGAAAATTGAATGGGTTGAACATTGCCCGTTTGATAAATCCGAGGAAGTGAAGGTGGAAACCCAATGTACTGAAAAAGGGGGCACGAAAACCGTCACAGTGGGCGGTAAAAAATACGATGTTTACAGTGAATGTTGGCAGTACACCGATTATTACGCCAAGCAGTCAGCAGACAATGGCAGCTGCGGTGACTACATGAAAAATCCCGCTTGCACTATTGTGAAAACCACCTGTATTGAATCCGTTGGCAGTACGTGTTTGCGTGAGCAAGCGGTGTTTTCCTGTGAAAAAGGGCTGACCGGAGGCGGGAAAATGTGCGGCGTTGAGCTGATTTGTGCCAGCGGCGAGTGTGACCAAATCAAAAATGATAAAGCCAACAGCTTCCAAAAAGCGGTATCGGCGTTAGCAGCGGTAGCAGCGGCAGGCGAAGATGTGGCAGAGCTCAATGAAGTGAATGTCAGGGCCTTTACAGGCCAGCGTTATACCTGCCGTAAAGCCGCTGCAGGGTTTAATAACTGCTGCAAAAGTGGCGGTTGGGGGAGTGATGTGGGGCTGGCGCACTGTGACAGTGAAGAAAAAGCCCTGGGTAAAGCCAAAAGTCGCAATCTGACTATTTATGTCGGTTCCTATTGCTCGAATAAAGTCCTCGGGGTGTGTCTTCAGAAGAAAGAAGCCTACTGTGTATTTGACAGTAAGCTCGCCAAAATCGTGCAAGAGCAAGGACGTGGCGGGCAGTTACGCATTGGTTTTGGTAGCGCCAAAAACAGTGACTGTCGCGGTATCACTGTCGATGAATTGCAAGCCATTAACTTTGACCGACTGAACTTTGCGGATTTCTATGCCGATTTAGAGTCGGGCACCGATATTCCGGCTGACCAAGAATTGATTGACCGCGTAAAAAATCAAATTGCCAATGGCCTGCAAGGGCAAGGGGGGCAAGAATGACAAGACGGATTTTGATATTGCTCATCAGTTTGGTGATACCCGGAGCGGGATTGGCCAACAATGAGGAAAGGGTTGAAACACGAACGTATGTGGATGAGCCCATCGTCGGTTGGCACTGGTACAACGAGCCACAACCCGAAGAAGATGAGGAGCCGCCTGAGCCAGAGCAAATCCCGCTGTCGACGCTACCACCGACGGTGCAAAAAAAAGTCATGCAAAAGTTGACAGAAGAAGCCTTAGACACCGCGATTATGCAGCCCTCGCCACAAAATGCCCTGCGATACATGGCGTATCAGCGCTTTTGGTTGGAGCAGTCCGGTAAATTTGAGCGGTCAGTAAAAAAAGGGTTATTGCTTGACCCTACCCTTGATTACAACTTGGAGCACAGTCACTACAACAGTACGGTGCCATTGCAACTATCCCAACTGCAAGACAAGGAAAAAGCGGCTATTCAGTCGTTATCGTCACAATACGGTGTGTTTTTCTTTTATCGCGGACAAGACCCACTGGATAACCAGTTAGCCACTGTTGTTCGGGAATTTGCGCAGTCACACAATATTGCGCTTATACCCGTATCCGTGGATGGGGTTCGCAGTGAAGCACTGCCTGAGACGCGACCCGATACGGGGCAGGTCGCCAAAATGGGTATCACCCATTTTCCTGCCCTGTTCTTAGTTGACCCGAAAAGTGAACATTACCAACCGCTTGCGTATGGGTTTATGACGCAAGATGCGTTAGCACGCCGCTTTTTAGATGTAGCTACAGATTTTAAGCCTAATTATTAAGGATAAAGACATGACAAAACCCACGATAAAAGAACGATTAATTGAAAATACGTTGATTTACCTTGGCATGACGTTGATTTTTGCCTCACTGATTTTTTATGGACTGATCCATTACTTAATCGATATTCGTCACGACGTTTTAAGTGAGTCTACAAAGCAAACCCTTCAAATGATACAAGAAACCGGCATGGTGTTTATTTTTGCGCTCGGGGCGGCGACGTGTTTAGCAGGAATGTTCTATGCCGTCATTAAAGCTTGGCAGCGCATTAAAGCTCCGACCGTTTTTCCGGAGGATGAGGAGAAAACATCGTGAGAATAATGATGTTAGCGATAATGTTGTTCTTCAGCGATCTAGTTCAAGCGAGTGTGATGGACGATATTGCAGAACTTGAAGCCCATAAAACCGCCCCTTCAGAACGTGAAACGGTGATTGAAGAAGAAACACCGCCTTCAAAAATCAATACAGTTACGGTTAAACCGTACCGATTACCCAACGGAAAGGTCGTCAATTTAAACGATTATACCCTGGTGTTGTTTATGCAAGCCAAGTGCCCGTATTGCCAGCAGTTTGACCCGCAATTAGCCTTACTGTCAGCGCAAACGGGATTTAAGGTTTTTGCGTACACGCTCGATGGTCAAGGCGATATGGCGTTTCCCAATGCTATACCCGCCCCCGCTGAAGTGGTGCAAACTTTTTTTGGGGCAGGCATGCAAGTTGTGACACCTTCTGTGTTTTTAGTTGAGGTAAACACATTGCGAACATACCCACTGCTACAAGGGCTAACGGACATGCAGGACGTGATGAACCGAATCAACAGTAACTTAATGTTGGCGACACAATAAAGGAGAGTTGGTGACTGAAAATGCGTAAAGCGCAAAAAGATGTGTAATAAGTGCTTTTTTTAGTGTTAGGTCTGTGGGGATAGGTACTTTAACTCCTGGCCTATATTTAACTTTTTAAAATAGAGGTCGTATGATGATTGATAATCAAGACGATACCGAAAACCATGATGAAATAAATTGTGAGCAAAATGCAAAACTTCAAAAAAGAATTCGTGAATTAAGAAGATATCAATCCCGTGAAGCGAAATGCTACGACCAGAGCACCTCTGAGTTTATTGGTTATGTTATAGCCGGTTTGGTTCTTTGGTTTGTGATGCGTCAGGTTTTTGAGATGGCGTGTTGGCCAGAGAGTAAACTCGACGCTGACCCTAACTATTTAGGAACAAAAGGACTGTGGAATGTGGCTATGTATGTTGTGCCGTTTTGTTTTTGGGGGCTTGCGATAAGACACTTTGTAATAAGTGTCATTTCTTGGGTTGAATATACCTTTGCACATTTAAAAATAATCCGCCTGAAAAAGAAGTTAGCCAAATGAAAAAGCGGGATTATCACATCATCGACCCACTGATTGAGCCGTTGGTGAAAACCTTCAATCAATGCGGTTTTAGCACTTATGCTTCCTGCCAAGGGCATGGTTGGCCTGTTGACTATCGGAAGCCCTATATCGCGTTTATATCGACAACTGAACACGCAGGGCGGCTTGAACGATGCTTACGGGAGGATATGGAATCTCCATTACCCAAGCTAAACTGGGGATGGATGATTCATGGCGGATTTAATGATACCTATCAATTGTGTTTTTCACTGCGGCTTTGTGGACATCGTCGAGGGTATTATCGCTATTGGCGGCCGTCAATCAACCATGATTTTGCGGTTATCGAGAAGATACTCATCACCGAGTTTGGTTCTCATTCTTCAATGGAATAACGCTATTTTGCTCGTTATCTCCCTTTAATCTCACGTTTAAATTTAATGCCGACACGCAATAGCTTGCGGGTGATGGCACTCAATAAGGTTTACCCACAATGAATGATTTAATTAACCCTATTCCTTGCCGGAATAAGGCGATAAACCCTGCCTTATTTTCGTGTTGGCCTATTTATCTTCAATCCGGAGGCCCTAATGCGTAAAGGACTCATTGCCGTTATGTGTTCGGCATTACTCAACCAAACCGTGGCGGTTGCTAATGTGAACAGTGATATGAATAACTTCTTCAATAAGTTGGGCTTCGAAGGCAATGCCACCGATGCCCGCGCTTGGGAAGGTCAAGCCGCAGGTTATGCCACAGGCGGTAATTTATTCCTGCGTAGCCAAGTGAAGCAGTTGCAAATTGCCTCATTTACACCGCCATCCATCAATGCGGGGTGTGGGGGGATTGATGCGTACCTTGGGTCTTTTTCTTATATGAACAGTGAGCAGCTGCAGCAATTTATCAAACAGATGATGACCAATGGTGCGGGGTATTTATTCGATTTGGCGTTGCAAACCACCGTACCTGAATTGAAATCAGCAAAAGATTTTGTGCAAAAAATGGCGTCAGATATCAATAGTATGAATATCTCATCGTGTCAGGCCGCCCAAGGCATTATTGGCGGGCTGTGGCCCACCAATACCGTGGCCTCACAAAAAATCTGTCAGGACATTGGAGGTGCGACCAATTTGTTTGAAGATTGGGCGGCTTCACGTCAAGGGTGTACGGTCGGCGGGCAGATGAACAATGCTTTTAATAAAGCCCCTGAGAACATGAAAGACCAAATCATGCAGAATAAAAACTTGATGTGGGAAATCTTAGCCAAAAGTCAGTTTTTATCCGGTGATAACGAGTTAAAAGAGTTGGTCATGAACCTGACAGGCACACTCATCTTTGATGCCAAAGGGAATGTTAAAAGCACCATTCCCAAAGTGAATCGGCAAGAACTCATTAAAACCTTGATGGAAGGCGGCACCATGACCATTGAGGGATGTGTGTCTACCGTGGATTGTCTAGAGCTTAAAAGTAAAAAAATCACCATTACCAGTAAAAATGGCCTTATCTCCATGACGAAAACCATGATTGAAGGTATTCAAGGGAAGTTACGCAGTGATGAGGGGTTAAGTGCCAAAGAAAAAGGCTTTATTCAAAGTACCTCTATCCCAATTTTAAAGTACTTGGTTGACCCGATGCAGCTGAATATCCAAGCCAATTTATTACCGGCTCTGGCCGATTATATAGCCTACGACATTTTACTTCAGTACCTGCAGGAGTTGATTGACCAAGCAAAAGGCGCAATGGGAAGTCGAAATTACATGGAAGAAGCGGTGAAACCGCTACGGGAAAATATCGCGGAAGCCTCACGCCAATTGGAATCCCTGCAGCAAATGGTCAACACCAAGGCCAATGTCTTGATTGAGCTGGAGCGGCAAATGAGTTACTTGCGCCAACAAACCTCCAGTCAGCTGCAAGAACGTTTTATGCAAAACACCCGCTTTAATATCGTCACCCCTGAAACCCAAAAATAAAGGAGCCGCAATATGGCCGTGATAGATACCGTCTATGTGCTCGGCGGCGGTGAATACATGATGCAAGTGTTCAACGGCGTCGCTGCATTGATAGGCTCTGATACGTGGGACTCTATGTTCCGCATTGTATTATCGATTTCTGCGGTATCGGTATTGATATCGTTTATGAAAGCCCATGACCCGAAAGAGCTGATTAAATTTACCGCGATGATTATATTGATATCGAGTGTGTTATTAGTGCCAAAACGGACAGTCCAAATTATTGACCGCACTAACCCCACAGGCGTCTATTTAGTCGATAATGTTCCGTTAGGGTTAGCGGCACCGGCTAAATTTATTACCTCTATTGGCACGGGATTGACTGAGTTGTATGACACGATATTCCATACCCCTGACTCATTAACCTACAGTAAAACCGGCATGTTGTTTGGGGCAAATCTGGTCGGAAATCTCAGTGATGCAATGATGGTTGATGGTGATTTGGCGGAATTGATGGGGCTTTACACCAAAAACTGTGTTATCGGGGATATTTTAATTAACCATAAATATTCATTCCAAGAGCTGATGAGTAGCCGCGACCCTTACACGCTCATTTTCCAAAAACCAAGCCCGTTACGCGGCATTATTGTGCCCTACGGTAACACCGCTGCCGTTGGCGCTAATGGTGTTGCACAAAGTGGTTTCTGGACGTGTGCAGATATAGCAAAACATGTCTTAATGCCAAAACTCAATATCGATACACAAACGGGTGGAAAAACCTGGAATTACATGGTGAAACAAATCTTTGGCGGCCGTCCTGATGCCAATGTGTTGTACAGTAATATGATGGGCGATAGCTATAACTTTTATTACCAAGGGTCAGAAACCGCCAGTCAGTTGATGCGAAATTCCGTGGTGATGAACGCACTTAAAAATGGCATCAGCGCCTACAGCGCACAAAGTGGCGACACCGCCAGTTTAGTGAACTTAGCCTCCACGTCGTCATACAATAAAATGCGATTAAGTTGGGCGACGTCATCCCAAGTAGCGGTTTCCTTTGTGCCGATATTGAATACCATTTTGTTGTCGTTAGTGATTGCGCTATTTCCCATTTTTATCTTACTGGCGGTCATTCACTCATTATCGGTCAAAATGTTATTCAATTACATTATGTCTATTATTTACCTGCAATCGTGGCCACCGATGTTTGCCATTTTAAATTATGCGACCAGTTTTTACTTGCGAGGAAAAACGGGCGGATTGGATTTTAATCTGGCCAATCAAGCCAGCATCCAACAAATGCACAGCGATATCGGGTTAATTGCCGGTTGGCTATCTATATCGATACCGTTTATTGCCGTTGCGATAGTGAGAGGGCTAGGTCCTGCAATCGCACAAGCGGGGAATTATTTAGGCACCGCCATCAACAGTTCGGCGACAGCCACTTCCTCACAAGCAGCGGACGGAAACTGGTCATTTAATAATATGCAATCAGGCAACGTAGCTGGCAATAAATGGGATACCAATGCCAGCTTCCGTGATGGTCAGATGACGCGGCAACTTGCCAGTGGGGCAAGCAGTACCGTAACCAGTAGTGGCCAAGAAGTCATGGATATCAGTGGGGCGATGTCGAGATTACCTGTATCCATTAAAGGCAGTGAGGCTGTGGTGAGCTCGTTACAACAAAGTGCGAAGTTCGCTAAAACCCAAGCTGCGCAGTCGCTGAGTGCGTTCCAAAGTTCGGTGAATTCCGCGTGGAATCAAGCGTCACAATTTACTAAGCAATTTGGTAATAGCTCAACTGGGTCAACTACTACGGATTCGGGATTAAGTGGTAATCAAGCTGACGGCTTTAAGAAAATAATTAATGCCACTGAAACTCGCGCGAAAAATGACAATATCAGCTATGAAGAAGCTTTCGCTAAGCTTGTCAGTGAGAATTTCGATGTCTCTAAAACCATGGGGGCGAAGGCAGAAGGCGGGATATCTCTTCCGGTTATTGGGGGAGCTCAAGCATATACCGATGGCAATACTCGAGATACAGATAGTACGCAAAGTAGTGTACAAGATCGGGGTTCAAGGCATCAAGATGCACGCAGTGAATCCGGTTCACAAACGACTCGTGACTTCACTGAAGGCTTAGATATGCTCAATAACAGCAAGGTATCAGAAGGAACCAATCGCCACGACAATGAGGCGAATTCAGAAATTAATCAGTTTGTTGCAACGCTGAATGTGGCGAAAAACCAATATGAGCAATACTCGAATAGCTTAACCGAAAGTAAGGAGTTAAGTGATATGGCGAGCTTTGCTCAAAATAACAGTGCACAGATTGACAGTAATTTAGATCAAGAGTTTGCCAGCTACGTCAGGCAAAAAGCCCCAAGTCAAGCGGATGAATTACTCAGTAATACCAGTGATATCCGTGTGGCAAAAGAAAGGGATGCTTTGGCTCAATCGTTTGTCAAAGAGCGGTTACTACCAAAACTGGAGAGTGAATACACTCAGAATCGTGAAAATATCGAAGTTAAAGGTGCAGCGACTTCCGGTGGAAATCTACCCTCATCAAGTGATTTAGTTGCAGAGCATGAATCTAATGATAAACGGATTAAAGTGATGAGTGAAGGCGCAGAAATAAAACATGATACAGCTCAAAATGTACTATCAAAAGAGACGTCAACAAAAGAAAATATTGCTAATATTAAAGATAAAATAGTCGAAGGTAAAAATGAAGTCGAGAAGCAGCAGAAAGCTTTAGAAAATAATCATCAGAATGAGTTGAAAAATCATACTGAAAAAATGGAACAGGAAAAATCTCATAAAATTAAATCAGGGTTAATTTATGATAATAATCCAAGTTTAGATAAAAGTAAGCCTAATAATGGAGTAATGAATAAAGATGAGTATGACAAATATCCGAATAGTGATTAATTTTATATTTTTCATGTTTTCACTATTCATTAGTTTCAATTCCATTTCAGATACAAAAGTTATAAATTTGACAATTAATCAATCTACTTTGAAGGATGTGAATAAGCTATATGAAACTGAAAGGAAAGGAGACTTAGGATATAAACTTGATCCTTCCAAAGTACCAATACAAGATGTTGTTGAAGCAAGTGTTGTTATATATGAAGGGAAATTGAAAGTTGTAAGTTTTACATTTTACGATTCTAAGTATTCTTACTTGAATGAGTTATTGAAATCAAAGTACAAGCTAATTAGCGAAGAGAATAATGTAGTCTCAAAGTTGACAACCTTTGAAAATGATGGCGATATGATCTTCTTAAAAAGTAACGGAGGTAAGTATATAGATCTAATTTATGTAAACAAAGAATACAATATATTGGTTAATAAAAGTGTTAATAAAAGAAAAGAAAAAGAACGTGATAATGATCTTAGTCATTTATAATCCTAACGCACTTCGTTTGTTAACGATCTATTCCCCTAAATAATAAATTTTTCAGGGGAATAGACCGTCTCGTCTCAAGAGGTTTCCAATGGCTGATGAAATTGATGTCTCTCAAGCTGAGAGCGATTTTTTGCTGTCTCTAAGATTGAGTCAACGTGCTCAATATCAGGGACAGAGTGCAAAAGTGTGTGTTGAGTGCGGTGATAATATCCCGCTTGCTCGTCGAGTCGCGTTACCTGGCGTTCAGTACTGTGTGCGTTGTGTCGAGCGTCAAGAGTTGTGCCGTTCCAGATAATTATTCTCCACATAAATATCATCGAATTTTTTCTTAAAATCTTTATTGAGGTTACAATGAAAAAAACAATCCGTAATAAAGCGGTGTTCGCTTTATTGTTACTATTTTTGTCAAATATCACCTATTCATCAGAAGAAAAGAATAAACTTGATGAAGTTATGCTTTATTTTACATTATCTCAATGCAGTGAGTATGTGATTGGTACTCAATATCCCGATAGAACGCTTGATGAAAATATAACAACTTATTTGGATTGCCTGAGAATAGACAAAAAGGATATTACGCTTCTCTCACAAGAAATCATTAAATTTAAAGACACCTTACCCACATTAGGCCTTGTATTATTCAACAATAATGCAAATAGAGATAAGGACGAATCCTTTTGTGCAATAGCCTCATCGCATTATATTGAACAGCTAAAAAATAAATTGGGATTAACAAAATAAGTTTTCTTCCATCTCCAGCTTTAAATTCTATCCTTTTCCTTATTAATTAGAGTGATTTCATTATGAGTTCTACCAAGCATATTACGCAGGGTGGACAAGTCTTTAGCTATATGCTCGGCATGTTCATGCAAGTGAATAAGCGAATATCTTTTTGGCTTATTCTGGTTTTCTTGATCATCTTTCCGGTCATTTTTTATTTTAAAGTACCGCTACAAGAAATTAAAAATGGCGGATTATATTGGTGGTTATATTTAACCGCAGGCGGTGAAAAAGCCTTATATCGCGTAGCACCAATTTATGAAGTGGATTTTGATGGTCAACTTTATCGGTTTACGTCTGATGCGATATTAAAAGACGACTACATGATCTATGCCGGAAATATCGTGCTACAAGAATTGGGACTATCCCTATTATGGGCGTGTATTGTCATCATTGTGCTGTTTTTTGTCATCTATCGAGTGTTTCATGGATTAGGTAAGCGTCAAGCGAATGATGATGTGATAGGCGGTCGTACACTCACAGAAGACATTAAGTCCGTTCGCAACTTGCTTCATGCACGGCGCGAAGCGTCGCCTATTACTTTTGACGGATTACCCCTGAAGCTTAACAGTGAAGTGCAAAACATGTTAATGCATGGTACGCCTGGCTCAGGAAAATCAAATACCCTCAATAAATTACTGATCCAGCTCCGTAAACGGGGAGACATGGTCATTGTTTATGATAAAGGGTGTTCGTTAATCAAACAGCATTACAATGAGAATATTGATAAGTTACTGAACCCACTAGATAAACGGTGTGAAAACTGGGATTTATGGAGTGAATGTGTCACGACACCTGATTTTGACAGTGCGTCCAATACCCTTATCCCTCAAAGTACCTCAGAAGACCCTTTTTGGACGGGGTCAGCGCGGACTATTTTCACAACGGTGGCATCAAAACTGGGTGCTGATCCAAAGCGCAGTTATAACAAATTATTACGGACGTTGCTCGCCATTGATCTCAAAACGTTACGCGCTTATGTGGCGGGTACTGAAGCCAGTAACTTGATGGAAGAGAAGGTGGAAAAAACCGCGATTTCAATCCGTGGCGTTCTGACTAACTACGTTAAAGCGTTACGCTATCTACAAGGCATTGAGCGTAATGGCAAACCCCCATTTGCGATCCGTGAATGGATGAAAACCGTCAATGAACCGAAAAAACGTCACGGTTGGTTATGGATCACCAGTAATGAGCGTGAACATGAATCCTTAAAACCGTTAATTTCCATGTGGTTATCGCAAGCCGCTAATACGTTACTGGAAATGGGTGATAACCGCGAGCGCCGTGTATGGTTCATCTACGACGAATTGATTTCCTTGCACCAGTTACCGAATTTGCCCCTTATTTTGTCACAAGGCCGTAAATTTGGCGGGTGTTTTATTCTTGGTTTTCAAAATAAGGCGCAACTGAATGTGACTTATGGGAATGAAAATGCCGATGCGATGATGGATTTGCTTAATACGCGTTTCTTCTTTCGTTCTCCCGATGAAAGTATCGCCAATTGGGTACGAGGTCAGCTCGGGCAAACCCGTAAAAAAGTGGCCAGTGAGCAATATAGCTTTGGTCCTGAAACGGTACGAGACGGTGTGTCATTCAGTAAGCAGCAAGAGGATGTGGATTTAGTCAACTACTCCGATGTGCAAAAATTGCCGGATTTAACGTGTTATATCACCTTGCCTGGGGAATACCCGGTCATTAAACACGCCATGAAATATGAAAAGCTGAAAGTTGTCGCGGAAGAATTTATCCCCCGACAAGTCAATGACAGCTTAGATCAAGAGATTGAAGCTGAAATTGACGAGCGGTTAAGCATGGGGGCGCTTCCTGACGTGGTTAATCAGGCCATTGATAGCTTAATTAGCGGGAAACCGATTGAAACACCCATTGATACAGCACAAAACAATACCGCTCCGGAAGTGGCTCAGACTCAACCACAGCCTATCGTTGAGCTTGAATCGAAGTCAGTCACACAAAACTCCACGCCGATAACAACGGAAACCGCAGCATCCGATAATCCACCTGAAACCCAAGGCGGTCAAGAGGTCATCATTGATAACGTCAAAGTGAACACCGAAACAGGGGAGGTTCTTGGACGCGTGATTGATGGTGAAGAGAATCCCTATGATCAATATGACAGTTATACACGCATGCGGCAGGAAGAAAAGGAAATTTTGGGTGACCCCCATGCTAAAAAAATGAATTCTTCACAAGAGTTTGAACATGATGATCCTAATTGGGAGAAATGGTGATGCTGACGGTTGCACCGATTGCCAATAATGCGGCAAATTATTATACCCATGAAGATAATTATTATTTCCTCGGCAACCTTGAAGCTCGCTGGATGGGGGAAGGCGCTAAATCGCTCGGGTTAGAGGGGGAAGTCACCAAAGACCAATTAGGGGAAATCCTGGAAGGGCGTTTACCCAATGGCCAAAGTCTTGAGCGGATGGAAAACGGTAAAAATGTGCACCGTGAAGGGCAAGATTTAACCTTTTCAGCTCCGAAAAGTGTCTCTGTATTAGGCCTTGTGCTGGGTGATAAGCGGATGATTGACGCACATAATCATGCGGTCGAGGTCGCCCTGAAAGAGGTGGAGAGCCTCGCGTCAACGCGAGTGATGGTTGACGGCAAAACCTCACTTGAAATGACCAAAAACTTGGTTATCGCGGCATTTAACCATGATACGTCCCGCGAGCACGACCCTTTAGTCCATACCCATGCCCTTGTGATGAACATGACCGAACACAATGGCGAGTGGCGCACGTTATCCAGTGATACACAGCAAAAAAGCGGCTTCAGTGAGGCGGTTTATGCATTGCAAGTATCATTAGGGCAAATCTACCGCCATGCTTTACGTGAGCGAGTCGAAAGCTTTGGCATGCAAACCCATGAAACAGGCAAGAACGGATTATGGGAAATCGTGGGTGTGCCCGTTGTGCCTTTTTCGCAGCGCCATTACCAAATCATGGATGCGGTGGGGCATGAAGCCTCACTGAAATCCCGTGATGTGGCCGCCCTCGATACGCGTCAAGCCAAAACAACCCCTGAAAAAAGTGAGTTATTAACCGACTGGTTTGACCGTTTGGAGAAAAATGGCTTTGGCCCTGAAGAACGCAAAGCGTTTTACGCTGAAGCCGAGCAGCGCCTTGCTAAAGGGGATATGGGGGATACCTCTCGGGAGATACAGCCCGATATCACCCGCGCTGTCACCGATGCGATAGCGTTACTCAGTGATAAGCAGCTCAGTATGACTTACAGCCAAGTATTGGCTAAAACGCTTGGGGGATTGGAAGCTCGTGCGGGCATGATAGCACAGGTACGTGAAGCGATTGATGCCGCGATTGAACAGCGTCAACTTATCCCACTGGATGAGAAAAAAGGGTTGTTTACCTCCTCCATTCATTTGATGGACGAGTTGAAGCTGCAACAAATTGCCACTGACATGAAGCAACATAACCGCACGGTCAGTTTTCAGGCGCGAACAGAGGCCATCAGTCCCGTGATGGAAAAAGTCGCGGACACCTTACCCAATATTGCGATTGTGGTCAGTCAGGGACTGGGTAAAGCGCAGCGGGATGGGGTATTAGACGGTGTTACGATGGCCCAATCACAAGGACGAGAAGTGGCGGTGATGACCCTTGATGCGACCAGCGGTAAAGCCTTTGCCAATGATAAGCGTTTTGCATATGTGCCGAAAATGACTTTGGGTGATGGTCAACCACTTAAACCCAACAGTACCTTAGTGGTTGCCAATGCCGAAAAACTGTCATTAAAATCGGCCTTATTTCTACTGGAAAGTGCGCAATCTGCCAATGTGCAGGTGCTCATGATGGACAGTGGCGGACGTAAAGGCACGGGAAACGTGTTGGCAACGTTACAAGATGCGGGAGTGCCGCGTTTTCAAGGCGAGGCTTCATCTGTCTTGACGGTGAAAACCGCGCATATACCCGATAAAAATCATCGTTATGCGGCACTGGCGGCGGATTACGCGCAGCTGCACAGCGACATGAAACCCGTGGTTGCGCAGGTCAGTGGAATTCGGGAGCAAAAAATCGTGACCGATACCATTCGCCAAACGCTCACCGAGCGCGGAATGCTCAGTGAAAAAACGGTGACATTGACCCAGCTCAAACCCGTGTGGCTCGACAGCCATTCTCGCAAGCAAATCGACAGCTACCGTGAAGGCATGGTGATGGAGCGTTGGAATGCGGACAAAAAAGAGGTTGAGCGTTTTACCATTGACCGCGTCACCCCTGAAACCCGTTCCGTCACCTTGCTTGACAGTCAAGGGCAAAAACAGGTGATGAAACCGCAGCAATTTGATGGTCAGTGGAGTGCGTATCAGCGTCAAACGATGGAAATCGCCCAAGGTGAACAGTTAACCATACTGGCGAAGCAAAATAAGCTCTCTGCACGTGACAGGGTCACGGTATCGGGGTTTATGCCAAACGCCATTATGGTCAATTTCAACGGCAAAACGCACCGTATTGATGTACGGGACGGTATCAAGGCCGATTATGGTTATGTTACCGCGCCAGGGCAACAGGCTAACGATACGGGCACAGTGTTATTGGCCGCGTCTGCGCGGGATACGCAGCCGACCTTACTGAATACCGCTGCACGCAGTGGTGAACATATTACCGTGTATACGCCACTGGATAAGATGGAAACTGAGCGTCGTTTATCGCGTTCGCCAGTCTATCAGCAAGCGCGACAGTTAGCGGGGGTTGAAGGATTAGACAGCAAAGCCATTGAACAAGCGGCCGATAAAGCCACGGAAGCGTTATTGTCTAAGCCCGAAAAAGCCCTGCAACAAGGCATGACATTAGCGCAAGAGAGTCAAGTTTTTTTCTCGCGCATCGATGCGATTGCCAAAGCGTTACCATTACACAACTCGCTCGACAGTCAATCGCTGGGGAAAGCCTTTGACCGTTTAGTCGCCCAAAAAACCATCATCCCCGTGACCAGTGGTAAAGGGGCGGCCCAACAACACTACGTGACGGCCAGTACCTGGGAGATGGAAAAGCAAATCCTCACGACGATTTTAGCGGGCAAAGACACACAAACTCCGTTGATGGCGTCTGTGCCCGAGGCGCAACTGAACGGATTAACCTCAGGGCAAAAAGCGGCGACTGAGCTGATTTTAGGCAGTCGTGACCAATTTGTTGGTATACAAGGCTATGCCGGGGTGGGGAAAACCACGCAATTTACAGCTGTTCTCAAGGCTCTGGAAACACTGCCTGCTGCGCAGCGGCCAGAAGTCATCGGTCTTGCGCCCACGCACCGTGCCGTCGGGGAAATGGCGGCAGTCGGCGTAAAATCGCAAACCTTGCATGCCTTTTTGATGGATGCCAACCAACGTCAACAACAAGGTGAAACACTGGATTTTAAAAATACCCTGTTTTTAGTTGATGAAAGTTCCATGATAGGCAACCGAAATTTAAGTGAAGTCGTGCAAATCATTGCTCAGGGTGGGGGGCGAGGCGTACTCAGTGGGGATACGGCTCAGTTATTGTCAGTGGACAGTGGTGCTCCCTTTGCACTTGCACAAGACCGTTCTGCCCTCGATACCGCCATTATGAAAGAAATTGTGCGACAAAATCCCGAGCTTCGCCCTGCCATTGAAGCCATCATCGCGGGTCAGGTTCAAACGGCTATCGATACGATGAATAGCGTGACACCGGATGTGGTTCCTCGTCGAGCAGGCGCAAAATTGCCCGAACAGTCGGTGGTAGACTCAGGCAATAAGGTTATCACACATATTCTCGATGATTATCGCAGTCGAACGCCTGAAGCCCAAAAAGAGACACTCATTGTCGTGCAAACGAATGTCGATAAAGATGTTATTAACCGCGGTATTCATGACATTTTAATTGAGCAAGGACAATTGCAAGTGGGAAAAGCCGTACCGATATTAGTGCGCGAAAATACCCGTACCGAAGCCTTGTTATCAACCGCGGGGATGTCTGAGCATGTGGGTAAAATTGTACTCATTCAAGAGCAGTACTATCGGATTGCGGTGACAGAGGAAGGGATAAGTGATGGGGTTGTAACCCTGGTTGATGAAGAAGGGAAAGGGTATTTACTCTCGGCCTTTGAAAGTAGCTTACGAGATATTGGTATTTACCGCCAAGAAGGGCGTCACATTGCCGTTGGCGAAAAAATCACCTTTACTCGTACAGACAAAGAGCGTGGACGCGTGACGAACAGTGACTGGACAGTCAGCGAAGTTAATGAACACGGGCAAATCACCCTGACTAATGGTGAGGAGTCACGCGTGCTTGACCCGAATGGAGCATTGACTGACCAACATTTGGATTACGGTTATGCCGGCACCGCACATAAAGCGCAAGGGGCAAGTAGTCCGTATGTGATTGTCTTAGGGGGCGTCCAATTAGGACGACGTATGCTCGCCACTTTGCGTGATGCGTATGTCGCTTTGTCCCGTACTAAAGCCCATGTCCAAACCTACAGTGATGATTTGGATAAATGGACAAGTAAAATTACAAACCCGGGCAACCGAAAGACGGCTCATGATGTGTTGTTGGCTGAACAAGACTATGCCGCCAAAGTGGGTAATCAACTGTTTGACCATGCGAAACCCCTTAATGACACGGCGATTGGTCGCGCATTAAGCCGCCAAATGGGATTGGGTGAGTCACACGAAGGAAAGTTTGTTTACCCGTCCACCAAGCACCCCGAACCGCATGTGGCGTGGCCCGCTTTTGATGAACACGGTAAAGCCCAAGGCACAGTGTTACAAGCGATTGAACTCGATGGGGATAAATTGCAGGGGCTTCGCGCTGAAGGGCATTTACTGGGGAGTGAGCAGGCGCAATTTATTGTTGTGAAACCCAGTCAAAACGGGCAAACCGTGATTGTGAACAGTCTAGCGTCCGCCTTTGAGACGATGGCACAGCAACCCGAACAGGGCGTGGTGGTGCAACTCAATTCTGATGAACGTTTACACACGGCCATGATTGAAAAAATCACGCAAGGGGAAGTGGATAACGCCTATTCCAACCAAAATACCGCGCAAACCAATAAAGCAGACAGTAACCCGAAAAATCTGCAAACGCCAGAAGAGCAGGCGATTGATAAAGCCTTAAAAGAGGCTGAAGCAGCCCTACGTCAGCAAGCAAACAGCGAGTCTAAGGTGCCAGAACTGAACGAAGACGAACTGCGGCAGGTGTTGGCACAAGAGCGTGATAGCTTGCTGAAAGGGGAACATGACTTAATGGAGGCGAAAGAGCGAGTCATTGAAAAGGCCGTTCAGCTTGAACGTGAACATCAGCAACAACAACGGGACGTCTTGCGTCAACAAGAGCGTGAAATGGTGATGGAAAAATCCCGAGACCGTGAATTTGGTGATTAACACCCTGTTATTTCTGTTTTAACCCGCCTTGTCGGCGATTTCCGCCAATTCAATTTAGTTTTCTCCCGCGTCGAACCTCAAGTTTTATCACAAATTTTGTGAATAAATCGCGTCTTTATCGTGAAGACGTTGCTTGAATGCGCATAGAGTGCTAAATTGGCCGACAATTGATGTGAATTTTGTGGTCGCCACGCCGAAAGGTGGCAAGAAATGGGATGTAACACACAAAAATGTGCTGTGAACCCAAATAGAAAACCCCTGTAATCTTCTTCAATCTTGGCGGGTCGAAAAGATTATCAGGGGTCATCAGAGTAATTCCACTAGGGGTAATGTTGAACTCCTAGCGGGGAGTATAGAATTATGCGCAAAAAAATTCAACTCCTTCCGTACAACATAAGTGCGGAGAGACATGTCTAATGGGATCTCAATTCCTGCAATTCCTTGTTCCGTCGGCAAAATTCATCGGCATTATGCGCCAAAATTTTTAGGGCAATTACCGAAATTAGTGCCTGTACGTCGCTTTGCGGCGGCCTTAAAACGTCATGATTGGAACCGCAATCCCCATATTTACCAACTGCGTTATAGTCGAAAGCAGCGGATATCCGTGCGCTCAGAGCGTCGCGAAACCTTTGATGCGCTCGCAATGGCTATGATTGCCTATGCGGATTACAACCCCGAAAGTGATGCGTTGTTCGAAGTGATGTGCTCAGTGGAGAAGTTGGCAGAATTGTGTGGCCAGCTGTATCGTTATGACAGTGGTCGTAAAAGTTATGACCCGATATTGCATGCGCTGCGCGACTGGGAACAAGCCAACCTGATTGTCATTGACCGTGATTTTGATATCGAGGCCAAACAATACAAAGCCATGCGGATTTGGATACGCCCAGAGTTTTTTCACGGCCTCGGTTTTTCGAAACTGGAATTACGTGATGTGGTGGCCAGTTTTAGCCGTTGGATGGAAAAAAAGGGATTAAAAGAGAGCTACCAAAAACGCTACGCCCAACATGTGTTGCGACTAGCGCGCGCGAACGTGGCGTCACTGGAGACTAAGCACAAACTCCGCAACCTGCTTAACAAGCTTAAAACCCTCGTGGTTGGGAAAGATGAAGCGCTCAAACAAGAGAAAAAACATTTAGCGAAGGCCTTGAAGGAAAAGAAAGCGTTAGCCAAAAGTTTGGAATCACCAGAAAGCGCAGAACATGCCGCCTGGCGTCGTTTTGAATCGTGGAAGGTGACACAGCCCATTGCGGCGGTCATGGCTTTTGAGCGCAAAATGAAAGCCTTGTATCCGAGTGTTCAAGGGCAGGCTATTTACCTGCATTACCTAGAACACTTACCCGACTCCTAATTCATCCACCCTAAATTAACCGCCTTGACTGGCGGTGGTTTTGTTCGCCCTAAATCTGAATAGCGTGTTTTTTGAACAGTAAAATCGGTATCTCAATCTCACCATTCATCTCGATGATGACTGTGGGAACATTTTCGCTGGATATTTACCCCATTAACTTCGAATGCGTTTATTCTCTGCAATTAACTTCGAATAGCATTCGTGTTTTATGGTTAAATTCGTTTTTAGTTTCTGAACTAAACGTCCTTTTAAATAAAAGGAGTTGCGGCTCTGTTTTTTCAAGCCGCACACTCTAAAGAGATAAACCCAATAAAGCCTTCGCTTACAAGCCATAAATGGCTGTCGCTCAGATTATAGTGTCAACATTGTGCCATTGCCCCCGTAAAGCTGGCCTCTGGCCACCTTAACGCGCAGCTACAGCCGTTCATCGAGGCACTGCCTCTCGCCCGTCTCACTGCGTTTTTCAAAGGTGCAAATAACCTAAATAATGGTGTTAATATCTTTGGCTCTACCAGGACAGGGGGGAAATTGGGGTATTAAACAGCTCGTAACCGCTCACGCGGGTCTCGACGGCCCTCACCTTCATTGCCCCTCTATAATCCTTTTTGCCGTCTACCGCCCTCCGGGCGAGTGATTTCGGTTAAATTTCATGATAATCTGCCACTAATGTATTGACGCTAAACGTGATTTCGGTGTGAGGATGTATGGAACGCAAAAAATTAACCTTAAAACGTCCGACAACGGAAAACGGCACGGAAAGTACCGAACCGGTTATTCAACGTCGCCGTAAACAAGTGGTCGTTAATACACAGCGTAAACCCCATAAACCCGCCAAAACAGCGCCAACTCAACCTCCTAAAAAAGTGACACCTCCGCCCGCGAAAAAACAGAAAGCGGTTGTCGTTCCGTTAGAAAAGAAAGTTATTCCGCCAACGCCACCAAAACAACATCTGCCGTTAGAGGAGGCGATTGCCAATATTTCAGCCTATTGGCCACAACTCTTTCCCGATGGACAACTTCGACCCATGGCAGTGGGGACACGAGAGGCCTTATTTGCGGACAAAAAAGTCCGTGAACTGCCTATTTCATATAAAAAATTGAAACGCAGCCTGGCGGCCATTAGTCACAGTGTCAAATATCGCACGACGATTATGCCTGGTGCAGTACGCTATGATAAAGACGGTCAGCCTAACGGGGCTGTCACGGAATCGGATGTTGTCGATACGTTAAAACGCATACAAAGACTCGCTAAATAACAATCGCGAAGCACATGACAAAAGTAATAAATTCCACGATTTCTGTTGAAGAAAAAAATCATTGGTTAGGTAAATTAGCCTTTGCTGCTTTAGTCGCACTCAAACTGGCGCAGTGGGATGGAAAAGCTGCCCGAAACGCCCAGTCCGAAAATCTTTTTCTGCTTCGCTGGTTACAAACGGCCCTGAAACAAAAACGCTTTCACCGCTGTGTCGTCCATGATTTTGAATGGCTCATCCACCTGGGTCAACAACGATTAATGACCTCAAAATTAAAATCACGGTTAGAATATCTGTGGCGTTCGTGTTGTTGTGATATTGCCAGCCAAAGTGATTTGTTTCGCTTAACTTACGCGATGGAGCTGCTTAAAGATTTGGGATGGGACAGTGTGATACTCAGTGATGACCGCTGGCAAAAACTGACAATGAAAAAACCGATATTGACTGGCATACCCACCTTCTATGTCACAGCCTCTGCGCTAACCACAGGGTTCAGTGATGAGGGGAAGCAGATTAACTCGGTCGAGTTTTGGGTGCTGGGTGATAAAAAACAATTTAGCGAAGTCTGCAAACAACACCATCTTTGCGGTCAGTTCGATGAAAATTTGCCACACTATACGTTGTTAGTATCACGGTAGAACGAGAATGTAAGATCCGATAATGTACATTTGTCAGAGGAGTTAAGCGTGTTTATTATTTTAATGACGACGCAAGTCATCGTGTTTTGCTTGATGTTATTTGTGTATCTTCGTTCACGTCTACATGGCGGGTCAGATAAATATTTAAACACGTTGATCTTTTGTTTTATTATCTTGACGGTGACATTGATCATCACCCAATCCCCCGCCCCACGGTTATGGAATGAAATGTAAAGCCAATCCCCTGAATGGTTTGTCACTTAGACATTAAGGGTTATCAATTTTGCTTAATCCCATGACCATTTGGTGAATAAGGTTAACATTTTACGTGATTTGATTGACATGATGAGCTGGACGAAAACGAGTGTTATTTTTTATTTATCGTCCATGATTTCACTAATTCATTGAAATGACGTCACTAAATGCACTGGGTGTGTGGGCGAGAATACAAATTAGGCTTCACGTGAACATGGAAAACCGAAATACGGACAGACAATCGATTCTGCGTTATTATAAGCCTTCTTTCGTGAGGAGTGAGTGACTGAATAATGAAACCTAAGCACACGCCGACTGCCCATGATGCGGCTTTTAAAGGGTTTATGACGCAGATTGACAGCGCAAAGGACTTTTTTGACATTCACCTGCCTGAGCACATCAAAGCGTTGTGTGATTTCAGCACATTGGCACTGACAAATTCCTCGTTTATCGATAAACAGCTGCGCTCTCGCTTATCCGATGTGCTCTATTCGGTGCAAACAACGGAAGGTGAAGGGTATATCTATCTTCTCGTCGAGCACCAGTCCACGCCCGATAAACTCATGGCCTGGAGACTCATGCACTATGCTTTCTTAGCCATGAACCAACATCTTCAGCAAGGGCATAAAACGTTACCGTTAGTAGTGCCGGTACTGTTTTATCACGGTGGTCGTTCACCCTACCCCTATTCTCAATTGTGGACCGATTGTTTTCCATTAGCTGATATGGCTAATGAATTATATACCCAGCCGTTCCCGTTGGTTGATGTAACGGTGATTGATGATAATGAGTTGGTGAATCATCGCAAAGTGGCCGTGATGGAGCTGGCGATGAAGCACAAATATTTGCGGGATGAATTTGACACGATTATCCCCTTATTGGCACAAGCGCTCAATCAACAGTATAATAGTGATAACGACATCATCACTATCCTCAATTACCTGTTCATTGCACTGGACTCCCCCAACTTTGAACATATTGTCCAGCAATTGAGTGAACAGGCAGAAAGGCATAAGGAGGCAATAATGAATATTGCACAACGCTTACAAGATAAAGGCGAGAAGATTGGCTGGGAAAAAGGTCTAGAGCAAGGTATTGAACAAGGTATTGAACAAGGTATCGAAAAAGGTATGCGTGATGCCAAGATTATGATGGCACGTAACTTGCTTAAAAATGGGGTTAGTCTTGACCTTATTGTTGAAAGTACTGGTTTAAGTCGCGAAGAGCTCATTTCCCTGCAGTAGTCTGACTCTATTCTTTTTTCATTTTTATGCTTAACGCAAACGTCGCTAGCTCAATGAGTTTAGCGATGTTTTGCGCTCTTTCAGGGGGCAGTTTGGGAGAAATCTGCCTTTATGAATCGATTGTTCAATGTAGAGACTGTTTTAGTTGACCACTACACAGTTGAGCAAAAAACAGTCATAGCGATTATTTGCAACAAGCCCAAGAAAAGTGTCCTGATTTAGTTGTGCAGAACAGAGGCTCTACGTTGGAACAGCCGTAATTTCCGAAACGATTAATTTTGGTAGTTAGAGTGAAGTGGTCAGTCCTTAGGCGAAGTGTGTTTAGTGAACCTCGCTTTTGACCTATAATTCATTGTGAGCCGAAAACTTAACTTAATCTCTTTATTTGCAACAGTGCCAGAGCAATAGCTAAAAGCTAGGATAATTTTCGTCATCCTAGCTTTTGTATAGGTTTACTTCTTTATAATAATTTTATTAAGTATTATATGGTTGCTTAGATAATTCTAAAGCAATTAATAGCTTTAGCTTAGGTGATTTTTTTTTGATTTCCTTTGAGTACTCATCAACTGTTCTGATATGTACGTCATTGTTAATGATCATGCAAAACTCCACCAAATTAGGCAGGAAAGATCGTGTAAAAATGATCCACCTGATAGCTCTGCTACACTCCTTGTTTTTGCAAGGGATAATTTGGAATGCTTTGTATGGAAACCATCGCCAAAGTCCGACTCTTTTTCATAAAGACCGGCTCTCTCAGCGAGAGATTGCTAAGAAATTACAACTTGATAGACGCACCGTCCGTAAGTATTTAAATTCAAATGAACTTCCCCGTTATCAGCGTGAAAACACCCTTTCACCAAAGTTAGGTCCTTTCAAAACTCGTCTCATTGAACGGTTAGAAGCTCAAATGCTGCTGCCTAAGCATCAACGACTCTCTGCTGTTCGACATTTTGAATGGCTATGCAGTCTCGGATTTGAAGGTAAATACCCTTGTATTTCCCGTTTTATCAAAAAATTTAATCAGGATTATCAACCCCCTAAGGTCGTTTTTATTCCGCAATCCTTTCCTTGTGGCGAGTCCTATCAATTTGACTGGAGCCACGAAAAAGTCAGTATCAAAGGGGAAATTGTTAAACTTAATATCGGTCATTTTAGGCTCTGCCATTCTCAAGCCTATTTTGTACGGGCTTATCCACGACAAACCGTCGAAATGCTGATTGATGCTCATAATCATGCATTCCAATTTTTCGGTGGAACTCCCAAACGAGGTATTTACGACAATCCCAAAACGATTGTGAAAAAGATCGGTAAAGGTAAGGAACGGGTTTTTAATGATGCTTTTCTTGCCATGATGAACCATTTTTTAATAGATCCCGTTGCTTGTACGCCTGCTGCAGGGTGGGAAAAAGGGCAAGTTGAACGCCAAGTTCAAACTTTACGAAAACGCTTCTTTTTACCGATGCTTGCTTTCGATTCCGTGGATGAATTGAATACGTATTTACATTCAAAGTGCCAAAAACGGTTAGAGCAACCTTGGAAAGAAGATAAATATCAAACGATTAATGATAGGTTGATAGAAGAATAACGCCTATTTTCACCTTATATACATTATTCAGGATACCGAACAGAGCGTTTGCTCGTGAACACATGCTCTCTGATATTGTTTGATTCTCTCGATATAGTGTTCCTTGCCATCTCGTTGGGAAAGCGGTGACGGTTCAAATCACCGCGGATGCATTGCATATTTTTATGAGCTTGAAGAAGTTGCCCAACACCCCCGTAGCTTTTTAAAAGGTCAAACGACGTACAACCTTTATCACTATCTCTCTGCATTAGCTAAAAAACCCGGTGCATTACGTCATGGTGAACCGTTTATACATTGGCCTTTACCTGATTGTATCAAGACGCTGCAAAAACAGTTGATGTCACAACCCAGAGGCGATAAAGCAATGGTGAGACTCTTAAGTTTAATTGCCGATTTTGGTGAGAATATTGGCATTACAGCTGCGGAGATTGCTTTAGAACAAGGTGTTCCTACAGTAGAAGCGGTGCTGAATATTATCCTTCGTTTAACAGAACCGACGATCCCGACGCTTGAATCTAAGCAACTCCCATTAAATTGTCCCCTAGTGGCCACGTTAAATCATTTTGACCAATTATTAGTAAGGAAATAACCATGGAAAGACAAGATTATATTGATGCACTAAAAACACTCAAGCTCGGTACGATGGCTGAGGCTTTTGATGAAATCGTGATTGATGGTGTTAGGCGAAAAAGACCCACATTGGACATTATAGAAAAATTACTCAATGCAGAAATCACTCAACGCCAAATCAATCAAATAGAAGCCCGAGTAAAACGCGCTTGTTTTACTCAACAACGCCATTTCAGTGATTTTAATTTTGACCACAGCCCACTTGAACAAGCCCACCTCAATTTATTGATGGCAGGTGACTATGTGAAACAAAAAAAGAACATTCTCTTTGTTGGTGGTCCAGGGACAGGAAAAACTCACCTTGCTACAGCGCTAGGGTTTCATGCTGCAACTCAAGGGTATAAAGTTCGATTCTGGAATGTTCTCGAATTAGTAAACCAACTGGAATTAGACAGTGATGGTAAGAACTATAAACCAACCCCTCAAATGCAGAAACACGATATCGTCATTCTCGATGAGTTAGGTTATTTACCTTTTAGTCAACAAGGAGGCACACTGCTATTTCACTTTATCAGTCAATTACATGAACAAACCAGTTTAATCATTACGACTAACCTAGAATTCTCTGAATGGGCAAAATTATTCACCGATACAAAAATGACAAACGCACTATTAGACAGATTAGTCCACCATTGCCATATTCTAGAAACAGGTAATGAATCATATCATTTTAAACACCGAGATTGACGATATATTTAGGTTTTAGGTGGAGTATTTTTCAATGATCATTGTGGTGGGTTTTTTGAAGATCATTGACAATCATATTGAAATAATAGTTTTTCAGGTCTGGGAATATACATAGCGCAGAGTATAAAAGAGGAGAAGGGAGCTGCCTTGAAATAGAGAGGCGCTGCCACGATGCTCACGCCAAAGGCGTATTTATATTCATACATAATGATTATGTTTGAAAACAGCTTATCACTATAATGTTAACGGTATGTGAGGCATGGTCGAAATAGTAATATTTTGTAATATTCAATTAAATTAGTGAAAGTATGTAATAATTAATTTTTAAAGCGATAATATTTAAAGTACAGTTATAAAGTTAATTCCTTCTAAAATAATTCACATTATTAGTACGAGTTGCCAGACATAATATACGTTAATTGTTTCACTAATAATATTATTTGTAACTAAATGAAAATAAATACTGGGTAATTATATTTAAAACCCTACTTATTTTATGGTTTCATAAAATATATTAATATTTAAAATTGGATTATGTGTATGAAAAATAAAGTAAATAAGCATAATTCAGTGAGCGTTATTGATGTTTTGATTTATCCTGCCTATTGTTCTTTATTTATTGATAGATTGTTTTTATTTTACTCCATTAGAGTTTAAATCTATTATTACTCTTATTCAGGGTGTAATGAAATTTTAGACATGAAAAAGTACGTAATAAAAGGATATATTATTCATAAAATGGACTGTTAACTCTTTATTGGTGTTTTAACTCATTATACAGGTTTTTGCTTTATTTAGTAATTTTATTTTAAATCTCAAGCTAAGAGTTAGTAAAAGTTAGGAGTTGTTATGAGTGATATTAATGAAATTTTAATACAGAAAAAAATTGGATTTTTTATAAAAAAAGCAAGGGTAAATAAATCATTAACAGGACATCAGTTAGGTAAGTTAATAAATGTTAGTCAGCAGCAAGTTTCACGCTACGAGAATGGAGTTACATCCATTGATGTGAATCGATTAAATCTAATTTTAAAAACACTAGATAAAACCTGGGATGAATTTTTATGTGATGTCATTAAAAGTGAGAATTCACTTGATGGATGTCGTATCCTTAATTAACTAGATTAACTTAGATTATTAATGATGTTTTTTTGTTTTTAACTTATTTTTTTTCCAATTACTACTGAAATCCTAATTTCAGGGTAATTGGCTGTAATTGGAAAATAAATTAGGGCGAAAATAGGATAATTCTTCTCTATTTTATTTAAGTCATCTCGGCTCAATTGAGCGAGAGTATTATTATATAAATATATTAAAGGTTTGTAATATGAAAAAAGTAATTCTTGCAACTCTGGTATGTGGTGTAGCTATGAGTTCATCCGTATTTGCCGCAGATGCTGGGAAAGGACAAGTTAAGTTTACTGGCTCAATCATCACTGCTCCATGTTCAATTGCCCCTGGTGATGAAAGCCAAGAAGTGCCATTAGGTCAAATATCTAATGTAACTCTTGAAAATGGCGGTATGTCTTCAGCTCAACCTTTCAATATTAGATTAGAAGGCTGTACCCTAAATGCGACATACAAAGTAACTGAGAATGGTCAGGAAGTAGAGAAAACTTATAAAAATACTGTTGACGTAACATTTACTGGCACTGAGTGGAATGACACTGGTTTAATCACAATTACAGGTACTGGTGCTGGTGCAGGTGTTAAATTGATGAATGATTCAGGTAACGCTATCAAAATTAATGAGGCTGCAAATCAAAATTTTGTTGCTGGTGATAATACATTGAATTTCAAAGCAGCCCTACAAGGTGTTCAAGGTACAGTTGTAACTCCAGGCGCATTTTCTGCAGTAACTAACTTTGTTTTAACATACAACTAATAAGTTATTGGTGAGGTGGGGAAAGAGTTATCTCTTTCCCTCCTGTTATGTATAAGGAATATGGCATGAGGCTTGTGTTTCAAATATTGGGGTTATATTTAAGTATATCAATATCAGCGGTAAGCGCTGAACTTAAAGGGATCCTTACCATGAATGGTAGTATCTTAGAAACCCCTTGCGCCATTGCGATGGAATCAATCGATCAAAGTATTGATTTAGGCGTGGAGCCAATAAGTGTTTTGAAACAATTTGGGCAGGGAACGCGCCATCCTTTTAGCATAAAGGTTATAGATTGTAGAATATCATCACTATCTGGTGAACCTTGGAATACATTTTCAATAACATTCGCTGGCCCTTCAGAAAATAATAATTTCTTAGTTTTTGGCGATGTATCAGGTATAGCGCTCAGATTAGAAGATGAAAAAGGTCAAAGGGTAACACCCAATCATCCTATATCCCTTGGAAGTATATCTCAGGGAGATAGATTACTTAATTATGGGTTACGTATGGTAAGTGATCACTCGACGTTTATTCCTGGGAACTTTCAAAGTACTCTCAGTTTTAAACTAGATTACAACTGATAATAAAAATAAAACCATTGCTATTTGGCAAGTTGTTTTGAACAAGGATTTTTTATGTCTTTTAATTCTATTACGCGTTGGCGTTATTGTTCTTTGCATATACTTATAGCTGCTGCATTTTATAGCAGTGTTACTCCGTATGTATTTGCAAAAGATATCGTATTTAATATGGATGTATTAGATATTGAAGACAAAGAAAATATTAATTTAGAGCAATTTTCTCGAGCCGGACATATTATGCCCGGGACTTATACTTTAGAAGTTAAAGTTAATCAATATAGCATAGGTGAATATTCTGTTCCGTTTATTGAAGATAAAGAAAGTGAAACTGGAAGTAGTGTATGCGTATCACCAGATATAGTAGAGTTAATCGGCTTTAATTCTTCCTCTATTAAAGACTTAAAATGGTCAAGTTTAGAAAGTAAAGATAAATGTTGGGATCCTTCAACTTTACCTGGAGTTACACTTACTGGTGATTTAGCAACATCATCTTTATTGATTAATATACCACAAGCTTATTTAGAATATAGTTCTCCAGATTGGGATCCTCCTTCTAGGTGGGATAATGGAGTTAATGCATTCCTGTTCGATTATAACTTAAATGGTAGTATAATGGACACGAAAAAAGTCAACCAAAAAACCTATACTTTATCCGGAAATGGGGTTGCTGGTATTAATTTAGGTGCTTGGCGTTTTCGTGGTGATTGGCAAGCTGAATCTACTCATATTGCGGGAGAAAATAGTCAATCAAATACCGATATGACATGGAATCGTTTTTATGCATATCGTGCTTTAACTGCTTTAAAAGCTAAATTAACTTTAGGCGAAGATTATTTCGATTCAGGAGTTTTTGATTCATTTCGATTTATTGGGGCTGCAATTCGTACTGATTTAAATATGGTTCCTCCAAATCTAAGGGGATACGCTCCAGAAATCACAGGTACGGCAAGAACAAATGCTACCGTGACAGTTCGTCAGCAAGGTCGTGTTATTTATGAAGCTCAAGTCCCGCAAGGTCCTTTTCGCATTCAAGATCTTTCAGATGCTCTTAGTGGAACGCTAAATGTAACTGTCGCAGAGCAAGATGGAACAACGCAAGAATTTAATGTTGATACTGCTAACTTACCATTCTTAACTCGCCCAGGGCAAGTTCAATATAAACTTGCGGTAGGACAGCCAACTGATTATGAACGGCATAGTCAGGGGGAAAATTTTGCTTCAGGTGAATTTTCATGGGGGGTAGCAAATGGATGGTCATTATTTGGTGGTTTATTAGGTACCCAGCGTTATCAAGCATTATCTGCTGGCTTAGGTAGAGATTTGTTAGCATTAGGTGCATTATCTTTTGATATAACTCAATCTCGATCTAAACTACCAAACCAGTCAACTTTAAGTGGCGGCTCATATCGATTAAGTTATTCGAAAAATTTTGAAGAATATAACAGTCAGATAGCGTTTGCAGGATATCGCTTCTCTGAGAGAGATTTCATGAGTTTGAATGATTTTTTAGAGTCTAAAAAATCTGGAATTCATTTAGGTGGTAGCAAAGAGCTGTATACTCTGTCATTTAATAAAAATTTCGTAGATGCTGGTTTATCTCTATATTTAAGTTATAACCACCAAACATATTGGGATAGGCCTGAAAATAACTATTATAATTTAATGTTATCAAAATATTTTGATTTGGGTGATTTTAAGAATATAAGTGCTTCTTTATCTTTAAACCGCCAAGTTAATCAGGGAGTTAATGATGATAGTGCTTATCTTTCTTTATCTATTCCTTGGAGTCGTCGTAGTAGTGTAAGTTATGCCATGGATGTCAGAGATAAGCGTAGAGGCGGTATAAATAATAGGGCATCTTATTATAATAGCCCTACAGATAGATTTTCCTACCAAATAAGCGCAGGAGAGAATAGAAGAGGAGCATCAACCAGTGGATTCGTTTCTTATCAAGGAGATGATGTATTCCTCTCTGGTAATGCTAGTTATATAACTAGTGATTATCAAGCTGTAGGTTTTTCTGCTAATGGTGGGATAACATTAACCCCTGATGGCGGTGCTTTACATCGTGGGGGAGAATTAGGTGGTACGAGATTACTTGTTGATACTGATGGTGCGGCTAATGTACCAATTCTAGGTGTTGGGGCTCCTGTTAAATCAAACCGTTTTGGTAAAGCAGTAATAACCAATGTGAATAGTTACTATCGTAATATTGCTCAAGTAGATTTAAATAATCTACCAGATAACGTTGATGCGGAGCAGTCAGTAGTTCAAGCAACTTTAACTGAAGGGGCAGTTGGATACCGTAAATTCAATATATTGTCTGGCGCGAAAGCAATGGTTGTGATTCGCTTACAAAATGGTAATTTCCCTCCTTTTGGTGCACAGGTGAAAAATTCTGAAGGTAAGAACACTGGTATTGTTGCTGATAATGGAAATACCTATTTAAGTGGTATTGTCCCTATGGGAAAAATGACGGTATCCTGGGGTGAGGAAGGAGCTTGCAGTATTTCTTTTCCTCAAAAATTACCAAACTTAGAGCAATCAATATTATTACCATGTGAAAATATTCCTTCAGAGACAACTAAAAAAATGTAGTAACACGGTATATAGTCTATTTTAGAGTTGAATAATTAACTGATTAAAAAATAAAAGGTACTTGAGATGAAATTGACAACAATACAGCGAACAGGACTAGTTATATCGGGTGTTTTTATAACCCATTTGGCAACTGCTGGTATCACGATGGATCGTACCCGAGTTATTTTTGAAGGAGATAAAAAATCTATCACTCTAAATATTGGGAATAATAATAAAGAATTACCTTACTTAGCTCAAGGGTGGCTTGAAAACGATAAAGGACAAAAGGTTAGTAGCCCATTAGTTGTTCTCCCTCCAGTACAACGCATAGAAGCTGGAAAATCTAGCCAAATAAAAATTGAAGCATTACCAGCGGTTAATACATTGCCCCAAGATAGGGAAACTTTATTTTATTTTAATTTACGAGAAATTCCGCCTAAAAGCGAAAAATCAAATGTATTACAAGTGGCTTTACAAACAAGAGTAAAACTATTTTATCGCCCTAAAGCGATAATTCCTGGGGAACAAAGTTCTCCATGGCAAGAGAAAATAACAATTGATAAAAGTGCTCAAATGGCAATGGTGAAAAACCCTACACCATTTTATGTAACAATTATTAATGCTCATTCGTTGACGTATCAAACAAAGAATAATGATTTTTCACCAGTCATGGTATCTCCATTTGGGCAAGCTAGTTTAGGCATTACTAGCGCAAAATTAGGTGATAAGCCTTCTCTGATTTATATCAATGATTATGGTGGCCGCCCTGAATTGGAATTTAGCTGTAAAGCTAATGTTTGTAATGTGACTAAAACAAAACCTTAACTGTAGGATGCCAGGAGAGTACGCGGTGGTTAAAGGAAAATCAATGAATACGACCATGTTATGTATATGGTTACTGGGAAGTTGTATAACTATAGGCCTAAGTGTACCTGCAACTGCTGCTCAAAAGTTACTGGGATCTGAGGCTAAAGCTATAGACTACAATAATGTGGATGGGCAACACGGAATTTTGCGTGTGAAAGGTGCGTTAACAGATAGTCCCTGCCGATTACAGATGGAGAGTACTGATCAGACGATTAATTTAGGAATTGTTGGTCTTGGTGATTTGCCTAATATTGGGGCAGTAGGACAAGGTGCAACTTTACGTATTGGTTTAACGGGGTGTTTGGCTGTACAAAATGCCCAATGGGATCGCCAAATAGGATTGTTGCCTTGGAGTGTTAATCAGCCGGGAGTTAATATTCGATTTACAGGAGCGGATACAGATTCTAGCGGCCAATATCTTCAATTACGTGGAGGTACTGGATTAGGTGTAGTGATAAAAGACATTCATGGTAATCCATTGAAATTAGGTAGATTTACATCACCGCAGTTATTACCAGTAGGCCAGACTGAGTTGACTTATACTGTTGCTCCAATCCGTTTACAGCACATGGTTTCACCAGGCGAGTTCTATGGTGTTATGGGGTTTCAATTGAGTTATGACTAATTATTTTACCAAAAGAATGAATCAATTTAAGGGGGATACGATGCATAGAGGACTACTTAAAATTGCTTTTACTGTCGTTAGTTGCCTATTTACATCATCTACATTAGCAGCAGATTCAGTTACAGTTAATATTAAAGGTAATTTAATTTTAAATCCACCATGTGAGATTTCAGGCGTCGGTAATGGCCCAATTGAGGTGGATTTTAAAGATATGGTAATTAGAACGATTACCGGTACTAATTTTCCACAGCCTGTGCCATATACGCTAAAGTGTGATGCTGATGGCGCTACAAACGTTGCTCTTAGATTTAAGGGGGACGGTGCTAAATTCAATACTGACGTACTTGGGACAAGTAATGATGATTTAGGTATACGATTTGCTACTGTATCAGGTAGTAGCCCGACCTTCTTTGCTTTGAATACAGATATTCGATTTACAAATAGCCAGCGTCCAACGATAAGAGCTTATCCATTATTAAATCCTGGCGTTGCGGTTAAGAGTATCAAAGGAGGTGCATTTATAAGCACTGTTACATTGGAAGCTAGTTACCCATAAGCTTTATACTGCTTTGGCTAATTTTAACCAAATAGTGAGTTAATGATGAGAACCATTAAATTTAAAAAAATGGGTATTTGTGGAGGAATTCTCTTTAGTATCGCATTTTCGGTTATGGCAAATAATGGCGCGAATGTCAATCTTAAAGGAAATTTGATTCTTAATCCTCCTTGTGATTTTACCTCTACAACAGGAGCTGACATTATTAATGTGGACTTTAAAGATATTA
Organism: Providencia sp. Me31A; assembly: GCF_050487165.1. Taxonomy (NCBI): domain Bacteria; kingdom Pseudomonadati; phylum Pseudomonadota; class Gammaproteobacteria; order Enterobacterales; family Morganellaceae; genus Providencia; species Providencia sp. Me31A. Next base: position 93,025 of record NZ_JBKQGZ010000018.1, read on the forward strand.
TAATCCGCAAAATGGAAACTAAAGCTGCTAATGTAAATGCAACTACAGCAATGTATCAAACTCTCTTACCATTAAAATTAGACTGTGGCGATACCGAAAATGGTACAGCACTGAGAGTAAGAATACAGGGTACCACTTCAGGTTTTAATTCGGAGTTTTTAGGTACCGATAATGACGATGTTGGGATCCAGTTTATTAATTTAGGGCGAGGAACGTTTATTCCCAATAATACCACTAACCGGCGAGCTCGTATTTTAGTCGGTGATACTATTTCTTTTTATGTTGTACCGATCCGTAATGCGGGGGCTTCGGTAATAAAAACGGGTCCATTTAATGCCACAGCAACGTTAATTGCTGAGTATGAGTGACTAATCTTAGTTAAAAATTGAAGTTAATAGCTAGTGAACATAAATAAAATTCAAATAGGATGACAGCTTGTTATCTTATTAATGATAAAAATCAAGTTTTATCATTATTTCATAGTGTTATATGATTAAGGTTATTTTATCAAAAGCCTGAAAATGAGGTGGCTAGGATGAAAAAATGCATAAAAAAACAATATATGCCCTTCATTAGTGCAGTGATAATTAGTGTAATGGCATTTTTTATTAATGTTGGAACGTCAATAGCGAGTAATGATGTTAAAATTAATATGACAGGTAATTTATTAGATTTTCCACCATGCGATGTATATAGCAGTGATGGTGTTGGCTCGCCAATCCATATTCATTTTAATGAAATAGGTATACAACGAATTGATGGGAATCGATTTAAACAAAACTGGATATTAAAAGTATCATGTGATGGTACCCTAGGAGCAAATGTTCCTATTGAATTGAAATATAATGGAGAAGATAGTGGGTTTGATACCCAAGCTCTAGTAACTGATAAACCTGGATTAGGTATACGGCTATATCGTTCTGATAATGGTAGTGTTGTTGAGTTAAATAAGCCATATACTTTAGTCATGTCTAAAGGTGGAAAACTAGATATCCCCTTATACTCTGTTCCTGTTAAAGGTGGTAAATCTGTATTATCTGCTGGTCAATTTACAGCATCTGCGACATTAGAACTAAATTACCCGTAAGGTGGCATATGATAAAAATAAATCTAGTTACAATAGCGGCTTGTTGTTTTTTAGCGAGTAGTTTAACTTGGGGTAATAATACAACTTCAGTTAATTATGATGGTACTCTAGTTAATCTGGCTTGCGTTATTGATGATGAGACTCCTATTGAAGTTAATATGGGCTCCATAATCGATAAACAAATCTATTTACATGGTCACTCAGTTAATAAAAAATTTAATTTAATCTTAAAAGATTGTGATCCTATGTTAGCTAATTCTATAGTAATAACACTTAATGGTAGTTCAGGAAATGTTACGCCTGATGGATACCTAAAATTTGATACAGGTAGTGAAGCAAAAGGTGCTGTGATAGGAATTGCGGATGATAAATTATCTCGTGTTCAGATTGGTAAGGAATTGTCACCTAGACTAACAGAATCAGGAACAATGAGTGTTCCTTTATATGCTTTCGTTCAAGGAACTCCTGAAGCTATACAAAATAATTCTATTACACTTGGTCAATTTACTGCGACATTATTTTACACTATCAATTTTGAATAAATCATATAGTGTTAGATAAATATTCCCAGCGATATGATTCACAATAGGTAGATAAATGAATAAATATGAAGGTATCGTAAAAATGGAGAGAGCATTAAAGCAATTCATCGGTGGAATTTGCATATTTTTTTTGGTTTCTCCAACTCAGGCTGTAGAGATTTCACCTGGTAGCAGGGGGACTTTGCCTCTTACTGTTAGTGTCACTGTGCAAGCCGTTACTTGTGATATTAGTGGTTCAGATAATAAGGATGATATAACTGTTGACTTTAAAACTATAACAAAGAAAGGAATTGATAATGGCGATTATGAATTGTCTGTTCCAATAAAAATTACGTGTAGTAATAATACACCATCGTTAAGTTTGCAATTAACAGGCACACCAGCGAATTTTAATAAAACATTATTAAAAGCTAATGAAATTTCAGCGTTAGGTTTTGAGTTTTATATCAATGACCAAAAATGGGCATTGAATAGTACATCTCCTAATTTCACACTAACTTCAATCCCGTTGATAACGGTTAAACCTAAGCTAAGTGAGTACGCTACAAACTTAAATGGTGGAGAATTTACTAGTGCTTCTGCTAGCTTGATATTAAATTATGAATAAAGTATTTTTTTATAAAAATAACTAAAGAGATTATCTTTTCTATAATGTTAATTTTTATGTTTTATTTACTATTATGTTAAGTTACAGATGAATGCCAAATATTAAAATTATGAGTAATAAGTATAACAACAAAAATAGTTCATTTTGGAGGATTCAGACATATAGTAACGTATTCTTTCATTCTACTCATGGTTGGAGAGATTAATATCGTTTTACCATTATATGGTATATAGTGGATTGAATCGGATTTAGTATTGATGAATAAATGACTGCGTAGTAATTTAGCTGCTTATGGAGAGACGATATGGTGAAAAAATTCAATAAAATTAAAATAGTAAAATATTGGACACCAGTAGACAGTCATAATCCTTCTTGGATATATTTATATGCTGATTTTATTGAAAAATCAGGTGAAAGTAAGGAATATTATTATTATGTTTAATTATGCCAAATATTTTTTGATTTTTGTGAGCTTAATTTTTTTTGTATCAAATGCAAACTCTGAAAATTTAAAACCAGTAGTGACAAGTTCAGTGTTAAGAGTAGCTCCAGATTCTCCTGATAAGGTAATTCACACAATTTCTTGGTCTTCATTTAGTATTTCTGATGAAGAGGCGAATCGTATAATTTATTGTCCAGCAATTATTTCTAATCTTTGCGGATGGGGATTTGTTTATAGGCAAACTTATATCCCAACAGGAAGAACTGCTACATGGGGATTTAGAGGCGGATATAATGGAATGGGGATTAATTCACTCTATACAGTAGGATTTAGAGATGGGCAAACACTTGGACAAGCATATAGGGATTTTATCGCGACATTTGGTGCGAGTGGCACAGCTGCAATGATAAGGAATCATAATGACAGACTCGGTAAGGATTATCGTTACGCTGGCTGTTTTGCTCTTTTAAATTCGCGAGATAATACTCTATTCGACCCGCCTAATAACCTGGAATGTTTAGACACTCCAATTGACCCCATACCTATGTCATGTCAGATCACTGGCCCAACAGGTGGTGATACAGTAAATCTTGACCATGGAATAGTCAGTACTGGTCGATTGAATGGTAATCAAGCCTCAGCGAAGATAGGTGTTAAATGTACCGAAAATGCATCTGTCTCATTCAGTTTTACTGAGACAACATTACAATTGGGGACAAACTTATCATCAACCCTTTCGTTAAAACGAAATGGTATGGATATACCTATCAGTGATTCACCAGGAAGTAATAATAGTCAAAAAATAGATAAAAATATATTAACTTATATTGATGTTATTTCTACATTATCTGCAGCAGGAACGATTGCCCCCGATCGTTATACAGGAAGCTCCACATTAGTTGTAACATTAAACTAACACTCTCTATTTTAGTCCAAACCAAAAAAATTAAGAAGGCAATATGTCTTCTTAATTTTTGTAGATAAGCGTAAGCGACTCATTTAGACCGTCTATCTGTATTCCTCCAGTTAGTGGAAAGTAAGCGCCCCATGATCCCACGGAGCGCTTTAGTTTTAATGTAAGAAGTTCCAGGGAAGAAGTGAGTTGATATCTGGCTCTGACTTTGCCAGCTCTTTCATACATCTCACCAGGTAATCGTAGAGGATTAGCCCGTTAGCTTTTGCTGTCTCGATGATGCTGTACAGCAGCGCACTGGCATCGGCACCATGTGCATTATTAGCAAAAAGCCAGTTTTTTCTGCCAATGACCAACGATTTGATGGCGCGTTCCGCACGGTTGTTGTCGATAGATAAATGCCCATCTTCAACATAGCGTATCAACTTAGGCCACTGACCCAAGGTGTATTTGATGGCTTTACCAAGCGGACTCGATTCGATGACTTTCTGTGAGGTTAACCAGTCATAAAGTTCATAGAGCATCGGTTTGGCTTTCGATTGCCTCTCAGACCAACGTTCTTCTACCGAAGCGTATTTTAATCGAGATTCAAGGGCGTACAACTTTTGGATTTTCGCTAATGCCACGTCGACTTTACCCGATTTACCTTTACCCTGAAGCTTCTTCGCCTCCATGAACTTACGACGTGCATGCGCGAAGCAACCCACATTGCTCACTCGCGTTAATCCATCATAAGCACCGTAGCCATTGTCCACTTCCCCTAAAATAAGACAGCTATAATTAGATTTTCTGCCCTAAAATTTGCAGAGGTCATGATGAAAAAAGCTCGTTTTACTGAAACTCAAATCGTTAATATTTTAAAACTCGCTGATTCTGGTATGAAAGTGGAAGATATTTGCCGCCAAAATGGGATCAGCAACGCCACTTATTATAATTGGAAATCAAAGTATGGTGGCATGGAAGCGAATGATGTTAAACGATTAAAAGAGCTTGAAGATGAAAATGCGAAACTGAAAAAGCTCTTTGCGGAAGTTAGCCTTGAAAACCACGCGATGAAGGAGCTTTTCGCAAAAAAGGGTTGGTAGTGGCTGAAAAGAGATCCTGTGCTCAATCATTAAAAGAGGCAGGCTTATCAGTCATTAAGGCTTGTAAGCTAACGTCGTTGTCACGAGCCACGTTTTACCATCAGCAAATAGATTGGCGTAAAAAAGACCAAGTAGTGATCGATGCCATACAATCTGTGTTAGCGAAATCACCACAATCGGGATTCTGGAAATGCTATTTCCGACTGAGATTTCAAGGCTATCCTTTTAATCATAAACGAGTTTATCGCGTTTATTGTCGATTAGGATTGAACCTGAAACGGCGGGTTAAAAAAGTGCTTCCGAAGCGTGAAAAAAGACCATTAGTGATAGAAAAAGTCCCGAATATTCAATGGGCATTGGATTTTATGCACGACAGTTTATATTGCGGTAATCGCTTCAGAACTCTCAACATTATTGATGAAGGAACGCGTGAATGCTTGGCGATTGAGGTTGATACGTCATTACCGGCTGAACGCGTCATCAGGGTGCTTGAACGTTTAAAAGCCGAAAGAGGGTTACCGAAACAGATCCGAGTCGATAATGGCCCTGAACTCATTTCAGTTAACTTATTGAATTATTGTGAAGATAACCAAATTTTACTGTGCCATATTCAACCGGGAAAACCGCAGCAAAATGGGTTTATCGAACGTTTTAATGGTTCGTTCCGTCGAGAGTTTTTAAATGCGTATTTATTTGAATCATTAAGCCAAGTGCGAGAATTAGCGTGGTTTTGGCTGCAAGATTATAACCAAAATCGAACCCATGAAAGTTTAAATCACCTCCCACCGGAGGCCTATCGTCAACAGTTAGAAAACTCTAATTTAACGTGTCTCAATTAAAGGGGAGTGGACACAGGCTAAGTTGTTCTGCGGTGATCAATTTTGCTGGGCGTTTAAGCCAAGAATAGTAGGCAGAACGACTTATTTTCATTAACTTGCAGAGCTTCAGCACGGGAAACTGTGAAGATAATTGCTTAATCGTTTTAAACGCTACTTGGTTTCCTTTAGCAGGAGGGCGCTGGCTTTTTTTAGGATCTCTTTCTCCATCCTAAGTTCTTTATTTTCTTTTCGAAGCCTTAATAGCTCAGCTCTCTCATCGGCATTCAAGCGGCTACCGGATTGTTCAGCGTCGAATTTTGCTTTCCAGTTATAAAGTAATTTATCGGTGATCCCTAATGAAGCTGCCGCTTTTGGGACGCTATAACCTTGTTCGGTGACTAATGCGACCGCTTCTTGCTTAAACTCAGTAGTATAAAACTTGTTTGTTCGTTTTTTCATTTAACACCTCAATAATTGGATTATATTCCATTATTAAAGTGTCCTGTTTGATTAAAGCAGATCATTGCGCATAGCGATCTCCTCAGGATACATATCAGTATGGATGAAGATCTCTGAAAGTGAATGGGACTTTTTTCCGGGATACTTACAATTTAAGCTATCAACATGAATTTTATTTGATTTTAGTAAAATAAAATCAAATATATCATTTATTTTTGACATCTTTTTTTAAAATTAAACTATATGTGATTAATTAATGTCGATATTTGACTATCTATATTTGACTTTAATTATAATTTATCTTTGACATTTTGATTTTTTGATTTAATTTATGATAATGTATTTCATAAATTTATTTTTAATAATTCTATTTCATTTTTTTAAATGCTAAATATCTATAAATATGTAAATATCCATAAATATGATTGTCTTTTTTATAAATTTAATCATTATAGGAGTATTTCATGGAATACAAGCTTAATAAGAATATCCCTATAGGAACTAATGCTACTGGACTACGAGAAGAATTCGATAGTATGGGAAAAGTAAATGTTCCCGCAGATCGCTATTGGGGTGCCCAAACACAACGCTCATTACAACATTTTAATATCGGTAATGACCTCATGCCAAAAGAGGTTTACCACGCCTACGGCTATGTAAAGAAAGCTTGTGCGTTAGTTAACTTTGCTGCTGGCAGATTACCCGATTGGAAAAAAGATGCCATTGTTATGGCTGCTGATGAGACTATCAGTGGTCAGCTTGATGACCATTATCCTCTCTATGTATGGCAAACAGGCTCTGGTACGCAATCAAATATGAATGTCAATGAGGTACTTTCTAATCGAGCAATCCAATTATTAGGCGGTACATTAGGAACTCAATCACCTATAGGTCCTAATGATGATGTGAATATGGGGCAATCGTCAAATGACTCATTCCCAACTGCAATGCATATCGCTGCAATTTTTGCGATTGATGAACAGTTAATTCCAAGCATTGAAAGTTTAATTCAAGTTATTGAAAAAAAAGCTGACTCATGGATGGCCGTGGTTAAAATTGGTCGCACACACTTAGAAGATGCAGTTCCCCTCACCGTTGGCCAAGAGTGGCATGGATGGGCAGGTCAGCTCAAAGACGCGTTGGAAGACATTAAACGCAGTAAATTAGACCTGTATAAACTTGCGATAGGTGGTACCGCGGTAGGTACGGGTTTAAACGCACCAAAAGGCTTTTCAAAAGATGTTGCTGAAAAAATTGCAGAATTAACACAAAAACCATTTGTTACAGCACCAAATAAATTTACTGCTCAAGGCTCTTTAGATGCATTAGTACGTGCTCATGCGGCTATTCGAGGACTTGCGGTTGCATTGATTAAAATAGCCAATGACATGCGTTGGCTAGCCTCCGGTCCTCGTTGTGGCTTAAGCGAATTGATTTTACCAGCAAATGAACCAGGTTCTTCAATCATGCCAGGTAAGGTGAATCCAACACAGTGTGAAGCGATTGTCATGATTGGTATTCAAGTGATGGGAAATGACTCTGCAATATCTATTTCTGGTAGCCAAGGTAATTTTGAATTAAATGCAATGCGCCCTGTAATTATTAATAATTTATTACACTCGATTCGCATCATCTCTGATGGCTGCCATAAATTCAGAGAGTATTCTGTTGAAGGCACTGAATTAAATAACACCAAAATTACTGAGTACGTCAATAATAGCGTGATGCTAGTCACTGCTCTCTCTCCAATTATCGGATATCAAAATGCAGCTCATATCGCAGAAAATGCGATTGCAAAAAACATCACATTAAAAGAATCAGCTATTTCTTCAGGAAAAATAAGCGAAGAGGACTTTAACAAATACGTCAATCCTATTGATATGACAGGTAATGGTTTATCTGGTGCTTAATTTATTTTTAAATAATCCAATTATGAGGTTTTTATATGTATAACCGCCAAGCTGAAATCGTTGTTGAGAATAACATTCGAAAAATAAAAACTACAGCAAGAGGATATCAAGTATTACGAGATCCATCCTTAAATAAAGGAACCGCGTTTACTGAAGAAGAAAGAAAAGCACTGGACTTAAACGGTATTCTTCCTCCTGTTATTACAGAAGATATGGAAGTGCAATTAGACCGCTCTTATCGCGCTTATCGCGAATGTCGTACAGACCTCGATAAACACATCTATATGTGGCGACTTCACGACAATAATGTCACATTATTCTACGCTTTATTACAGCGCCATATGTTAGAAATGTTACCTGTCGTATATGACCCTGTTGTTGGTGAAGCCATTGAAAAATATAGCGAAGTGATAACACGTCCAAGAGGTTTATTCTTAAGCATCAATGAGCCCGAATTAATTGAAGAGAAATTACGTGCATTTGGTGCAGAAGGCAATGACATCCGACTGATTGTAACAACCGATGCAGAAGAAATTTTAGGTATTGGTGACTGGGGATCAAACGGTATCGATATTTCTGTTGGTAAATTAGCGGTATACACCGTTGCTGCCGGTGTTGATCCACACAGCGTCATTCCTGTTGTTCTGGATGTTGGTACAAACAATGAAAAACTATTAAACGACCCTTCATACGTTGGTAATAGACATGAACGTATTCAAGGCAAAGTATATGACGATTTTGTTGATGCCTACGTTAAAGCCGCAAGAAAACTTTTCCCAAATGCCGTCTTACACTGGGAAGATTTCGGTTCAACCAATGCACGCCGCATACTCGATAAATACCGTGCACAATTTGCCACTTTCAACGATGATGTACAAGGTACAGGAGCGATCGTACTTGCAGGTCTATTAAACGCCGTTAAATTGAGCAAAACATCGTGGACTGAGCAACGTGTTGTTGTATTTGGTGCAGGAACAGCAGGTTGTGGGATCGCTGACCAGATCCGTGACCAAATGATCCGCAGCGGACTTACGCGTGAAGAAGCAATTTCACGTATTTGGCTCGTTGATCTGCCAGGTCTGCTAACATCAGACATGACAGATGACTTACTGTACTTCCAAAAAGACTACGTTAAAGATATCCAAAGCGTAAGCAACTATCAAAGAAAAGTTGTTGATGTTTCTGTGGAAGCACAAACACGCTGGCCTGCAATGGCGAACATTCTGGCCAAAAACAATAAATCTAAAGGGATCATTGACCTTGCCTCTGTCATTGAGCAAGTAAAACCCACCATCTTAATTGGTACATCTACCCAACCAGGCGCATTTACCGAAAGCATCGTGCGTAACATGGCAAGTAATGTTGAACATCCAATTATTTTCCCTTTATCGAATCCGACATTATTACACGAAGCAACACCACAACATTTAATCGAATGGACTGATGGTCGCGTATTTGTTGCAACAGGCGCCCCTTTTGATGATGTCATTTATAAAGATGTTTGCTATAAGATTGGTCAAGCAAACAACGCAGCATTATATCCAGGGCTAGGCTTTGGGGCTATTGTATCGCAAGCTGAAAAAATTACTGACGAAATGATTTTCTCTGCGGTACAAGCGGTCGCAAGTCAAGCAACTCTAGGAGCGCAAGGCGCATCATTATTGCCATCTAACGAAGATTTGCGTATTACATCCAGTATCGTGGCATTAGAAGTGATGAGAATGGCAAAATCTCAAGGCGTGGCAAAAGTGGAGCCAACGCTTTCAGAAGTGGAAGTTGTTAGAACTGCAGCATGGTGGCCAGTATACTTACCGGTAGAAGCTATTTAATTATTTAAATAATCATATTGATACTCTAAGGTTTCCTCAATGTTACTTAAAAAAGACTAAGTAGCATTAATAAAATAAAACCTGACATCTTTAAATTAGATGTCGGGTTTTATTTTACTAAGGTTATTGATAATGAAATTATTTTCACACCTTGAGGACCAAAATGGCAAGTCGTACGCAGATAAATAACCGGCTCTTCGATGTATTTTGCAACTCTTTTGGTTGGATTTTCAGGGCAGGGTTTATTGTTGATTAATCCTTTCTCGCCATCTCGTTCATAAGCTCTTTTCCAAGTATAAAAAGTTTCTCTACTGCTCCCAAAATGACGACAAGTTTTAGCAATATTTTTGCTCTCACGGGCATGATTTAAGATTTTTGTTTTATGTGCAATATCTCGTTTAGCTTTAATGTTCATTATATCTGACCTCCGGCGACAATTAGGAAAAACTAATTGTCAACCGAAGTCCAGACTTTCATAGTGTCTTTATAAATAACATAATTCAATGATAGAGCGTCCCTTGAATTTAATTCCTTTATTAACATTGAGCAAATAGGCTTTATTAATAAAGGCTTGGACTTTTATTATACCTTTTATATTGGAAAAAAGAACAGGTTGTAAGCTCCCTAATTTAGCCCAAGATGTAATTTTATTGGAGGAATTATTTGGTAATAGATCCCCATTTGTATGTTGCCAAACTACATAAGGATCTCCACAAGAAGAATTACCTGAGATTGGCTGTACTTTTTCAGCCTTATTATTATCGATATATAAAGAATTTAAGTCTAACGCTACGGCATAACCACCAATAGGAATACCTTCTTGAGTATTACCTAGCCCCCCGGCCATCATAGAGTGGCTCAATAACTGAACAGGAGGGAGGCCATAACCGTTAATGCCTTCTTGTTTATTTGGAGCTAGTGACGGTTTCATTTGATTAGAAACTTGGATAGCTATGGCCGTTTTTCCTGAATCACATTGTACAGTAAAGTTAATGTTTTTTTCAGGTAATATTGTATAAGAATAGTCATTTAGCTCATATCTATTTATAACACCATAATCAATGGAGGTCGAATCAACAATAAGATTACATGCGGTGGTCATTTCTGAATAGCTAATAGCTAAACTTGTAGTTCCACCTAGCGTTTGTAAAGGTATTTGGCTTCTAACAATAACACCTTTTTTACTCAATGAATTAATTTTTAAATCAACAACTAAATTGAAGGAAAATACTTTTCCTTTTTTATCCTGAGCGGGTTGAATACGTATGTTGGGGTGAACTTTAATATCACTTTGTGATGAGTTGATTCTATTTGAACTATTTAATTCAATAGCATCTAATAAAATAGGTTTCCCATCGAGCATTGCATTATTTATATTTAAAATAGCTTCAGATGTATTATTTGAAAATGTATTACTACTTTTAGAAAACTCAAGGTATGGAGTAATTTCTTCACTACATTCTATTACTACTGGAACAATTCGGGTTCCTGCATATACTGCGCCATCTTGTTTTTTTGTATTAAAATCAGCCAAGGTATCATAGTTAATCTCATTAGCTCCCAAGCGGATGTTACATGTTCCGTGGCTATCCGATGCGAATGCACTAAAAGATAGGAAAGTAAGTAGTCCTGCAATTAATTTTATCATTCTAAATCCTTTGGTCAGTCACAAAACAAATGGGATTTATTATTGTAAATAGCTCAGTTTTTGAAATGCTAATATCTTCGCTAAGATCAATAGTACATTTTTTATTATCATCTATTTCAACAAAGTAATTAGTCGGTAGGGATAAATTATCAATAATAATTCGTCCAGCATTGTCAGTTATTGTCAGTAAATTACCCATTTTATCATATACTCTTAAATTTTTTGAGAGTTTTTTCCCATTAAAAGATGGGATCAAAATAGCGCGGTTAACTTTATTAACGTAGAAATTAACTAAGGGAACACTTCCACTGGCAGGTTGAAATTCTATGATCCCATAAGGCGCATTCATATTTTTAGGTAATTTTTGATAGTCTATCTTGGCATAATTAGTTCTATAACTATCTATGCTAGGGATTACCGCGTAACCTTTACTATTCGTCATCACGGTTCCTGATGACGATTGTATTGGAATATTTTCCTGATTTTCCGTTTTTGCTATAGCAAACGTGTTCGATATTCGTTTTGATGAAAAAATGAGTTCATTGTCAAAATAAACCATCCCGCCTGATAGTGCCCCATAGTAACTGTTGGTATTATTACCTTTACTAACATTGCCCGAAAGTAAAGTCACTGGGGTCGTATAATTAACATTTAATGAGGCGCTTTGATTGCTAGGATAAGTATTTTTAATTGTACTAACAGAATAACTTAAGTAATCATTATTATGATTACTATATCTTGTTCCGTAACTTTTATTATCGCCGTAATGATTCATCCAACTTGATACGTTTTGCCTATTTCCTAACGAAATATCTACATTCAAATAAATAGTATTATCATTTGTGTTGTTATATAACCTTCGCTCATAGCCTAAATAAACGTTGTATTTATCTGAAAATAAATTATTCCAAGTTGCACTATAATAATTTATTGTTCTATCACCAATAGAACGGTTCCAATTTAACGAAAACGACCCTAGATTATTGACGTGTGAGTTTGCACCAATACCATATTGAGTTTCACTACTTTTTACATTATTTGAATAAATATTTGTATCATAATTATTTAATGTTTCATTAAAGTCTTTATATTCTTTGCTCCGATATAACGAATTCGCCACTAAATTAGCGTTAGCAGCGATAGGGTAATTATAGCTTAATGTATAATATTCACCATATTTTTTATCTCTATCTTTAGATATGTTAGTTGTTATCGTCGCTAAGGATAAATTCGGAAACGAATAAGTATTACTTAACCCTAGTCCTTGATAATCTTTTGATGCAAGTCCTCCGACAAAAATCAGCATATCAGGACGTAAATTAAATCCTTTGCTTATATTCATAACATAGGGTTTTTTATCTACATTATTTTGATTAACCTTACCAAAACCAAAATTTATATCTTTATTCATATTATTTGTGGCTAATATAAATGAGCTGACAGGGACAATAAATGTATTTTTTTTATTACTTTGATTTATTACTGTTACAGATAAATCTAATCTATTATTTAATAGCGGTAGGTTTTCCAATGTATAAGGTCCTTCCGGTACCGTTGTTGTATATATTAAAATCCCCGCCTGCCTGACTTCAATAATAGAGCGTTCATATGCGATGCCACTGACAATTCCACCGTCTTGAGATGAGTTATCTAATGCCAATTCAGGAGATAACTGAAAACCAATAACTTGCCCAGAGCTAAAAAATGAATTAGGTAAACTAATCTGACCTATCTGCAAGTTTTTTTTCAAGGATTCTAGTGTTTTTTCTGCATATAAGGTTTGATGATCGAAACTTGTTTTACCATTAAAATGGGTATATGTTTGATCGCTTCGTACAATCCAATTATATATATTGAACCCTACTGTGAAATTTGAATTCAAGAATGATTGAGAATGAAAATCACTTTTAGAAGAAAAATATTTTATATCATAATTGAGAACACCGGATTTTCCTGTATGGATCCAATTATCATTTTTTTTATTTCTTAACAGTGATGGTGATGCATATATATTGACCCGTAAATCACCCGGTATGAGTTCTATCTCTAAGTTATTGTACTCTTTTATTGTTGGACACGTTGATTTACTTTTGGATAGAGCAATATCTGTAGTGTCAATAAACTGAGTATTAAGACAAAGCTCTCCTTTAACATTAAATAAAAAAGAGCTTTGACCAATATAATTATCATTCAAGAAAACACTAACAATACTTTCACCTTGAGGAAAATGCGCCTTTTCACTGTACAACTTCGCAACATCAGTTGGTATACCTTTATGTTTTAGAACATCTTGATCGAAAATGACTTCTTCTGCGTATGAATAAGTCGCTAGAAATAGTAAAATTGTAACAATTTTAAGCTTCTTTTTTCTAATCATTTTGCTGGTTATTTATCTTTATAGTGTATTTTTGAGTGGTTGAATATCCCCACTGAGTAAACGGTTGTATCGTGACTTCATCGATTAGTGTGGGAAGGTGTTGAGTTGTCGTTAACTCTATAGATTGATTAGGCAAAATATAATTGGATGGCAAGATCCACTGAATATTTCCAGGCAAACTCACAACACTATTGCTTAACCTGACGATATAAGGACTAGGGTTGGTTGCGATTAATACGTTTTTTTCATACTTCCACTTTAACAACTCCCAAGGCGTATCATTTTCTGGTAGATTTTTAGGTTTTATAATAAGAGGAAGGTTTTGGCGAATAGTAAACTTAACCTGATCGGCATCGGGATTTGCTTGAGGTGGAATCCCTTCAAAAATAACTCTCATCAATACTTCATGTTTTAACTCTGAATTACTAGTGAGCATAAAGCGGATTAATTGTTTAGCTTTAGGCTCAACCCGGATAAGTTGCGGGGTCGCAATAATTAGATCTTGATATTCAGGATCGACATTTACTAATTCTGTTGTTAATAGGACAGGATAGTTATCTGTATTAGTCACTACTATCTCACCATCTTGACTTTTTTCATTAACAATAGCAACGGATGTTGCAGGCAGTATACCTGAAGCGAATGATAGAAGAGGGGTTAATAATGAGCCTATTAGTAATAAGTATGTTTTTATTTTCATTTTAGCGGTATCATTTAAATAAGGTAACTAAATTAATTTAACTTAGTTACCTCTAAAATTTAGATATAATTTAATTCAATTGTTGATAAGCCATTGAGTAATACTGGTTTATTTTTACCAAACTCTGCAGCTTCTTGACTTACATACGCTTGAACTTGTAAAATTCCGTCATAAATGCTGGCTTCAATAGGAGTTGTTTCATTTGCTTTTGCAAAAGACGTTTCTAAATCCATACTGTTTGAAAATAGGTTCCCACCTGAAAGCAACCACATATTGCTTATTGTATTATAATAAATATTCTGAACTTTATTGCCTGAAAGCGTGGTTAGCGTATTATTTTCGCCCAAGGAACTAATGTTCAAGCTATTAGCTTTGTAACGGACAATATATCCACCAATATTTATGCCTGTTGAGGTTTTACCTAATCCAGCCACGCCATTTGAAGCATTTCCTGCGCCAATTCCTAATAATTTAATAGGAAGAGCTGCAAATCCTCGAGAATTTTCAGTTGAACCAGCAACGGTACCTAAACGTTTACTCACGGCTGATAATTTAACGGGTGCATTAGCTGAGCAGCGAATTGTAAAACTAGCTTCTTGTATTGGTAATGCAGCAAATTTCCCGCCAAAAGCGCCGTCTTCAAATGATAATGTGTCAGGATCGATTAGGCCATAATCGATATTCCCACCACCCGCAATATCTAATTCACAAGCTGCGGGGTCAATTCGACCTGTTACGCTAATATCAATAGAGCCAACATTTATGGCTGAAGCTGTAAATGATAAAGCCATTGTAGAAGAAATAAGGAGCGGTAATAATTTTTTCATATTTGTGTCCAAGGTAATTGATTTATACTTATTATAAGTGTATTTGCGGATAAAATATAATTAAAAACCATTTTCACTTGTAAGTTAATGTTAATAAATTTATTATTCTATTAATTATAGAATAATATACTTCCTGTTTTTCGTAAAATGTATGTTCTATAATTGTATATTCCTGAGAGCTACTTAGAAAACAGAAAATATCCGGTTATGTATTCAATCTGGTGTGGAATCTGTAATATACGGTAATTTATGGTGAGTATTTATAACCTAGGTCTATGTAAGGTGCCCATTTTGTCAACGAACTCCTTCAGTGAAAAAATATGGTGTAGGGAGAACACGACATCAACGTTATTGCTGCTAAAATTGATGCTGAAGCTTCCAAGCGGATTATGAATATCGAACCGGCCAACTCCCGGTACTAAAGATAAAATTATTTATCTTACGAAGAATAATGCCAGTATTTGTGATACTGATAGAGCCCTTCATATCAGCATCAATTTGCTTGTTCGTCTGTTAAAATACTCTTGCCGAGGCGGATAACATCTTTGCCGCTTGATAATTTGCACCTTCATAGAGCGTTTATTGAAGTGATCTCCATATTGAATGCATGACCTCATTTTGTTGCGTAGAACAATCACTGATGTTGTATAGCTTAACGGTGTAGTAGACTGGCACCTTAGATCTCCAGATAGTTGGAGTCACTTAAATTAGTGATAATCTTAATACTAGTTTTTAGACTAGTTCTTGGAGATAACATGATCGATATATTAGGTCCTGAAGGCAGAAAACGACGTTCCCCACAAGAAAAAATCGCATTTTTCAGCAAAGCTTTGAGTCGGGTATGAGTGTTTCCATGGTTGCTCGCCAACATGGTGTTGCTGCAAGCCAGCTTTTCCTTTGGCGTAAGCAGTATCAAGAAGTAAGCCTGACTGAGGTGACACACAGTGACCGCAGGTGAACAAGTTGTTTCTGCCTCTGAGCTAGCCTCCGCAATAAAGCAAATTAAAGAGCTACAGCGTTTACTCGGCCAAAAAACAATGGAAAATGAACTTCTTAAAGAAGCTGTCGAGTATGACCGCAAAAAAAGCGGACTGCGCTCGCGCCCTTATTACCCAAGGATGGAAAATAAGTTTAGTGAGCCGAACGCTACGAGTGTCACGAGCGCAGTTATACGTTCTAGTAAAACGAAAAAGCGATTGTAAAGATGGACGAGGACGGTACCCTCAAGGTGATAATGATGCCCTTGCACGTATACACAATGTGATTGATAAGCTGCCAACGTATGGCTATCGCCGTGTCTGGGCAATACTTCGTCGGCAATCTGAAAATGAAGGTATCGCGATTATAAATGCCAAACGCGTTTACCGAATTATGAAGCAATCCGCATTATTATTGGAACGTAAACCTGAAATCCCAGTCTCAACGCGAGCTCATACAGGAAAAGTGTCGGTGAGTGAAAGCAACCAACGTTGGTGTTCAGATGGTTTTGAGTTCCGATGTGATAATGGCAGAGAAACTGCGCGTTACGTTCGCTTTAGACTGTTTTGATCGCGAAGCCCTTCATTGGGCAGCCAGCACGGGAGGCTTCGACAGTGAAACCGTGCAAAATGACATGTTAGGTGCAGTGGAGCATCGTTTCGGTAACGGGTTGCCTTCAAAGTCAGTTGAGTGGTTGACAGACAATGGCTCAGCGTATCGAGCCCATGAAACAAGGTGGTTCGCTAAACAAGTTGGTTTATCCCCTCTAGACATACGGCGGTGCGGAGTTCACAAAGTAATGGAATAGCAGAAAGCTTTGTAAAAATCATGAAGCGTGATTACATAAGCCTCATGTCAAAACCTAACGGATTAACGGCAGTAAAGAATCTTGCGGCAGCCTTCGAGAATTATAATGAATCGCATCCTCACAGTGCACTGAGTTATCGTTCTCCGCGAGAATATCTGCGGTGTCGAATTCATAATGAAATAAGTGATATAAAGTGTCTGGAAATATAGGGTCAAATACATGTAAATCCATGTCTACGCAAAAACTGAGTGATGATAGTGGGTATAAAATGTTTACAATTGAACTCGTTTAGTGACATGAATTTATCCTAATGAGGCAATTAATAACCTTATCATTTAGGTAATTTTTGGCGATAAGCCCCACAAATTACCTAAAGCTGGTTCGCGCATTGGGGGAACTTAAATACATTTTTTGCTTATCCTAATGATATCTGCAAAGCTATTTATAGAACTAATACTATTGAATCGCTCAACAGAGTCATTCGTTATTTAATTGAAAAAAGTAAGGTATTCCTCAACGAGGATTTGTGCAGATAGTAATTTATTTAGAGATTGAATCGGTGTCTGAAAAATGGAGTATGTCAATACAAAACTGGAAATAGGCAATCAGTCGTTTTATTATAACGTTTGGTGACCGCCTAGACGGTCACCTTTAAATGAAAGATAAATGCAAAGAATTATTTACAGGGCTGTGTTCAGCAATGAGCTCTCTATGCCCCATGTCAATGTTCATAACAAGAATCACCTGTAAATAATACATGAGAAACTTACACTAAATTATCTGCAGGTTCAACTTAAGCACAAATAACAGTAAATCAAAACATTCTTTAAACCAATCATGTAAAATAGTTATTATTGTTTTTAATTAATCTACTTTAAACAATAAATAGAGTTATATTGAATTATTAATTCATCATTCATCTATTTGATTTAAATTATGATACATATCGTATAGCCATAATGAAAAATCAATTATATTTTGTAAATCACTCGTATTTTACACATAGGCATATCATGACTATGATTTTTTTATTATCGATGAACTTACATGGTGACATAAATATTCAAAAGGCAGTTCTTCCTTATCTATAACCAATAAATCAAACAGTGTAACACCTAAAATTTCACTGATTTCAAATAAAAAATCAACTGTAATTTTGTTGACCCCTCGCTCATAACGAGACACTTGTTGTTGGCTAATGTTTAACATTCTCGCTAGTTTCTCACCTGCGATGCCTTTTTCCTTCCGAATACAATGTATTTTTTTTCCAATTAATATACTCACCGGATAGCCTTTATTCTTCATCATAATATTATATTTCACTCTTTATTGGTGTGATAATACTTAAAAATAACACTACGAATTGTTAATATTGAATAACAATCATCTCAATACAATAGATAGCTCAGCACTTCCTTTAATTTTACCGGTGATATCCGTTCCTCGTGAATAGAGATTATATGTAATCGGATAGCTAAAATTCGTATTTGATTGGTTTGCATTAATATTGCCGATATTAATGAATTCTCGATTAAACGGAATATTTGTTGGCCTACCATCAATATCAATGGACATCGTGACATAAGCTCCCGCTTTATTTTCACTGTTGAGTAAATTGACTTCATATTCATTGCCGGAATAATAAAGGACGTTAATACCGGCAGATAATGATAAGGTTGCCGATATAGGCTCCGTTTTTTGTTGACAATTTACTAATAAGTTGCCACCTGATTTCGTCGCTAATAATTGACCTGCACTTGAATTTGCGGGTTGTGGGCCAAAGTCAATCGACGTAGGAACCATCAATGTGCACCCCAAATCACTAACATCAACATTATAGCGCCCCGCTGGCATTACCACTCCTGTTGGGAAGGGACCTGGACTACGAGGATCTCGAAGCAATAGTTGCAAAGGATTTGGTAAATTTATCCAACCTGACCGTTGCTCGCCTGTCCCATATATTAAGACACGCCCTGTAGCACTGACATTATGATAGACTGAAAAACCATCTTTCCCATTATTCGGAGTAGATTGATTGGGAAGCCAGATACATCCATTCGGATTTCCTAAGTGTTGGCTGGTTGTAGACCCATAGCCATTAAATATCGCGGTCACCGTATCTTGGAAGCTATTACCCCTTATATTCCAACTGCGATTATCCGTATATATAACCTCAGGGACTAACATCAGTGTTTTTTGAGAATTGAGCGGTACCCCCATAACTCCATCAATTTCCATTAAATCTGACTCACCGAGTCTGCAAGCAGTATTACCTCCATAAAAAGTCAATTGTACGTAGGCACTAGGAAGAAAACTAACCTCATTAAGCGTATTTCCATAGAGTCTGACTGAAAATGATTCCCTCATCACTCCCACTAAGCCTCGGCCATTTTGCACTACAAAAGAATCATAACTGTATGCATAAGGCAAATAGCCCATTAAAATTAATCCAGCCCAGCATATTTTGATATAGTGGTGAAAACAAAATATCAACTGCAATAGTAATTTCATGGAATAACACCTTAACGTAATGAATTGGAATAAGTGGAGCCAGGAATGCTCAATTGACGGAGTGACGAATACGGGTTCTCTGCAGCTTCTGCCAAATTAAATTCAGCCCGACAACGCTGAACATCAGTATTTCCCCATTTTACATCAAGGTACCCTATCTCAGATAGACCGGATAAGTACACCTGACCACCATCCCCAACAATACTGGTGTTTTGTTCAGCAGAGTCGTTGTCACTATGGACAACCACTGTCGCTCCCAACGGTATCATGGCCTCACATTTTTAATGTCATTAAGGCTTAATACCCATTTTTCGTTTGAAAATGGGCTTTCACAATTGCTCCTTTAGTGGGGTAAAGATTGATGGAAGTCTCTTCCGTTGTGATATTTTCAAGAAGCGTATTCACGTCTAAATTCACGGTATTCTTACTGTAATCAATCAAATAAGGCACCACCGTATACCCACCAGAGTCAACCGTCGCTATTCCTCCGTTTAATGTGCTTCCTACAGTATCAGGTGCTTCAACTACTGCCATTGAGGTCCCCATAAAGCGGCTAAATGTCACCCCGTGGGCATGAGCAATGAGTCCCCCATTCGCGTTGAGGTTCAAAGATTGACTTTCACTACCATAACTGTAGCCGCCCCCCCAAATACACATTGTCACCTTGATAACCCAGATTTAGCGTGCTGTTGTGGTGTTGAGCCTGATTATCCCCACTCGCCGTTAATTGGTAGGTCAAAGCATTATCAAGTAATCGCCCAGTAATCCCTAATTGCTGATCCGCGCGCCCTTGATTATCGTGACTAATTTTTATTACAAACAAATAGATATTATATTTAATATATAAAATGAAGATTGAAAGTTATTATTTTCATTCATCAATAAATAATTAATCAAAATAATAACCTCTAATTCCGATTGCATCAAAAAGATAAATATTATGGTGATAATAATTAAGGATTTGATTTAAGTAAAACTGTTAGTTCTGATCGAGATAGCCTATTGTGATAGGTTATCTCGATCAATCATCAGTTAATGATCGTCGATATCTGAGCTTTAATGTTGTAAATCAATGTAAATTATGAAATAAATCAAATTCACCCATAAAATCAACTTCAATCATAACAGTACTTGTTATATATTATATAAACATTAGATGCAACTCGTTTAAAACTATTGATTATTTAATTTTAATCTAAAAATAATTTCATTCATTACTAGATTAGTATATGTAAAATGTAAACATTCAGAAAACAAATGACGCAAAATATGAGTACATTCTAACTAAATATATTTGTAAGCGTCAAATATAATATGAATTCCAATCATTTTTCTCTTATCTAGTTACATTTAGATAATAATTAAAAATTTTTTTTAATAAACAAATAATTGCACATAAAAATCACTATCGGATAATTAAATTAAGATGGCGATTAAATCTAATAAGAAACAAATAATGATTAAATTAAAGATATAAAGTCCAGTTTTGGAAAAGAAATAAAAAATAGTTACATTTTGTTACTTTTTGTCTATTTTAACATATTAATCATAAATTATTTATTGGCAATAATTACATCAGTATTGTTTAACTCTACCATGTACATTCAATAAAAAACCGGCTGAACGTATAAAGTTCACCAAATTAATTTAAGTGAAATTAATTGATTTAATTGATAATTAATTATTTTGAAGCTCATGAAAATCGAGTAATCAAACAACTGTTAAGTGATTGAGTTATAAATTCTGTATTCATTTTAATATATTGCTAGCACACTAAGCACACTAATCAATAAGAAAAATTTATGTTTTTTTTCGTGCTTCTGTCTACTTAAGCACTGTTGATATGTCATCGATTTGAATTAGGGTGGTATATCAATTAGTGATTAATCTATCTAAATAATTATCGCCCCCAAAATATACAAATCATTCAATAATGATAGTGACTAGTTCTGGTGTGGTAAATAGACAGGCATTGGTATAATGACATTATAAAATGATAACCAAGACCGCAATTGCATAATTTTACATTATCAGCGTAAATTTATTACCTCATTACGAATGAATTACTTACATAAGTACGAAAAAGTTCGATAAGACGGGAATATTGAGAGGGCTTTTAAAGTAGTGTCCTACTACGGCAAACAACCCCAACAAATTTTGTAAGAAGCCACTTTTATGCTCTCAAGTTGCCTAAAATACGACTGCTCGTTAATGTTCTAAAAAGCACTGAGCTTGGTATGAAAGTTGAATTGCTAGAGGATAAATAAAGGATACAGCCTAGATATTGACAGCAATTTTTTGCTTTTGTTACGTATGTTCTCATATCCGGACGCCTTAAAAGATTGTTCATTTAGTTAAATCTTAATTGGCTGTGGCTACCGTCCTATTTTAGTCAGAATAATCTATATGCCTAAATCGGCATACAATCGATTTTAAGCATCTTTTTTATATATTCATCCAATCACATTGCATACCCTAATAAAGTCACTCTAAATCAATTCTGCACAGCCTATTTTTTGATCAATTCTTTTTTTTATCATTATTGCGCTTTACCGTCATTCTCCGCAAATGAGGCATTTCGCTTATTTTCCCTTATTTAGTGTGATTGCTGTAAGGATCTTTACTATATCTTGTTTTTTTGAATGAATGATGTTATCCGTATCATGTAACTTATTGCGGTTTAAGGGAAAAAACGCAATAATACCTAAATTCAGCAGAGGTAAAAATCGGCTCTAAAAGGTGAAAGGATCCGATGATCGTCATGCGCGAGTGCGCGATTTTCTGTTACCGCGTCATATTTAGTTTTAGTCGATGATAATATTTAAAGGTAACTATTAGTATGGTGATTATTAAGGTGATGTATTATGTCTACTTTTTTTCCTGTCAATCCTGAAAGTGGTAAATCAATTTTACAGCGACAATCTCAAGCTCTCTTACAAAATGGTCATTTAGAGCGTGCACGACAATTACGAAATTTGGCGATAGCGGCTGAATTAGATTGCCCAAAATATTTACTGGCACCAGAAGTAAACCAGCTTTTGCAATTTATTCCGGATCTGCATCAGCGAACGCTGATTGATACGTTATGGAATACGGGAGCCCGTATTCATGAAGCGTTGGCATTAACCAAAGGGGATTTTCATCTCGATGAAGAAACCCCATTTGTGGTGTTGCGAACACTTAAGCAACGAGAAATACAGACAAAGTCGAAGGAAATTAGAGTCAAGGCGCGTCCTAAACGGATTGTTGCACTCTTCGATCCCCAGTATGTGCAATTGATGAAAAGTTACTTTGCGACGATGCGGCTGAAGAATCAAAGCCAGATTTGGCCAATCCAAAGTGATAATACGGTTAGAAATTGGTTACGCTCTGCGGTTGAACAAGCGGAAGCGAATGGTGTTTCCTATGTTGTTAACCCGATCACCTGTAAAACCTTCCGACACAGCTTTGCGATGCACCTTATTTTTAATGGGGTGCCCATGAAAGTGATCCAAGCGTATCTAGGACACAAAAAATCAAGTTCAACCGACGTTTATACAAAAATTTTTACGCTTGATGCCATGTTACATTTTGATATTTCATTTCGCTAATGGGATTAAGTGTTCCCATTACTCTACCTGAATTATATTTCTTCCCCCTATATTTATTGAAAAATAGCAGGAAATTTACAGATAAAAGCGTTAATTATTTTCGAAATTGAATAAATTGCAATTTTATTCGTCTTTTTCTATTTGATAATGATATTCATTAATGCTGTTTTTAGTACAAGATGAGTAAAAATACTAATTAAGGATAGGACTGTGTCATTAGTATATTTAATAAAATTTAATTCTCACATTTTTAATTTCATTTGGAATTTAGAATTTAAATTGGTGATTTCAGATTGAAATCTTATTTTTATTTTATTTAATATTCTTTAATATCATGTGGTTATGCTATTTTAAAGCTGTGGGGAAAAATAATTAGCAAAAGATTGTTTACAATACTAAGTTTATGTAGGATTATGCATCCTAATTAAGAATGCTGCATAAGGAGATAAACTGGTATGGTTAGAGCAAATAATCAGTTCAACAAAATTGCGAGTCGCTCTGTCAGATTATTGCAATCGTTGACTGAACAAGTTCAATCTCAAAAAGAGGAACTGAATGAAACCGTTTATTACCAAGTTTACTCTAAAGCAGCCGTCGCTAAATTGCCTAAGCTGACTCGCGCTAGCGTCGATTATGCTGTTAATGAAATGGAAAATGCGGGATACGTATTTGAGAAAAGGCAAGCAGGAACTGCATTAAAGTACGCGATGACAATCCAAAATATTGTCGATATTTATCATCATCGTGGTGTCCCTAAGTACCGTGATCGTTACCCTGATGCATTCACTTTTTTTGTTGGAAATTTGAAAGGGGGGGTCTCAAAAACGGTCAGTACAGTATCGTTGGCTCATGCATTGCGTACGCATCCTCATCTCATATTTGAAGATCTTAGGATTTTAGTAATAGATCTTGACCCTCAATCATCAGCTACTATGTTTTTAGATCATATGCAATCAATCGGCGTGGTTGATACTACTGCAGCTCAAGCTATGCTACAGAATGTGACTCGAGAAGAATTGCTAAATGAATTTGTTTTACCTTCAGTGATTCAAGGCGTTGATGTGATCCCTGCATCTATTGAAGATGCATTTATTGCCTCTCAATGGGAATTATTGTGTGCAGAGCATTTACCAGGTCATAATATCTATACTGTTCTGCGAGAGAATATTATCAATAAAGTTAAAAAAGATTATGATTTTATCTTTATTGATAGTGGGCCTCACCTTGATGCATTTTTATCAAATGCAATTGCTGCGGCAGATATTTTAATGACGCCAGTTCCGCCTGCTCAAGTGGATTTTCATTCAACACTAAAATATTTAACACGGCTACCAGAGTTAATTGAATTGATAGAATCTACGGGAGCTAATGTTAACTTGATCAGCAACATCGGTTTCATGTCTAAATTGGTGAATAAGACGGATCATAAACTGTGTCATAGTTTAGCTAAAGAAATTTTTGGGGGGGATATGCTCGATGTTGCTTTACCTCGACTTGATGGTTTTGAACGCTGTGGTGAGTCCTTTGATACCGTTATTTCTGCCAATCCTGCAACGTATATAGGAAGTTCAGAAGCGTTAAAGAGTGCAAAGATTGCAGCAGAAGATTTTTCTAAAGCTGTTTTTGACCGAGTAGAATTTCTACGTGTGGATAGAGGTTACTATGCAAACTAAAAGAAAAACTATCGGAAGAACGTTAAGTGCATCAACATTAGCGCATTTAACAACAGACCAAAAACATTCACAACGCTTTGTACTTAAATCAGGCAAGTCAGCCATTTTTTATTTGACGGATATTCCAGCTGATGAATTAGCGGATAAAACGTTTGTTCGATTTCAAATGAATGGGCGTGACCAAAATGCGTTAACGCCAGAGTCACTTGTTGATATTACGCGTACAATTCGTCTGCAACAATTTTTCCCCGCGATTGGGCATCGAATAGATGGAAAAATTGAAATTTTGGATGGTTCAAGACGAAGAGCTGCAGCATTGCTGTGTAATGTTGGACTTTCGGTCTTAGTTACTGATATTGAAATCAGCAGTGATGATGCAAGACAATTGGCGATAGATATACAAACGGCTAAAGAGCATAACTTAAGAGAGATTGGGTTACGTTTATTAGAATTACGAGAAAATGGTATGTCACAAAAAGAAATTGCTCTTTTTGAAAACATGTCTGCAGCAAAAGTGACTCGGGCGATTCAAGCTGCTTCAGTACCCGATGATATTATTGCACTATTCCCTGTTCAATCTGAACTCGCCTACAGCGACTACAAATTATTACTGACAATTGAGCAGCTTATAGAATCAAAAGAACTCGTAAAACGGGATATTATTGATGAAGTTAATGAGAAGATTGCGCGATTAATCGATAACAAGAAAATCGCGTCAGATGAACTAAAAAAAGTCATATTAACAACATTAAAAAATATTACAGAGCAACTTGTATCTAAGAGTAAAAAAAAGGAAACGACGGTAAAACCTCTTTGGGAATTTGAGGATAAGAATACCTATGCGAGGAAACGAGTAAAAGACCGCGGGTTCAGCTACGAATTTAATCGTATTCCCAAACAGATACAAGATGAATTAGACCAATCTATTCAATCTATTATTAATGCATATTTTCAGCAATGAAGGCAATGTAAGAAGATATGTAAAAAAGTGGAGTTGCCACGCTATAAGGTGGTTATTGGAGAGTTTTATCTCTAGAAAGTAAAACCCCCAAAATCTTCTCTATCTTGGCGGACTGAGGAAAGATTTTGAGGGCTCAACGTAATTCTGTCAGGAAAAGGTTAGCTTCCTGATAGGGAGTATAGAATTATGCAAAACAAAATTCAACTCCTTATGTGCTACATAAGCGCAAAAAAGGATGGATAATATAAAAAGGACGGTGATGACCAGTTCTATTGGTAAAATTCATCGACATTTTGCGCCAAGATTTTTAGGTCAATTACCGAAATTGGTGCCTGTGCGCCGCTTTGCGGCGGCGTTAAAGCGTCACGATTGGAACCGCAATCCCCATATTTACCAACTGCGTTATAGTCGAAAGCAGCGGATATCCGTGCGCTCAGAGCGTCGCGAAACCTTTGATGCGCTCGCAATGGCTATGATTGCCTATGCGGATTACAACCCCGAAAGTGATGCGTTGTTCGAAGTGATGTGCTCAGTGGAAAAATTGGCGGAGCTGTGTGGTCAGTTGTACCGTTATGACAGTGGTCGTAAAAGTTATGACCCCATCCTCCATGCTTTGCGCGATTGGGAACAAGCTAATCTGATTGTCATTGACCGCGATTTTGATATCGAGGCCAAACAATACAAAGCCATGCGGATTTGGATACGGCCTGAATTTTTTCACGGGCTCGGCTTTTCCGCATTAGAACTGCGCGAAGTAGTCGCCAGTTTTAGCCGTTGGATGGAAAAAAAGGGATTAAAAGAGAGCTACCAAAAACGCTACGCCCAACATGTGTTGCGACTAGCGCGCGCGAACGTGGCGTCACTGGAGACTAAGCACAAACTTCGCAACCTGCTCAACAAGCTTAAAACCCTCGTGGTTGGGAAAGATGAAGCGCTCAAACAAGAGAAAAAACATTTAGCGAAGGCTTTGAAGGAAAAGAGAGCGTTAGCCAAAAGTTTGGAAGCACCAGAAAGTGCAGAACACTCTGCATGGCGTCGCTTTGAAGCCTGGAAGGTGACACAGCCTATTGCGGCCGTCATGGCCTTTGAGCGGCAAATGAAAGCCTTGTATCCGAGTGTTCAAGGGCAGGCTATTTACCTGCATTATCTGGAACACTTGCCCGACACCTAATTCATCCCCCCTAAATTTACCGCCTTGACTGGCGGTGGTTTCGTTCGCCCTAAATCTGGATAGCGTGTTTTTTGAACAGTGAAATCGTTATCTCAACCTCACTATTCATCTCGATGATGACTGTGCGAACATTTTCGCTGGATATTTACCCCATTAACTTCGAATGCATTTATTCTCTGCAATTAACTTCGAATAGTATTCGTGTTTTATGGTTAAATTCGTTTTTAGTTTCTGAACTAAACGTCCTTTTAAATAAAAGGAGTTGCGGCTCTGCTTTTTCAAGCCGCACACTCTAAAGAGATAAACCCAATAAAGCCTTCGCTTACAAGCCATAAATGGCTGTCGCTCAGATTAGGGTGTCAACATTGTGCCATTGCCCCCGTAAAGCTGGCCTCTGGCCACCTTAACGCGCAGCTACAGCCGTTCTTCGAGGCACTGCCTCTCGCCCGTCTCACTGCGTTTTTCAAAGGGACAAATAACCTAAATAATGGTGTTAATATCATTTGGCTCTACCAGGACAGGGGGCAGATTGGGGTATTAAACAGCACTTAACCGCTCACGCGGGTCTCGACGGCCCTCACCTTCATTGCCCCTCTATAATCCTTTTTGCCGTCTACCGCCCTCCGGGCGAGTGATTTCGGTTAAATTTCATGATAATCTGCTATTAATGCATTGACGATAAACGCGATTTTGGTGTGAAGTTAGAATGAAGCGGAAAATGTCGCACGAAAGTGCGGAGCCTGTTATTCAGCGTCGCGGTAAACAGGTGATGGTCAATACCCAGCGTAAACGGAGGTGATGTAATGAACGTCCATGGTTAGGAATCTATGACCACTCCCGTTTTTGCAATACTGATATTAAATAATATTGTTAGCTTGCATAAATCTATCCGGCGTCTTAAGGGGCTTTTATGCCCGCGCCTCGATGAGTTCCGCGCCTGATGAACCTTATAAATTGAGCGGCAATTTAGCTGCCATTCCTAACCACAGGTTTTTCATTAGATCGGTTAGCCGTTAATATCATCCATAATCAGTCTTCGCAAAACCGGATAAGCCATTGTTTAATATTTTATTATTTCGTCATGATGATTCTGAATCGAAGGACTGCTGACGCGTTGTAAGTGCCCAGGCTATTCTGGCTAGCTTATTGGCCAACGCACAGGTAACCACGAAATTGTTTTTTCTCTGTAGTAATTGCTTGACCCAATCTGCAAGTTTACCCGATCGATAAGCCAGTGTTCGCAGATAGACTCAGGCACATTGGACTAATAATGCACGGAGTTTTTTATTGCCTCGTTTACTGATCCCTAAAAGCGTGTTTCGCCCTCCGGTACTATATTGTCGAGGAACCAAACCTGTTGATGCAGCAAACTCTCTACTGTCCCCATATTGTTTTCCATCACCTAAATGAGTGGAAAGTAGGCTTGCCGTCAACGGGCCGACACAAGGAATAGACAGTAAGCGTTGACCTGTGCAATCTTCGTTCAGCGATGCCTTTAATTGAATCTCTAAATCTTTAATTTGTTCAAGAAGATAATCATAGTGCTCGCGGAGCTTTTGAAGCAAACTTTCAAGGTAAGGCGGAAATTCGTTTGTCTCTAAAATTTCGGTTAACCCCTTGATTAACGCTGCGCCTTTTGGGCACTGACGCCAAACTCCAATAAAAACGCGTGCATCTGGTTTGTCGTTTTGACCCTATCTCTGACTAAAGACTCTCTCACTCAGTGCAAAGCATGCATGGCTTGTTGAGATTCTGTTCTGGGTTTAACAAATCGCATTGATGGCCTCGATGCAGCTTCGCAAATGGCTTCTGCATCAATAAAATCATTTTTGTTCAATTTGACAAATGGGCGAACAAATTGAGGCGATATTAATTTAGCACAGTGGCCTAGCTCAGTGAGCTTTCGCACCATGAAATGAGCACCACCACAGGCTTCCATCACGATGGTTGTTGCTGGACAATTAGCCAGAAACTGAAACGACTTAGCTCGCGTAAATTTTTTACGATAAATGGCTTTCCCATGGCCAAAATAGCCATGGACGTGAAAAGAGTTTTTACCCAGATCGAGACCAATAAGCGTAATGTTTTCCATGATAGTTCCCCTGATGATGTTTTTCTAAGTATAGAACGTTGAAAGAGGGACTGGTCATATCATTAATTCGATTAACAGTTTAATGAGTTAATAACGATATGTTTCGCTATTAAAGTCTGCTAAAGGGTCTCTATCG
The DNA here is from genome assembly GCF_050487165.1 of Providencia sp. Me31A. NCBI lineage: Bacteria > Pseudomonadati > Pseudomonadota > Gammaproteobacteria > Enterobacterales > Morganellaceae > Providencia > Providencia sp. Me31A. Next base: position 122,189 of record NZ_JBKQGZ010000018.1, read on the forward strand.
TATTTGGGGTTGTGCGCCCATTTCATCGAAAAGTCCAAAGTTTTCTCATAGCCCTTTGATACCAAGGGCTACAGACGATGTGCATTTTAATATTATTGATAGACTATGCCGCTAAGCTTAATGATTCTTCTGAAATGAGAGGATCTAAATTTTCCAGTAATCTTTCCAGAACAATATTATCTTTTTTAAGGCCAAAGGTGTAATTACCGGCCAACTGTATATGCTGCCATGCGACAGGCGATAACTCAGCTATCATATTTACTGCTTCTTGATTATTTTCACGCGCAAATTTTTCAATCAAACTGGATAATAATGCGGAATTATAATAAATAATGCAGTTAGCAATGATACGAGCGCAATCATTCCATTGTTCTATCTGGTAATCATCGCCGCCTCTAAATTGATTACCATTAATTGATGCGATTGCACGCCGTAATTGATGGTAAGCCTCACCCCGATTAAGTGCTTGCTGGACAAACTGCCTGAGCATTTTGTCATCAACATAATCGAGAACGTATAAGCACTTAATTAATCTGTCATATTCACGAAGAGCCGCTAAGGTGCGATTGTTTTTCTTACTGTTAGAAAGCTTAGTAATCACCGTGCTTTGTGTTGTCGTTTTACGGCTTAATGAACAAATTATCCATTGAATATTTTCCCACTCCTCCTGAATGAGTGATAAATTGAGCGATTTTTTAAGTTTCAGAGAAACGACTTCATCAAGCTCAATTTCAAACAATTCATTAAAAACGTGTTTAAATTTTGCATATCGAGGGGCGAATTGATACCCAAAGAGGTCAAGGATAGCAAAGTTAACGTTATTAACCCCATGCGTGTCCGTGGCTAATGTTTTGGGTTGAATATCACAGGTATTATTATACAGTAAATCAAATGCGTAATGCGCTTCATATTCGTTGGCTGAAATCACTTTCGTGTTGATTGGTACATGATTTGAAACTAATGTAAGTGCGGATACGCCTTTCCCTTTTCGGAAGTATTTGGCTGAAAATCGGGCTTTAAATGTATTGATTCGGCAACCATGTTTTTGGCCATCAATACTCCCGAATGGGGCACTTTCGTTAATCATATAATAGTTGAAAATCGGCAGTTTTGCTAAAGCATTAGATATCATATCATTGGCTTCACTCGTTGTTTCAGGTCGAATATAGCCGTCATTAACGGCTCTAAGCACACCGATAGCACGATCTGATATTGATGACATATGGTGAACACCATAGTTTGAACCATTTCCAAATATGCAGGCAAGTAAATCGCCTTCTTTAGCCTTAGTGTTTTTCTTTTTTGATGCGATATTTTTAAACGCATCTAAGTAGCCTGTGTTTTGATGAACATAGTCCATAATTTCAATGATCCCCATATGTTGGAGCTGGTTGTATATGGGGTTATCAAGATCATCTTTCCAACGTTTATTCGCCAGTTTCCATGTTAACTGGTTTGATCGTGGCTGAAGTGTCACGAAATCATTCGCTCCATCATGAATATTACGTCCAACCTGCTTCATTTGGTCATTCAATTTTTGCGTTAATTCCGAAAGCGTTTGTTCTATCGGCGTATTGAGACGAGTTAACCCTGTTTTTTGAATAATAATGGGGCTTTTTTTCCAATCGATGGCTGAAATTAAATCATCGTCTAAACGCTTATTATTGGCGCTTTCGTTGATGTAAATATTGTTACTTTCAATCATTCGAGCCACTTTTTGATATAAATAGTATTCAAATCTCCGTGTATTAACCTTTTCATCTATCACGAGAAAAGGTTTATCATTTTTTAGCAGTAATTGCTGATCAACGGTAGAAATGTGCTTATCTTTTTGAAGTTCTGACTTTGCTGTTAACAATTGAGAAGACAGCAATTCCAACCCAGGTTCACACTCAATATCAATAGCGAGAAAAAGCGACCTCATTGTATTCGCAATTTTTCTGTATTGTGTATCAATGTAAAGCCACTCATAATGGGTTTTATCAAAGTTATTTTTATTAAGATGTTTGCTTATTAGTTGTATTTCATCTTTAGAAATCATTGCAAATGCATTTTGACGAATATCACCAAATTGGGTATCGTCACTGATGGTTTCATCAACAAAGAGTTGTAAAACATTACCCGCATACGTTAACTTTTCTCGAATAATTTCCAACTCTTCCGCTATACGTAGTTTAGCGGAAGTACTCGCCGCTTCCCTCTGTTTCCGAGTCACATACAAAAAAGCCGTTACCAATTTATCATTGGTTTCTTGGTAACGAAAAAATAAATAACAAACCAAATATAACATCCCTTGCCATTCGGGGAATCGGCGAATTTTATAAATCGATTGATGCCGAATAATCGATGCATAATAGCTTAAGTTACCTAACGATAAACCTAATTCACCAACGAGACGTTTTACATCGGGATAAACACTTTTTATGGTATTATGCGTTTCAATTTCACTTGCGAGCTCTGTCGGTGTAAAGTCTTTAGCTGCGCCTTGTTGGCCAGATAGACTATTTAATACCCCTTTTGTATGCAGTATCTTCTTTAATTTTTTATGTATTATTGGAGGCATGCTATTTGAAAGGATTACCTCGGTGCGTTGCCTCTCATTAGCTAAAACCGTGGTAATTATATTTTGTAAAGTGGAATAGCCAACCAGTCCTATTCTGTTTTGACCTAAAAAAGCGAGGCATTCATCAAAAATATATTTGGGATATGTGCAGATTGTTGCAACATCATTTAAGCGCTCTATCAAAGCTTGTTTATCTCGCTTTAATAGCCGCGAAAAACCGAGTATTTCATACATTTTCGCGATCAATGTTGCACGAGTACTTTTAGCAATAAAGGGATATTTCGGTTTTTTATTTGGAAAATGAGTCGCATAAATGTAGTCAACATCGTGTTTAACCTCTCGTAGCTTAAATTGAGCAATAACAGGCTTAGCACGGAAATAACCGATCAGAAGAATTAAATATATTTTCGTTTCAATTTTGCTCATTTTAGTGAGGATTTTTTTCATACTCGGATCTAATGAAAAGTATTCTTCACGCTCAATTTGATTAAATATTGGACGTGAATAGAGCTCATGAATTTCCTGTTCAGTCAAAATTTGAATACGGCCTGATTTAATTTCTTTCATTGTAGTCATGTTTTATCCAGTAAAAATAGATGACATCATATAATGGGGTGATGTGCTCAATCGACATAAAGGTGCAATTTAAGTCTACCTTAACTACACTAAGTGAAATCTAGTGTAGTTAGTATGAAAAACAGATGTATAATGCACCGACATAACAACACCAATGTATAGTGCACCGATGAAGACAAATATAAGAATTTATGGATATCTACGTGCTTCTACGTATGATCAAGATGCGTCAAGAGCAAAAAATGAACTGTTGAAATTTGCTGAAGGAATGGGGCTACAAATTGCCTGCTGGTTTGAAGAAAATGAGTCAGGCGCTCAGCTTCACCGACCTGAACTCTTTCGCTTAC
>NZ_JBKQGZ010000019.1:0-115194 GCF_050487165.1 Providencia sp. Me31A
TCTCACGGGCATGATTTAAGATTTTTGTTTTATGTGCAATATCTCGTTTAGCTTTAATGTTCATCATATCTGACCTCCGGCTACAATTAGAAAAAACTAATTGTCAACCGAAGTCCAGACTTTCATACCTAATAAATTTGCGTTGGCATCTTCAAAGGTGGCCGTATAGGTCACGTTGTTACCGACTATTTCACGCAGTTTTACAGGAACGATGTCACCACGCACTCTAGCTGTTTGGCTATTTGGGGTAACGGTGAGTGTGACCGTTTTGTCGAGTTTTACGCCATCAACATAGATGCTAATGTTTGTTTTACCTGCTTTAATGCCGCTGAGTTCCGCATAGTAGGCACCTACGGTTGTTTGGCTTTCAGTAAACAGAGGCGTTTTGTTTAAACCAAGGTCGGTCGAATAACTTAAGGTGATTTTTTTACTAAGTCCCCACAAGGAATTACCCGTATCATCTTTTAGGTTAACTATAATGCCTGTTTTACCTACTGCTACGCTGATAGATGGCGTTGTCACATTGGCAGTCGAGGCACTGGGAGATACTTTTCCTGCTAAGAAGGTAATTTCATTCGCAGTTTCTTTCGTCGAGGTACCTAAAATAGCACTGACTTTACCTCTCCCCGCAACTGAACTGGTTAAAGTAACTTGTGCAATACCGCGATAATCAGTATGACTAATTAATTGGTTTAATTCGCCAATTTCTGTTTTCCAGCCTACAGGGACATTGGCCGCTGCGTTACCAGAAGCATCAATAACGGTGGCTTGTACCGTAATTTGCGCTACACCGTTAGCCAATACTGCGGTTTGACTTGAAATTGCAACATGGTCAATAGTTGAAGTGCTATTATCAGCAATTAAACCAATGTTTATTTTCTTGGTGATGGCATCTGAAATCGCAGTTAATTCGAACGTCCCTGCATGGGTACCACTGATTTTAGCTTGATAAACTCCCTTATTTGTTGCCAGTTCTCGGACATCCGAAATAATGATGGTGCTATTATTGCTATCCCATTGCACTGTTTTACCCGTTACAGGGTTATCCCATTGGTCTTTTAGCGCAAAGGTGGCTGTCGCTTGTGCCAATCCGTTGGCGACAATGGTTTGAGGTTTTATTGTCAAAATACTATTTTGCGTTTTCGCCGCATCGGCAATAAATTCAATGGTTACATCTTCTGTCGTGTTATTCAGTAATTGAGCGGTTACCTTGGTGTTGCCAGAAGTATAGCCTGATAGTTCAACCTGTGCCTGACCTAGACTATTAGTTTGTGTCGTGTTGGTACTCAGTTGATTATGGTTACTTAGCCAAGTCACGGGAGTATTAGCTAATGGGTTATTTTGTCCATCTTTAACTGTTGCTGTTAAGCGTACTTTCTTTGCATTTGCATTAATTTGAACATTTTTTTGTGATGCGGTGATAGTAATAGACGCGGTTGTATTATCTGCAATTGCTTTGAGCGTTGCCGATTTTGTTGGTGAGTGATTAGCAATTTGAGCTGATAAAATCATGTCACCTGCTTTTGCGGTATTCACTTCGGCTTTCACATAACCTTTTGTATTTGTTTTAAACAGCGGAGTGAGTGCTGTGAGAGTGTCATCTTTTCCCCTATTACTAGTGAGTGTAACGGCAATATTTTCTAAAGGATTGCCATAGTTATCAGTAATCAGTGTCTCAATAATTGCTGTATCTGTTTGGTTAGCAATCAGTGTCGACTTATTAATATTAAAAGTAGTAATTTGTGCTTGTGCTGAATCCGCAACAAAAGTAATGCGAGATGCAGGTAGGCTATGATTATTGGTGGTTGCAGTAATAACCGTTGGCTTCGCTTTTGTGCTGGTCACCATGACGGTGGTGATACCTTTATCATCAGTCTTGCTAGTTCCCTGACTGAACACGACTTCAGCAACATCTGATGACCAGTTAATATCGGTATTCATTATTGGGTTTTGATTCGCATCGACCACTTTGGCAGTATAAGCCACCGTGGTCTTTCCATCTGCTAAGTATTGATTTTTGACTTCGGGTGTCACGCTATCAATCTTAGCTGTTTGGTGGTTGGCAACAAAACTAATGGTTTTGTCAAAACGATTACCACCAACAGTAACTGTAACAGTGGTATTGCCAGTTTTCGTACTAGTCAGTTGCGTTTTAGCAACCCCGTTAGCGTCTGTTATCACTTTAGAAGCGACTAACTTACCTTGGGTGGTGGCAAATGTAACCTCAATATTAGGCACTTTATTTCCGTGTGCATCGGTGACTGTCACTTCAATGGGATTTGGTGTGGAGCCATCCGCAATAGATGAGGAGTGACTAATCATCAGGTCGGTGGGTTTAATGGTTACCGTGCTTTTGTCTGGCACAAATTGCACTGTGATATCTTGTGGCGTTACCCCATTAGCAGTTGCCGTAACGAGCACTTTTCCAGCAAAAGTACTTTCAATAATGGTGTTCGCAAACCCATTTTGGTCGGTTATGGTGGTTTCCGTTAATGAGACCCCGTTTGCACCTTTGTCAGACTGCCATTTTACTTCAGTATTGGCTAGCGGATTATTATTCGCATCGACCAGTTGAACTTTAACTTCAATAGGTTGCTTACCATTAGCCACTGGTGATTGGCTCGTACTGAGTATCGGTGGAGTCATTTGTGGCGTGGTTTTATCACTAATAAACTCAATCGTTTGAGTGGTGTTTTTACCATCGACGGTGACGGTGACGGTGGCATTCCCGGCGGAGGTACTGGTGATCTCCGTTTTAGCGACCCCGTGACTGTCAGTTTTCACGGTATTTGCCGTTAATTGGCCTTTGTCGGTACTAAATTGCACTTCGACATTAGGCACAGGGTTGCCGTGGGCATCGGTGACGGTAATTTCAATGGGATTAGGGGTTTTGCCGTTCGCCACAGTTTGCGGGTTGGCCACGTGAATATTATTCGGTGTTACCGCGCTGGTGGTTTTGTCGCTAATAAACTCAATCGTTTGAGTGGTGTTTTTACCATCGACGGTGACCGTGATGGTGGCATTCCCCGCGGAGGTACTGGTGATCTCCGTTTTAGCGACCCCGTGACTGTCGGTTTTTACGGTATTTGCCGTTAATTGACCTTTGTCGGTACTAAATTGCACTTCGACATTAGGCACAGGATTGCCGTGGGCATCGGTGACGGTAATTTCAATGGGGTTTGGGGTTTTGCCATTGGCCACAGTTGTTGTTTGAGCAATTTGAATATTGTTTGGCTCTACAGAACTGGTTGTTTTGTCTGGGATGAAATTCAGAGTGATATCTTGTGGCGCTGCTCCATTAGCGGTTGCCGTAATGTGAATTTTCCCTGCGAAGGTGCTTTCAACGATAGTGGTTGCAAAACCATTTTGATCGGTTGTGGAGGTTGCTATTAATGAGACCTCGCTGGCACTTTTGTCCGATTGCCATTTCACTTCAGTATTGGGGAGTGGGTTATTATTCGCATCGACCAGTTGCACTTTGACTTCAATAGGTTGCTTACCATTGGCCACTTGAGGCTGAGTCGTGTTAAGTGTTGGTGGTGTAAGTTGAAGAGTTGATTGATCAGCAACAATTGTTATTTGTATAGGTGATAATCGTGTATTACGTATGATTGGCGTAAGGTTAAAGGATTCTGATTGATGACTGGCACTTAAAATAGCGGTGTATTTTCCTGATGCTACACGATTAAATGTACTAATTTCTGCTGGTTTCCCCTTACTCATTTTTTTGTTTGATAGGGTTTTAGGCGCTCGTGCTCTGGTAATGGTAGTAGAACGTTTAGTTCGTTTAATGAGTGGTGTTTTCTCCAAACGTATTTCATTGGAAGAAATATCAATTGGATTACCCTGCTTATCTTTTACTAATAGTGTTAATGTTTGCTTTGATTTACCATTAGCCACTAATGTGATATTGGTTGGGCTAAGGGTGGTTGTAGAGATATCAATTTTTGGCTGATTAACAATAAGTTGTAAAGTGGCATTTGGTGATACATTATTTTTTTTATCAACGGCTACAGCGTTGATGAAATATTGATTGATAGCTTTAGCACCAAATTTATACTCGGGCATTATGATGCTGTATTTGCCATTTTTCTCATCAATAATTTGACCGCCAGCTGCAACGACTTGAGGGGCTGACCATTTAATATGGTCGAAACCATATTTACTACTAACATTGAAAGGTAGAGGTTTTTTTTCACCTGCAAAACCAGTGATAACATCAGTGAATGACAAGTGAATAACATCACTTTTTTGATATTGAAGAATGATATTGTTATTTCGGTTAACAAAATCGTAGCGACTGCCAACTAATGAACGAAGTTTACTTACAGCTTCTGAGTCAACATGTTGTTTCCATGTTTTTCCTAAGTAATAGCTAATATTGAGGGTAAAACGCGAATCTTGCTGATTAGACTTTCCTTGTCGGTGTTCTGCTGACAGTGTTAATAATGGGAATGGGGTGTAGTTGATACCCGCTGTTATAGCCTGAGGGTTACGCTGCAAATTACTGCTATTAAACAATGCAACCTGATCACCATAATATTGCTCATAGATGAGTTTACTGCCTAAATGAGGGTAGCTAGGTAACCAACCTTCAGCGCGGATATCCCAACCATGAGCTGGGCGCTCTGTATAATCAGCCAAATCTTGGGAGCTTTTCCAGTGTGTCAATGGGTGATAGCTGTTTGCAGAAATTTTTAAATAGTTACGGCGATATTCGGCACCTAAACCTAGACGGGTATGACCACGAGAAATGTCATAATCAAAAAAAGTATTTCCACCCAACATTTGTTGATCGCCAAACCAGCGAATGCCAATACCAAGGTTTGTCTGTAGTCGGTCATCCGAACGGTGCAGGCTACCTTGCGTGAAAATTAACTTTTCTTTTGTTTCATAAATTGGATGTAATAAATCGAGCTGAGAGTTACTGAGTGAAAAATCTTCGTCTGCTTCGAGGCGAATTTCAGCTTTACCAGTTCGATTTAGCCATTGTTGAATAGAATCACTTGCCGTTGACATCACCATATTGCGAGCTAACTTTTCTGCCGAATCTACACTGGGTTTATTTGATAGAAATTGACCTGCTTGTGAAGTGAATTGGGCGAGTTTCATTTCTTCGGGGGGGGATGTTACAGTCTGTTGGGGGTGTTTTTTATCATCCCATTGAATTGTCGGGAGAGGAGCCATTGGGATATCTAATTCATCACCCGATTTTAATTGCTCAAATGGACGGGCGAAGGTACGAAACTGATTTAATTTCCGTAGTGAATCAACGGACATATTATATTGTTTAGCTACGGTCGTTATACTTTCCCCTTTTTTTAAAATATAAGGCTGGGTTTGACGATAGTTTAGAAGCGCTGTGCTTGATAACAACTTATGATTATAGTTATTTGAACTACTTGCCATAATGGGGGTGAAAGTACACGCTAATGGAAAACTAATTTGGGTAATAATATTTAGCCAAGTTATGAGTTTATAATGTTGGGGAACAGGTTCTCGTGATCCGGTTTTCATCAAATAGCTCCGAATAGAATAGATAAATTAAGAATTTGTTTGTGGTATATTTCAATGAAAATATCTAGCTCCATCCTTGGGGCTAATTTAAACACATTTAAGTGATAATTGATTTATTTTATGGTTTTATTTTTACAGTTATTTAATTAATGATATTTTAATTTTTATAAATTAGTCAAAATATTCAAATTGAAATTTTGTTGATGTGATTATTTTATTGATACCACTGAGAGTATGATTTTTTCTGATACATTCCTAGGTAATTCTGTTATTTTGTTGCTCATCATGATTAATTCACCATTTTTTTCAATTCGGATGCTAATGCCTAATTTTATTCGGTTGTTAATAGTTTTCTCAATCAAATTGATTTTGAATTTTATTTTTTTATTCGCTTCTTTGGTGTGCAGCTGATAGTTTAATAAATTATTCTCTGGTGATGTCAATGTATTTATTGGACTGATAGATAGAGTGATTTCTGAATTTTCAGGAATGATAGATTGTGAGAAAATTTCCCCTTGTAATTGATTGGTTGTGTTCCCTAAAATATTTTTAGGGAAATAACTACAGCCTAATAATGCGCTAATGAACAAAATAGGGAATAAAAATTTACATATTTCACTTAGTGTTTTAATGATTAACATATAAATAACTCAACTTATTATAATGAACGCGCAAAAACTTTCTGTAAAAAGCATTTAACATAAGAATATAATGTGTTTCGCGGGTTATATTTTGATAAAATAGGCATTTCTGACTTTTCTCCTGTATATAAAATTCCAATTCTAGGTAAGGTCATGATCAAATTTTCATCTAATTCAACTTTTTTAAAAGATTGACGCAGCTGCCTAACCAGCTTGTAATAGCTACTTTCAGTTACAATTGTTCCTCTCTTTTCCCAAATTTCATACATGATTTCTCTTTTGTTACTTGTTTTAGTTAATAAAATTTTCAATAAACAGGATTCATTTTCTGTAAGACTCGTTGATAATTTTCCTCGAGAGAGGGTTCTTTTTAGTGGGTCATAAACGACTTTTTCTGATAATAAGATCGTTGGCGCGATTTCGTTGTCATCAAAGTGACTCATAGTTTTTCCCATAAATGATAAATTGATAATAAGTGATATCTATCCTAACTGGCGATAATATATGCATCAATATAAAAAAATGACATTCCAGAGTAAATTAAAAAAATTAAGTCGTTTTTTTATATTAAGATAAAATATAATGAGGATATGAATTTAAAACATTTTTGGTGTGAATTGATATCAAAAATACGTTTGTATTTTTTATTTTGTGAATAGTCAGTTGAAGATTTTTATCAAAATAATGATAGTAAATTATTAATAATTGTCAAAATGCCCATTTTAATTCAAATGGGCACTTATCCATTTAAATGTCTACCATGTCATCGTCATCATCAGATTCTAACTTTATCTGCCCAATATTACGATTGAACTGTGCTGATAACGGACTACTCATTAGACTGATGGACATGTAGCGCTTTAGCGTTTTATTAAATTGCTCATTGAGTGAGTGGGCATTTTCATCTGTTCGTTGTTTTAATGCTTGTAAAGTTCCTGCAATAAAATTCTCTTTTTCTTTTTTATTTAAATGGGTCATGGTTTTAAAAAAATAGGCAAAAAACGCTTTTTCATTGTTTTTTTGTTCTAGTTGACTAATAAAATTATCAATGTTCATTTTTTCCTCTGGCGAAATTTTCAGCCGTATTCGCTGTTTTTCCTCTGAAGCTAAAGAAGTTAGAGATAGAGAGGCTAATGCCATTTTCTGTTGCATGGTTTGTTTCGTTGATAAGGCTGAATTTGATGTCATTGATGGAGCGAGGGTCGAAAGATTATTGATCGGTAGGTTCATATTCATCTCGATGAGTAGTGAGTAATTCGGTGAGTTTTTGATAGTTAGCTTTACGTTTTTCTAAGAGTTGGCAGCGACTGGCAACTGAAAAAATTTGCGGAAAAATATTCTTTGTGGCGACCTTTGGTGAGAAATAAAAAATTTCATTATTGAATTCTAATGCGATAGTATCATTAGTTGTATCAGCTTGAGTTTTAAGATCAGGATATAGAGTGCTTAAAATCTGTTGCATATTAGCTGGTAAGTATATTTGGCTGTGACTCAGTTTTTCTTGTTGAAGAACAAAGTGGTGCGCAACAATTTCTTTTATTCTGTCATCACTAAAGAATCTAATAAGCAATTTTTCGAGAAGTTCTACACTTTTCTTAACTTGTTTTTGAAAAGCTTTTTCATTTTCGTCTATGCCCATTAAAAAATCTGCTAACAACTGTTTTGCACCATCATTATAGCCTTGCTGGTAAGCCGTTTGATAAATATCTTCTTGTTCAGATACCGCTTGTTGATAGATATTATTAACCTTTTTTTGGGCATACTTAATAATATTTTTTTGGTATTTTGATGCATTCAAAACACGCTGCCTGATGAGTACTTTTTCTTGTAGCGTATCTTTAATGAGGTGCGGTATTTTCATTTTTTTCGTGTCCACTGAGATAGTTGCAGGTTTTTTCGATAATATTCCAAGGCAATATTGGGTTATTGCAGTTAGGAATCCTTTTCTGAACTTGCGTATTGAACATATATTTTGCACGCTGAGTGTAGGCATGGCCGAAAGGGGCTAAACACAACAAAACTTGTGCTGCTCCAGATGCAATTAATCTTGTTTCAATATTATTATTTAATATCTTCATAGGGTTTAATGGTTGATGAAAATAATGTTGTAATCTCTCATTGTTGAGTATCTTCCCTGACATAGATACTGATTGTAAGTGTAATATCTCCCCTAAGTGAACAGCAATTATAGGTAACTTATTCCAATGAGTTGATAATATTTTAGGCAAGAAAGCGGTCTGATTATTTGGTATCAATAAGGTATATTTTTCAATAAGCTTTTGATTATGTTGCTTTTGTAATAATGGAGGTAATTGGTCGTAAATAACACCATTAAATTCGGAATGAAAATAGTGGCCAGGGGCAAGAAAAATATCTTTTTGCTCAATGAGTAATTTAGTTAGCATTTGCATTGGGAGTGTTCTCCATTACAACGTTTTTTTTGTTATTTCGATATTTCAAAAAAAATGCAAGTGCGCCAAATAATAGAATAATAACACTAATCAGCGCACCCAATATTATTGAGCTTATATTTCCTTCTTCCTGTGATTTAATTTGATGTTGTAAGGGGGGGCGATTAACAATAACGACAGAAACGTTATCGTAAGTCGTTTCTGCAAAACTATTATGTAAAAATAGTTTGATTTTATTCATTACCAACTTCGGGTCTTCACTTCCAGAATAGGTAACCAAACTAGATATTTTCTGTGCTTGCCTAACAGAGTTATTACCATTTAATGGATAGCTCACATGAACCCTTGCATTAATAACATTAGGAATAGCAAGTAATGATTGTTCAAGTCGTTGTTCAATCAATGACAGTAAACGGGTTCGCTCTGCTTGTGGTGAAGCAACGAGTGAGTCGCCAGGAAAAGCTTGAATAATTTCAACGGGGTCTTTTGATGGCAAGTTATACTGGCGTAATAAGTCGACGGCTAGTACAAAATTATCAGGAGAAACTCGCAGAGAATCTCCATTTTTATTGTCGTGTTTACGGGTCGCATCAATACCATGCTCTTGCAGTACCGCGAGAACCTCATTACTTTGTCGTTGGCTTAAATTACTGAGCAGCAATTGGTTATCGCAGCCCAGTAATAACCCAATTATACTAATTAATAACAATTTTTTTAAAATATTCATGATTATTGCGCTTTTAACACAGTATCAATAGCAGAGACACTTTTATGAGTGAGTGTGCTAATCATACTCATGGCTAAATTATAATTACCAACTTGGTTCTGAATCTCAAGTAATTGAGCTGGGTTACTAACATCTAAGTTGTTAGCTTTACTTATTAAACTTTCTTTTTCATTACCAACCGCAGCGGTATATTCGGCAAATAATTTTTTTACTTTATCCTCAAAAGAATCAATAGATATTGGTGTTGAAATATCATCAGTAATATTAGATAGGCTAGAATGTGATATTGGGGTGATCATAAAATATATCCTATAAAAATAAGAGCACCACGTTAAATAGGGTGCTTTTATTAAAATTAAACGTTACGAATAATCGCTTGAGCTGCATCCTTAATTGATTTCATTACATTACTTTGTAATTGACGAGCCATATTATAATTACCACTTAAAGCCGTAATTTTACCGAGGACTAAAGGGTTATCGACTTCAATATTAGGATTATCAATCATGCCTTTTAGTTCATCTGCGATGACCTTAGTACGAGCACTAAGGCCTGCTGAGGAGGCATACATCATGCCCCATTTGCTATTAGCCGTCGTGGTGTTATTGGTTGTTGTAGTGTTATCTTCTAAAGTGGATGTTTGCCATTCACCATTATTTAAACCAATTGCCATACTTGTATTCCTCTTATAGATTATGTTTAACGAATTTTAGAATTAAATAGCCAATGATTGTTACCTAATAAAATGTAACCATTGGTCTTTGTAATGAAAGATTTTCCAGCTAACGCATCATTTTCTAATGAAATAGAGAATTGTATCTGCCTATCTCCCCATTGTTCATAGAATGAATTTACAAATTTGATTAACGAAATCATTTGTTCATCATTTAAACTATCTTTAATCATAAAAATGGTTTTATTATGACTAATTATTTTATGCCATTTAACATTGCTTTCTATTAACCCTAGCTCTGAGGTTTTTATTAATTCATCGTTTCTTGCTATTTTAAAATCATTTCTCTTATGGCATTGAAAATAGTTAGAAAAAACTGTATTAATAAACTCCTCATCTTTTCTTGATGGCGTTTTATTTAATAATTTCACAATAGGGTTACAAGGATTATTAATGTTAACTTTTAATAAATTAGGAATAACATCTGAAATTTTATTTTCTATCTCAGCTTCAAGGTTGTGGATCTTACTAATCTTAAAATTATTACGATACTTTGATTTTAATAGGCGTTGCATACTCCAATCAAAGTCTCGCTGTGTTTCTACTAAGATAAGCGCCTCGTTTTTACTTCCTTCAGTGATAATAGCTGGGTAGTGGTTACCACTAATAACATTCTCGATGGATTGTATTTTTTTATCTTTTTCCATCTCGGAATTGTATGGAAAAAATAGAAGACTGATAAAAGTGATCACGATTAATGTTAGACCTGCCATAATTTTTGGATGATATGGCGATTTTTTAAATTTATCATCTCTTTTTTCTGCTTTAATGACGATATCTGAGGACGGTTCTTCAATTGGTGAGATAGCCCAAGGAGTATCGATATATTTCAGCGCAAAAGGGAATAAATCTTCCAGTACTATTTCATGTAGGTTAATAGGGATAATTTTGCTTTGATCTTGGGTATGAAGGTCAATGGCGATTTGGCCTTCATAAGAAATAATTGAAAACGTAAAAGATTCTTGATGACTTGGTATTGAATAAACAGTAAACCCTTCATCGGAAATATTTGTTCTATAACTATTTTCTTCACCAATAATAATGAGGTTGGAATCTAACGTTATTATTATTTCTTGATCGCACATTTCTCCACTGGCGATTTTCATAATATAAGTTCGATTGTTCATATCTGTCATGCATGTTATCTCAACAAAAATAATTTAAGTGTATTAAACAGGACAAATATCGGTCAGTCAGCTGAATAAATCTTATTCATTTGTACCTATGACTAGGTGGATAAAGTATGAAGAATTCCATTTTATTCCTTTGTATTTGGATAAAGCGTCCTGCAACCTGCTCTCAAATAAACCAATAGGTAGGGCTTATAAAATGTCAAAGAAAGACATTGCTGCATTATTAAAAGATGGAGATCTCGGATTTTCTTTGCAGGATAAATTATTTCTCGCAATTGGTTCTGTGGGGGCTGCGGCTTTTAGTTATAAATCTCCATATTCAAACTTAAATATTCAATTTGAAAAAAGCGCTATATTTATCGCTAATGATGATGTACTGGGTAATAAAGATAACCCTAACTGGGAAATCTACTCATTAGAACTATCTGAATTAATTGAAATTCTCGCTGTTGTTGATACCGCAATGAAGCAATCTTTTCTTTTAAAAAAAGATAAGCTTTATTTAAATGGAGAAATAGTTCAAGAATTTATTCCATTGGATGAAGCATTTTTTTCCGATATATCAATTAAAAATGTTGTTATCGATCTAATTATTAGGGGACAGCCTGAGTTTGAAATTTGGTGTAATACATTACGTAAATATGAGGCTTACGGAATGATGCGCTTTATTCTTTCTGCCGCGCAAAATGATAAAAATGCCAATATTAATCAGCTTTGTGCACGCTATGGCGTATCTGCTTCTTATTTTAGGCAACTTTATCGAGAAAACTTTAATAAAACAGCAAAGCGAAAAATTATGAGTGTTCGCATGGCGAATGCGATTTTGCAATTAATTGAAAGTGAAAACTCTATTTTAGATGTGGGGCTGGAAGCTGGTTATTGCTCGGCCTCACATTTCACCAATGATATTAAAAAAGAGCTGGGGCTAACCCCTTCAGAGATAAGACATCTTGGAGCAAATTTATATGAGCAGTAAAAGAAAAGGAGCAATATTTACTGCACTCCTTTTGCTGAGTGTCAATGTTCATTCGGCCCAATCTGAAATTTTTATTGCAGAACCAGTAACACAAGAAAAGAATCATGACACATTTGTGGCGAATAACATTGCTGTTGGTAAAGTTTTTGAAGCCGTCGCGGAACAATTAAACAAGCCGATTATTTTAAGCAAATTAGCCGCTCAAAAAAAAGTGACAGGTAATTTTAATCTTGCTAATGCTGATGAAATGTTCAAGGCCTTAACTCGTCGTATTGCGTTGGTATGGTATGACGATGGTGCCAGTATTTATGTTTACGATAATAGCGAAATGCGTAGTGCGATTGTACCAACCCCTCATGTTAGTAGTGGGCAGGTACTTAATTATATTCAGCGTAACGGAATTTATGATGAACGTTTTCCTGTTCGTTCTCAAGGCGCCGATAGCTTATTGTTTGTTTCGGGGCCGCCTTTATATGTGGAATTAATTAAAGCTGCCGCACTGTATTTAGATAAACAGCTTAAGCAAGAAGAACAAACTAGCAGTGAAGTCGCAGTTATTTCGTTAAAACATGCCTCCGTGACTGATCGTAGCTATTCACTACGCGGGCAAAGCACGACTGTACCTGGCATGCTAACCGTCATTAGCGCGTTATTTAAAGACAGTGGAAACATTGTTGAAGAAACCGTTAATGTTCAACCAGCAAAGCTGAATTCAATGGATGAGACGATTGATGAGTTAATGGATGCACCGGTTAGTGACAATGTTGCACCTCAAAAACATGTGATAGTGAATCGTTCAACAGGAAAAAATACGTTATCACTGGTGGCCCACCCTGATAGTAATAGTCTGATTGTAAAGGGTAGCCAAGAACAAATTCGTTATGTGAAGCAGCTAGTACAAACTTTAGATGTGCGTCGTCGCCAAGTGGAATTATCACTTTGGATTATCGATATCACTCGTTCTGAGTTAGATAACTTAGGTGTTAATTGGGAGGTGGGTACCTTTAAGGCAGGGAAAGGTGCAGTTGCGTTTAACCGCAGTACGTTACCCAATAGCCAAGATTTTCTACTACAGATAGACGCGTTAAGCAAAAAGGGAAATGGGCATATTGTATCCCGCCCTGTTTTATTGACCCAAGAAAATATCCCAGCATTATTTGATAACAACACCAGTTTTTACGCCAAGCTTCAAGGTGAGCGCATTGCAACATTGGAGCAAGTTACTTATGGCACGATGATCAGCGTAATGCCCCGTATTTCTGGAGGGCGCCAAGTTGAAATGGAAGTAAATATCGAAGATGGCGCACAAAGCCACGGGAGTGATGGTAAGGCCTCAAGTGTTGAAGGACTACCATCGATTAATCGTACCAGTATTAACACGGTTGCCCGCATTGCAAAGAACAGTAGCTTACTTATTGGTGGTTATACTCGTGAGCAATATATTGAAAATGAAAGTAAAATCCCTGGATTAGGCGATATTCCTTTTATCGGAGGTTTATTTAGTAGCTCATCAGTTAACCAACAAAAAATGGTAAGGTTATTTCTTATACAACCGCGCTTATTAGATGAAAACGAAGTTTGGGATGGTCGCCAGTTTTCGGAAAAAATGCGTATTACTCAGCGTGATAGCCAGTTGCATGGCACGGTGCAATTTCTTAAACAATATATGAGCGACTCATGGCAATAGCACCTCTAAATTATGGCAGCCGTTTTTCGGTGGGAACGCAAGATAAAAGCCGAACCTCAGCGAAAACGAATACGGATGACAGCGAAGAGGTTGCTCGTGGACAAGGGGTGATTGATAGTAGCAGCGAATATGCGTCGATGGCCATGTTAGCGGCAAGTCATATTCGACGGGGAAGTTCGCGAAAAGACCCCGAAGAAGAGTGGATGTGTTTTGCAGAACGTATTTTAGATAATCATGCGGATGAAAAAATCACTCGTCTTGAAGGCGTGCTCAATAAGCAGCTGATGACTCCCCAACAATTACGCGCGCTGTTATTGCAATTTTTCTCGGACCCCAGTGATTTATTAATGGCGCTTGCCACGCTAATTCATCGTCAAAAATTAAAAAAAGCGCAGATAGAGCAACTTGAATTACTCCATACGCAATTGCTGAGCGAAGAGAATGGGCGTAGTGCGCAGGCTGGCGCAAATGTTGCTCTACTTGCTAAAGTTTTTGCTCAAAAGCTAAAACAAAGTGCAGGAGATTTACGCAGTACTTATCGTGAGTTCATTGGCTATGATGGGCCAATTGTCTATCTGTATGAGCAGTGGGTAGAGGAAATGGAGTTTCAAGAGCGGGAAAACATGATGCGTTATTTGGCACGCGCGTTAGCCTGTGACTTGCAAGCACTACCGCTTGGCGATGTGAACATTAGCGAGTTTGGCAACTTTTTTATCCGAGTCGGTCGGTTGCGTGAATTACAATCACTCGATCATATATTTAGCCAAAAATTTTTTCAGTCAGCACTTTTTCGCCAGCAAACGGACAGTAATAAACTGCGACTAGAAAGATCACTTAGTCAAGTATTTACGAGTGGAATCCGTGGCCTAGTGAATTTTGAAGAACAACTTATTGTATTTGTGAATACCGAATTACATGTAATGCATTCAGAAATACGCGCTAGATTCTTACAATTATTATTATTGGCATTTTCAATTATTCCTATTGCAGTATTTCCTTCATTGGAAGCCCGAGATGAGCTATTAGAATACTTAAAAATACAAATGTATGAAATTGTGGCACAAGAAAACATTAAAAAATAAACAGATAGGAAATAAATAATTCCATGAAAAGCATAACTGGGTTTTTATTAAAAATCCGTCAGCGCCCTGAATTAATGGTGTTGATTATTATGGTAATGGTAATTGCGATGTTAATTATTCCACTGCCAACAATATTAGTCGATTTATTAATTGGCTTAAATATCATGATTTCAGTGCTTATTTTTATGAGTTCTTTCTATATTACCCGAGTACTTAACTTTCAGTCGTTTCCATCTATATTGTTAATCAGTACGTTATTTAGATTAGCGTTATCAATTAGTACTAGTCGCCTTATTTTATTGGAAGCGGATGCTGGTGATATTATCGCGACATTTGGTGACTTCGTTATTCAAGATAACCTTGTGGTGGGGATGGTGGTCTTTGCCATCGTGACGATTGTGCAATTTATTGTTATCACTAAAGGTTCAGAACGTATTGCCGAAGTTGCCGCCCGTTTTTCTCTTGATGCAATGCCCGGTAAACAAATGAGCATTGATGCAGACTTACGTGCTGGGGTGATAGATGAAGCAACAGTTAAAGAAAAGCGTAGTGATTTAGAGAAAGAAAGCCAGTTATTCGGTTCATTTGATGGTGCGATGAAATTTATTAAAGGGGATGCTATTGCAGGGATCGTGATTATTTTTGTCAATTTAATTGGTGGAATTTCTGTCGGTACCGCCCAACAAGGCATGGATGTATCAACGGCATTGAATACGTTTTCCTTATTGACGATAGGTGATGGTTTGGTTGCTCAAATTCCTGCTCTATTAATCTCGATAAGTGCTGGTTTTATTGTAACGCGAGTTGGTGGTAATGATAAAAATCTAGGAGAAAACATCGTCTCTGAGTTATTTGCCAACAATTTTACTCTCTTAATTACCGCATTAATTGTGTTGTTCATGGGTTTTTTACCCGGCTTCCCAACCAGTATATTTTTATTTCTTTCTACACTGTTGTTTGGATTGTTTTTCGTTCGTTATTATAAAAACCACAAGCAAAAACCACAGCAGAATCAGCACGAAACAGAAAGTGTTAACTCGGAGGTAACTGAAGGAGAAACTCAACGTGCGAATCAGGAATTTGCGCAAGAATATATACCAGAAACGTTACCAATTATTATTTCTGTTAATCAAGAATATAAATCACATTTAGAAAATCATAATTTTTTAGCAAGAATGAAGAAAGATGTTTTTATTCGCTATGGTTATCGGATACCTGATATTGCAATCAATTATTCCCCTATTGTACCTGAAAATAAAATCGTTATTTTAATCAATGAGGTCAAAGCCGGTGAATATAATATTTTCTTCTATGGTCATCGTTTATTAACGCAGACAGAAGAATTAGACCATCTTGGTATCGAGTTGACTCAGTACACCGATGAATATGGTACGACAAGCCTTTGGTTTACTGATCGAGATAAAGAAAATATTGAGCAACTTGGTCTATTCAGTCGTGATGATATAACAGAAATGATTGATTGTATTAGTGCTTTGATGCTGCGTCATATTAATGAGTTTTTTGGTATTCAAGAAACGAAAAATTTATTGGATGATCTTGATAAAAAATATCCGGAACTTTTAAAAGAATGCTATCGACATGCCACGGTACAGAAAGTCACAGAGGTGTTCCAACGCTTATTGATGGAAAAAATATCCGTGCGAAACATGAAATTAATTATTGAAAATTTAGTGCAATGGATACCAAAAGAAAAAGACAGTTTGATGTTGGTAGAACATATTCGTAGTGGAATGTCACGTTATATTTCTTCGCGATTTGCTGTTGATGGGCGCCTCAATGTATTGATGATCAATTCGGGTATTGAAGACATTATTCGGCAAGGAATACGCCAATCTTCTGGTGGTGTGTATTTACATCTTGAACCAGAAACCAGTAATCAATTAATTCAAGCGGCAGAACTGGCTTTAGAAAATAGTTATTTATCGATTAGAGATGTGAATGTACTAGTACCTGTTGATATTCGTCGATTTGTAAAAAAACTATTAGAAGGAAGATTTCCTGAATTAGAAGTGCTTTCTTTTAATGAAGTTTCAGAAACCGTGAAAGTGAATATCATTAAAACAATCTAATGTGTAGGGAGTAAAATATGAAATATCGTTTTATAGAGTCATTGAATGAATATTTAAATGCAGAGGGTCGTGACGATTTAATTAATCCACATTTAGACTGCCATTCTAATATCCAATTAGAGATGAATGACTCGCCTGCTATTAATATCGATCTTTCTTCGGATGATATTATTATTTGGTGTAGCTTAATGCCATGTAATTATAGTCGTTTAGACTCGGTAAGTAGCTTATTGTTAAAGTCGATAATTGAATATCAACCACGTAATTTTCAACCGGGTCAACCAGCGTTAAATCTGATTGATGATATTTTTATTTTGTCTGCGGTCTTAAAAGAACCTGCCTTGAATGAAATTTCATTGTTTTCAGACAGTTTCGATGAGTTTTTTGAGTGCGCGAATAAATTGCGTGCCCAACTTTCAGCCTAAATTATCCTTATAAATGATGAAAATTTTTGATATTTGTGCGCACCCAGTGCGTATTCATGGTTGTGTGATTGAGGCCCCTTTGCAAGGGGTCTTTATTGGTGAAATCTGTTTTATTGAACGCTCTATTTCACAGCCAGAGATCATGGCTAAAGCACAAGTGGTGGGTTTTAAAGAAGGCTTGACGGTATTGAGCGTAATTGGCCGAGTACAAGGTTTAACACGCGAAATTGTAATACGCCCTAGCGGTTATCCTTTTGTATTTCCTGTCAGTGAGTCTTTGGCAGGGAAAATCTTTGATGCATCAGGTGAGCAAGTTGGTCAATTAGTGGAAAGCTCAGGCGAGGAAACAGGGCTTCATCATCGATTACAACGGATTGATAATCCACCAATTAATGTAACGAAAAGGCGACCTATCAATAAACCTTTAGTTACGGGGGTTCGTGCTATTGATGGGTTACTAACCTGTGGTTTAGGGCAACGTATTGGGATTTTTGCCGCGGCGGGCAGCGGAAAAACGTCACTGATGAATATGATTATTAATCATGCTCAGGCTGACATTCATATTGTGGCTTTAATTGGAGAACGTGGTCGGGAGGTTATTGAATTTATTGAGGAGTTAAAAAATTCACCTCATGCAGCTCAGACTATTTTGGTGTATGCCACATCGGATAGCCCACCAGTTGAGCGCTGCAATGCAGCCTTATTAGCCACAACAATTGCTGAGTATTATCGCGATCTTGGCCGTAATGTTTTGTTATATGTCGACTCAATGACACGTTATGCAAGGGCATTACGGGATGTGGCATTAGCGACAGGTGAGCTACCTGCAAGGCGAGGCTATCCCGCCTCTGTTTTTGAACAACTCCCTATGTTATTAGAACGTCCAGGTCGTGTGAAGCACGGTGCTATCACCGCTTTTTATACAGTTCTGTTGGAAAGTGAAGATGAAGTCGACCCGATTGGTGATGAAATTCGTTCTATTCTCGATGGCCACATCTATCTTAGCCACAAATTGGCGGGGCGTGGACATTACCCTGCGATTGATATCTTGCAAAGTATTAGCCGTGTTTTCTCAAAAGTGACATCTCCAGCGCAGATGAAAGCTGCCGTTAAGGTGCGTGAAATGCTCGACACGCTACAACAGCTACAACTGTACTTGGATTTAGGTGAGTACAAAGAAGGTGAAAATAGTCATAACGATAGCGTGTTAAGCAAACAAGCTGAAATTGAACAGTTTCTAAAACAAGGCATGGAGGAGCCGAGTGACTTTGAAAATATGTTAAACCGACTCAACCAGCTAACGATATGAGTGTACAGAACTTATTGCTGCTAATTGAGCGCCGTTTAGATAAAACTCGCCAAGAGCTAGGGAGGCTTAATACTGTTATTTATGAGCTACAACAAAAATCGCTGAGTATAAAAGAGCGTATTCACATTTTAGTAGAGCAGGTTGTCTTATATGAAAAATCACAAGAATTAAAACCCGTTGAGTTTTGGGAACGGCAGCGTTTGAAAGCGGCGGTATTGGCTGAGATTGCGCAATTTGAATATCAAATCGATAGCATGTCGACCCAAATTGAAAAATGCCAGCAGTTAGCTGAACAGATGAAAACTCAAGTGATTGTATTACATAAAAAGTGTGAAAAATTCCAAAAATATCTCAAACAGCAGCGAGCAAAACGGTGCTTAAAATTAGAGTATCAGCAGCAACATGAAATAGAGGAGCTATTTGTTCATGTCCGCAATTAAATCTTTTTCCAATGAAAAAACAATAAGTGGTGCCATTGAGTTACCAATAGGAGGTGAATCGTCAAGACAGTACAATAGCCGGCAGATGACGACTAATAAAAATATACCTTTTTATCAGGAGGTTGCTAAAAAACTCGCTGATATTTTTGAACGAAATATAGAGGTTAAATCAGAAGGTAAGTGGATATTCATGGGGGCAACAGATGAGCCTAAACCCTTCTGTTTTACTGAATTGATGTTGCCTATATTGCAAACGCCTTCATGGAACACCACAGCGATTTCTTTTCAAGATGTTATGGAGCCTGAGACTCAAATTGAAACGCTATTGGAGCTAGGTGATGAAATAGAACTCTGTGATCAACATGAACAATCAAGGGATTATGAATTGTTCAATGATGAAGTTCCTTTACTCAATATGAGTGGCACCCCACAAGTGCCAAATAACAATATTGTTCACAAGCCTAAGCGCTTATTGATGTCATCGGTAAAAGAGGAGGGGAATTCACTTGAACTCCCTATTATTGGTCAGATTGATAATCAAACAATAGTTAATCCATTGTTGTTGAAACCAGCATCGAAAGGTGATTTTTTTGCGAACAAGCCACTAGCGGTCTTGGAGAATAAATACCATCAAGTGGACAGAGCAACATTACCTCCTAGCGTTATTAAACGATTAACAACGGGTATGCAAGAAAGTAAGCAAGTTATTGAACATTCAAATCTCATCGCTGTAGGCCAAGGGACTTGCGTAAATGTACAACCTGAAATTATCGCGGAAGTCTTGGAGACTAATAGTAAATCCTCCCCAATGGCAGCAGCGACAGGGCACGATATTACAGCGACACTGGGCTCTGTAATAACACAGGAAAGGGTTAGACAAAATCTGACGAAAAGTGAGAAAAAGCCCCCCGTTTTACAAGAGAATGAAGATATTGATATCGCTAGTATATCTCGAAGTAGTTCAGCTCCTAAGGAAATAGGAGCACAAACACTAGCTCAAACATTAGCAACAAGTGAATCATCCTCAGTGGCTTCTCAGGTTGGTAAGTGGATAGCCGTCCGCGCTGCAACTGACGATTTTCACATTAAAGAGACTTTGCCTCGAACGTTAACCTACACCTTTCATCAATGGAAAAACACACCGTCTGTGACCTTTGAATTGGCGACAAAAACAGAGTTTATTGCCACAACGCAGAGCCGTGAAGTGCAGCAAACCTTGCTGGAGAATAAACATTTACTCAGCGGTGAAAAGAATATTTATTTTCGCCAAGACCAAGAACACGGTCAGCAACATAGACAGCAGCAGGAACAGCATCAGCAAGAAGAAGATTAAGTATGTTGAAAATTCGACGAGTTGGTCCACAAGAAAGGCAACTAAAAATTTGGCAGCAACAGTATGAAGTTGATGCGGTGAACTCCTTTACTCACTCAGAGCAGCGTTATTTTAGTATGCATATACAGAATGAATTGCAGCGAGTGAACGTATTGGTTCACCTTGAAAAATGGTGTCAGCATCGTTGGCCTGAACTGGCTCATTACGCATGGGGGAGTTTGAGTGTTGATATGCTGTGCAATCTTTTTATGTTTGAGAACAAGCAACAGTATTTTTTTGAGGGGCAATTTATATGTTCATCGGTAGAAATTATTGATAGCAATGATGCTCAAGGGTTTAGGTTAGCGGCAAAAGACCCCCATCTCGGCGAGGTGCTGCTGCGCACTCCTTTTGATGGTCTAACGGTGCGTGAACCCGCTGATAACGGCATGACTAATATCATGGTATCGGCAGATTGGGTTTTAGGATATAGCCATATTCGTTTGTCATTATTACGCACATTAGCGTTAGGTGATGCGCTTTGTATTCAACAATTACAGCTACATATGTCAGTGGCTGGGCGAGTATTTGCACAGTTTCAAAAACAAGAAGAAGGCTTATTTATGATTGAGGAAATATTGTCTCCAGAAGACGGTGAAAAAAATCAATTGGTGGAAGATTATCAAGATGAAATTGAACGTCCATTTGATGTAGCAGATATGAGTATTAAATTAACGTTTGTACTGGGTCATAGTGATATTCCAGTTATAGAGCTGGCTCATATAAAACGAGGCTCAGTGTTTTCCATTGGTGAAAATAAAGAACGTGAAGTGAAAGTATATGCCAATAAGCAATTAGTAGCTGAAGGAGAGTTGATCTATTTAGGTGATGAAAGTGAATTAGGCTTAGAAATTACCCGCATAATTAGTCTTGGTGATAAAAGGGTATAGTGATGCCAACGGTTCCACAAGAAATACCATTATTAGCACTTATTGCATTTTCAACACTATTACCTTTTATTATTGCAGCAGGTACCTGTTATTTAAAAATATCTATTGTTTTAGTTATGGTGCGTAATGCAATAGGTGTACAACAAGTACCATCAACGATGGTATTAAATGCAATAGCTTTATTATTATCTATTTTTGTTATGATGCCAGTATTGCAAGATGTGAACAATTATATGCGTCAAGAAAGTGTTGATTTTGGCAATGTGGAGTCTATTGAGCACTTTGTTGATGATGGGCTCGGTCGCTATAAAAGTTATTTACAGAAATATTCAGACCCACAGTTAGTCACTTTTTTCGAGTCTATACAGCAGGGGCGTAGCGAAGAAGAAATTTATGAGGAAGATGCTTCACCAACTTTATTTTCCTTGTTACCTGCATATGCGCTAAGTGAAATTAAATCTGCATTTGAAATCGGTTTTTATATTTATTTGCCTTTTGTGGTGATTGATTTAGTCATCTCCAGTATTTTGCTCGCCCTTGGCATGATGATGATGAGCCCAGTGACAATTTCTATCCCAGTAAAATTAATTTTATTCGTTGCTATTGATGGATGGACATTAATTTCTAAAGGGTTGGTAATGCAATATGTTGAATTAGCCCAACACTGACATGGAATATTGATATGGATGAAATCGTGTATGTTAGTAATAAGGCAATGTTATTAATTGTAATATTATCTGCGATCCCAGTTATTGTTGCGACAGTGGTGGGGTTATTGGTGGGATTGATACAAACAGTGACTCAGCTTCAAGAGCAAACATTACCTTTTGGTATTAAATTATTGGCAGTATTTGGTTCACTATTTATGATCTCAGGTTGGCTAGCCGATAAATTGATGAATTACGCCACAGAGGCGATCCATATGGCTATTCCCGCGGTAGGGCTATTTTAATGGGCCAAGAGTTAGTTTCGCTAGCATCCTATTTATTTTTTTTGTTCCAGCAAGGATTAATGAAATTAGTACTAGCTTGGTTAAGAATTGCCCCCGTCATGTTTTTCTTACCTTTTTTTAGCAATAAACTACTAAATGGCGGGATTATAAAGAATTGTGTCGTAATTTATATTGCTTTGGGATTATGGCCTTTTTTTGCGGGGGCAGATCTTCAATGGGAACAAACAGGATTAGTTGAAGTCTTTTTATTTGAAATCGTCGTGGGTTTAACGTTAGCTTTTATCCTAGGCCTACCTTTTATGGTCGCTAATGTTATTGGCGAATTGATTGATACCCAACGAGGTGAAACGATTAGTAGCATTATTGACCCTGCAAGTGGGACCGAAGCTTCAGAGTTAGCAGTATTCTTGAGCTATATTGTGTGCATGGTATTTTTAGCACAAGGGGGAATGTACCAACTTTCTGCTATATTTGCACAGAGTTACCATTTATTACCACTGGGGCAAGGTTTTTCCTCTTTTAATAGCTTATCGCTAGGTGAATGGTTGAATAATATGGTACTCAAGGGGGTGATCTTAGCTGCTCCGATAATCGTCACCTTATTTATTACCGAAGTGGCTCTTGGGTTATATTCCCGTTTTTGCCCACAGTTGAACGCATTTTCATTATCATTGGCAATAAAATCAATAATTGCATTTATTGTTTTTTTACTTTATTTCCAAAATGAAGTGCCAGATATATTAATGAATATGGTCTCATTATTACCATTAAATGAAGTTTTCATTTCTAATTAACGATATTTAGTCGGGGTATTATGGCAGAAAAAACAGAAAAGCCTACCGATAAAAAAATAAAAGACTCTGCAAAAAAAGGACAGAGTTATAAAAGTAAAGATTCAGTTGCAGCAATTGTATTGGTGGTTAGTGCTTTTATCTTTGATGGTATGACAAGTTTTTCTGACTTGGCATTTTTAACGAAAAAAATATTACTGAATCCAGAAAGTATAAATATTGATACATTACTGTGGGAGTTTTTCATTGTTTTTATTGGTATTTTGTTACCCATTTTATTAGCCTGCTTTCTAGCAGGAACGATGATTTCATTATTACAAAGTCGGTTCAGGCTAGCTACAGAAGCAATAAAATTAGATTTTACAAAATTAAATCCCATTGCGGGATTTAAAAAGATTTTTTCTTTAAATTCGTTAAAGGAGCTCATCAAAGCCATATTATACCTACTGGTCTTTGTTATCTCTGCATTGGCTTTTTTCTATCTCTGGCGACACGATATTTTCATGCTTTATCGTACTACTACTGAGGGTATGATCCGACAATGGGCTAATTTATCAACTACGTTTATTATTGTGTTTTTAGCCGTTGCATTGCTTATTATCATTGTAGATATGATTACTGAATTTTTCCTATTTATTAAAAACTTAAAGATGGAAAAACAGGAGGTAAAGAAAGAACATAAAGACAATGAAGGCGACCCACATATTAAGAGTGCACGTAGAAGTTTACATCAGGAACTCTTATCAGAAGAAGTTAAATCAAACGTTCGTAATTCTACATTTGTAATGGCAAATCCTACACATATTGCAATGTTAATTTATTACGATTCAGATATTGCACCATTGCCTTTTTTATTTTCTAAAAGTAGAGGGTCACAGGCGAAAGCTATTATTAAATATGCTGAAAAACAGGGCGTTCCAGTTATACGTGATATTCCATTAGCACGAAAGATTTGGCGACGTTATAAAAAAGACAGTTTTATTGATGACGCTGGGTTAGAAGAAATTATGCAAATTATATCCTGGTTAATTCGAGTTGAATTAGTCCAGATGGGGATTGATGTTGATGAAGCATTGGAAAAACTAGTCAGAAAATAACGTGTTTACTTATAATGTTTTTTAAATAAAAAATAATAATTAATAGAATAAATCGTTTTTTTAAAGCCACAGAAAAATTGATTAATTATGATTCGAGTAGAAGCTTGGGTCATATATTAAATATTAATACAAAGGTAAATATATGAATGATAATCAACAAAATGAAATACAAAATATTGATATGGAAGAATTGATCGGAAATATCACTACCGCACTCATGGATGGTGCAACTTATAAAGATATTCATGGTATTCCACAAAGTACAATGGATGGTATTTATTCGTATGCTTATGAGTTTTATCAACAAGGAAAATTGAAAGAAGCAGAAACTTTTTTTCGTTTTTTAAGCATTTATGATTTTTATAATACTGATTATGTTATGGGGCTTGCGGCCGTTTACCAATTAACTAAGCGCTATGACAAAGCAACAGAGCTCTATGCTTTGGCATTTGTGCTGGCAAAAAATGACTACAGACCTTTGTTTCATGCAGGGCAATGTAACTTAATGATGAAAAAAAGTAGTGCGGCGCTGCACTGTTTTGAAAGTGTTTTAGAAAGTAGCGCTGATGCGGACTTACAGAAAAAATCACAAGCCTATTTAAATGTATTAAAGAGAAATATTGATCCTTCAGAATCCATGAACACTTAAAGAGATATAAATATGGTCGACATTTCAACCAGTTCGAAAATTGAAAATCATGAGCGTATAAAGAATATTCATACCTTTTTACAAGCGGGTAATCCATTAGCATTGAGTGAAGATGTTGCAAAGTCGATTCTAGCGTTAGAAGAGGCTTGTGGAGAGCTAACGTCAACAGAGCAAATGAAGCAAGCTCAAGCCAAGAGCTCACCTATGTTGAATAGGCCTAAAGCGATGCCGTTAAGGGCAAAAACAGCCCAAGGTGAAAAGGCATTTAATGCAAATGCGGTGTTGGTAGAAACGTTTTCTACAATACGTCAATTATTGCATGAAGGGAATATTGGCGAACTGAGTAACCGTTTACAGCTACTCAATATGGAATCTGAGTCATTGCGTAACCAAGGTAATACTCTTTTAGATGTATTTAAGAAAAACACAGAAAAACTGGGAGGGATTAAGGATAAATTAGCCTCACAACAAGATGAAGATGCCGTACTGCGAGCAAAGTTTGATGCGTTGAATCAGCAATTGGACGCATTTCAAAAACCGATTGAACAAAATGAAGCGCAACAACAGTCTGTCCATGCAAAATTAAAAGAAGTTGATGACCTAATGACTCTGGTACCGTCTCCGGCAATAGACCCAGAAGATCAGGATACGGAGAATAAGTTACTGGAAACAAAGAAAATTTTAACTTCGCAGTTAGACCAATTAACCACCGAAAATAAGACGCTATTATCCGATAAACAAACAATCAGTCATCAGGCTGCAAATGTTAACCAGCAAATTTCGTTATTAAATACAGAAATACTGAAAACGTCTGATTTGGCCGTTGAGCAAGCGAAAGTGGCTAAAGCTGATAGTGATAATTTAAATAGCTTTATTGAGGCGGCGCCACGTAGAACAGAGGTTGATGGCGAAAAATGGGAGAACACCTTAGCCATTTTAACAATGCTAACGGCACAGCTTAAAAAAGCGATGGGTGAAGATTCCATTCGCAATATGAAAGAGCAAGAAGAGGTGATGCTAAAGATTAACGAAGCCTCTCGTAAAGACTCAGATAAAAAAGCCAAGGAAGCGGCTGAATCAGAACGCAAAGCCGCTGAGTCTAATAAAGCGGCATCATGTGCCAGCAAAATTTTTAGTTATGTCCTACTTGCCGTTTCAGTGATTGCTACTGTGGCATCTTTTGGGACAGCAGCACCATTAACCCTCGCTATTGCCGCAATCGGTATTGCCATGTCAGTGGCTGATATTGTGTTAGAGGAAACGGGGCATGGAAGTTTAATGCAAATGTTAGCGAACGAAATTTCTTCTGTCGTGACCGATATGCTGATTAGTTTTGGTGTGGATGAAGATAAAGCGAAACAGATTGGCAGCATTGTTGGCATGATTGTCGCTGCCATCGCTTTTTTAGCCGTTTCATTACTTTCTATGGGGTCGATGATTAAAAACTTGGTGGGCACGGTAAAAAATGCGGCTCAATTGCTACTTAAGAATGTGGGTTCGTTACTCAAAAATACGATTAAAGCGATGCCAAAAAGTTTAACCAATGCATTAGGTAATATTGCGACTAAAACGGCGAAAGTGACGGATTCTGCGGCTGAAAGTGCAGATAGTATGGGGAAACTATCACAGTTAGCTAAACTATCGGATAAATTTGATGACGCAAGTAATGCCATAAAAGGTTTTAATCAGGTTGCGACCAAGGTGGATAAATCCTCGGAGTTTGTTTCACTCGGCGGGCAAATGGTGAAAGTGAGTGATTCTGTGGCAGATAGTGCAGATAGCATGGTGAAGCTAACCAAGTTTACTAAGTTAGCGGATAAATTTGATGATGTAAGCGATATCGCGAAAGGTTTTAATCAGGTTGCGGCCAAGGTGGATAAATCCTCAGACTTTATTTCACTCGGCGGGCAAATGGTGAAAGTGAGTGATTCTGTGGCAGATAGTGCAGATAGCATGGTGAAGTTAACCAAGTTTACTAAGTTAGCGGATAAATTTGATGATGTAAAAGGTGTTTCTAAGTCACTTAGTCAAGCAACCAACAAAATGGATGATGTATCAGAGGCCGTTTCATCGAGTGAAAAGCTGACTAACGGTGTTAAAAGCCAGAGTGCGACGATGGCGCGAGTTGATGTGGGGATGAAAACTGCAGGGGCAGGGCTAACTGTCGCGAATGCAGCAACAACCGGCGGCCTTCGTTTGAGTGCAGCAGCATATATTCGTGATATGAAAGAGATGTTAGCAGGGATGATGTTAAATAATGAAGCCATTCAGTCGTTAACCGAACTACTTAATGCACTTATTAAAGCCATGTCAAAAAATAATGAGCAATTTGATGAAATGTTCACGGGGATGATGACGTCCCTAAAACAATCTGGCGATAACAAAGTCGATATGTTAAAAACGGCTCGATTTGCATAAAACTTAAGGAAAAACAAATGGATATTATAAACGCTAAATCACCGACAAGCATCATCAATAATTTTGCTTTAACACAGCTACAAACCATGCAAGAGGGAAAGACGCTATCGACTATTGAGGGCTGTAAAGAAATCAGTTTACAGAATGTTTCTTTGGTTGATGTTGAATTTAACACTGAAAAACCGAGCTTGAAGTTGCCGGCTGAAGAGGTTGACGATAAGCAATTATTGAGTGTACTCGGGCAATTCGCTTTATCAAATCAGGCAATTCCTGTGCCAGTTTTTGATGAAAGTAAAGCTATTTTTGAGAAAGTTTTTCAACACGCAACACCATTAGATATCGCTGAAATTAAACAATTACCAC
Source organism: Providencia sp. Me31A (assembly GCF_050487165.1). Lineage (NCBI taxonomy): Bacteria > Pseudomonadati > Pseudomonadota > Gammaproteobacteria > Enterobacterales > Morganellaceae > Providencia > Providencia sp. Me31A. The sequence goes on from NZ_JBKQGZ010000019.1 coordinate 27,704, forward strand.
AGATTGTAGGCGCTATTTATAAAGAGGCACTCAATAATCAAGTTATGGTTACAGAGGGAGCTAACGAGGTCAAATCAGTTAATGAGGTGAAATCTAGCCAATTTGTTGGCATTGTGAGTAGTGATATTTTGCTTGAACTGGCTAAGATTATCCGCAAAGTACTGAGTGAAGTGAATATTTCAGACCGTAAAATTAGTGCAGACTTTTTAATGCTTAATGCCAAAATGGTCGAAGCGGCGGCAGAGTCTACCATTAAAGAAGGTAAAGAAATGATGATCGGCGCATTAGCTGGTTTTTGTACTTCTATGGCTATTAGCATGGCGGGGGCTGGGTTCCAATTAAAATCACTTCGCACTCAGAATCAGTCAATTAAAAATAACTTAGTCAAAGCTAATCAAAATAGTGCAATAGCGGATCGTTTGAACGAATTAAACAAAAGTAGCAACCCATTAGCAAAAAGTAATTCATTGGTTTTAAAAGGTAAAGATGGCCAAGCGATAGAGATGATTGATAGTCCTAGCGCTTCTCAGCAGGCTACGGCAAGCCAACGTACAGCAGAAGCTGCTCAGCGTACTAATAAGCTTAGCCAAGTCGAATATCAAAAGCATGATCAAATCATGAACAATGAGCGAACAAAAAGTAGTATTGCAGAACAAGGTGCCCGCTTAGCAGATAACGCAGGTCAAATGGCGACCTCAGCTAATCAAATTAATGTCAAAGAAGAAGAGGCCAATAAGATGCAGCAGCAATCTGCGGCGGATATTGCACGCACGGTTTCTGGCGACAAAGATAAACAGATTGACAAAGATAAAGATTTGGTCAAGCAGATGCATGAACACTTGCGTGAAATTCGTGAAGGCCAGTTAAGGACTTTCCAAAGTGTTGTAAGGGGATAGTGATGGAAATAGTCTCACAGAGAAATTATGTCAATGTGATACCTGCGAACATAGTGGGAAAGACGTTAGAAAATGATCATGCTTTGGTTGAAAATAATGTTGATATTGACATATTAACAGACCTTTATGAGCAAGGAATTCAGCTTGCTAAAGATCGAGGGCTTTTCTTTAACTCTGCAAGCTTTAGTGAAGGTACTGAAGATCGTGATTTAGATAAAATGCAAATGCGAGCGATGGCTCGCAAGCTAAACTATGCTAATGATTTAGTTAAAAATTCACGAACTAAAAGAAGTGCTATAAAAGCTAGATATGAAGATGGACGTTCACATATTGAAGGAACAAAAGAACTTATTGAGAATATTCATTCAGGATATCAAAAGCAGTATGGTGAAGTCATAAAAAAAGCAACGGAATATATGCAAGCAATGAATACTGCTATAGGGAGTATTAGCAAATATGTATCGTCCGGAAAGGATGGTAAAATATATTTTAAACCGGAAGATTACCTCATTGAATTTGATAATGTCATTTCTAAATATTCAGGGAAAAAATATTCAAGTAATGCGAGTAGTTATTTTGGTAATTACACTGCGGAATATAAAGAAAGCAATGCATTATATTCTATGAAATACGCCAAAGACAAATTTGAATTCTGGGATAAAAAATTATCCGCACAAGGATTTGAAGTGAAAGTAATGGGAGACAAGATTTGTATCTTTCCAGACTTTAAACCTCTTAAAGAAATCTACTCATCAGTTGCGAGAAGTAATGCGAAATGGGGGGGAAGCGATATTATGGCGCAAGAGTTTCAAAGTTTACAAACCGCGATAGATAGCCAGAAGAATACGATTAATAACAGTGTATCTAGGTTATTAGAAACTTTTCGTCAAGATAACAGTCATTTTGAAACATTAGTTCAATTGTTAATTCAATTAATTAAAGATTTAAATCAGAATAATAACTCTCTAGTTAATATGTAATTTATAGAATCATAAAGCTAGTTAATTTATATTCATAATTTATTGTGAGGAAGCCTTATGTCTACTAGTGTTAACTCTACTTCATCAGCTCAAATACCAAAGATGATATTTGATAATAACGCTATAAATAAAGATTTATCCATATCATCTCAAATTTCTTCGCTTCATTCTACAGGTATTACAGAGCAATTACCGTCGAACCCAGAAAAAAAAGAGAACATTGTCACCCCATTCCTGAATAAAAAGGATTTACATGAATTTAATAATCAAAAACAGGCGAGTAAAATTGCAGCGCTTTTAAAACCTGATGTTACAGTTGATATGGTTACAAAAGCATTAAACTTCGATGGAATGGCGAATAAAGAACAACAAGGCATGAATTACCGCCCGGAAAGTAGCTTGATTATTTTAACGCTACTAAAGCCTCATGAAATCGGGGATGGGGTATTAGAATCAGCTGCAAAAGTAGTTCGAGCGGTTCAAGATTTTAACCAAAAAAAGCATGTTGATTATAAATCAATTCTGAAAAATTCGGTGGAACAATTAGAAAAAAAAATTCAAGATTGTTTATTTGGTATTAACGGTGACAGTTTTTCAATTATGAGAGAGAGGTTTAAAGAGACGTACATTAAACCCGAATTTGAAAATATTTTAAAACCGCACTTATTACTAAATACGATAGAACAGCTTTCTATAGATGATTGTTTACTCTCTGAGAAGAATAAACAAAAACAAGCCGAAATCTCGGTTTTTCATCACTCTTATCAGAGGGAGGGAAATACCGAATCTGTTGATAAAGCCTATTATATACACAGTATGTTCAACATATTGGAAGGAAGCTTAGAAATTGTTAAGACATTAAAAACAACAGTGGATTGGCAAGAGCGTTCTTCACCCTCTAGCTTAGACATTCCACCTTTACAAACTGCGGATGAGCCTGATGGCGCAACAGTCTTACCTCAAGCCGCTAATTTTCCATACAACCATATATCAGGTAGTTACAATACAACGAATAACTATTATTTTAGTTCTCCACTAAGTGAAAACGTTACTAAAATAAGTCGTCAAGATGCGAAGGTGGGTGAAACATCACCAGAAGAGTCTAAACCGACTAAGCAAAGTGAAGATCCAGAAGTAGGCTACAAATTACTGGTGGGCAAAAATCAATCTATCGTGAATTTGCCGCGCGCTACATTAAGCCAACCAATAAAAGAGTCAGGAGTGGACGACAAATTACTAGAGCAAGATAACTCAACTTATCAGAGCAAAGGCTCTATTGTTACTATATTAGATGGCGTTCAATTAGATGGCGCTCAAGTAGCGACGGCAAAAGTATCTCCAAAGAACCAATCTGCCAAGCAAGCCGCCATACAGCAATTGTTACCAAAAAATGGTTATGTTTTAGGTAGTTACTTAAAGAATGGTGAAGTACCTGCCAAAGTCACATTATCAGCGGAAGGAGCATTAACGCGTCATCAATCGGATAAAGACATTTACCGTGGTGTACGTGAAGCGACAAAAACAGTTGTGAATACAGCCTCTTATTTGTCGAAGAGTGATGTTCCGGTAACGTTAACGGAACGAGGGGCATTGACGCGTGATCAAAGCAAGAAAGATGCTTATACAACAAGCGCAACAAGCCAGTGAGGGACTCAATGGCAAAGGATATTCACTGGTCATGGTTGTCTGAGCAAATCCAGCAAATACGGACTTATTCAGGGATCACTGATAGCTATACCATAAACTCTGCGCTAATAGCAGATGTACATATTGATTCACTGGAAATGCTGGAGTTAATTACTGCGATTGAGCAATATACAGGGCAAGGAATTCGCGATGAAGTGTGGATGAAATGGCGTTATCTACGTGATATTGTCGATTATCTTTCAAAGATTAAATAAAAATTAAAAGCCACTGGGTATTTAACGAGTGGCTTTTTATCTTTTTTTCCGTCATATAAAATTCATATTACTGTCATCAAGTGATAATGCTCACAAAATAGTATACCCTCATTTGCTTAAATCTACGCGCGTAGATTATCCTTTAAGTAAATAAAAACGCCAGTTAGATTTTTTGATTAATAGGCTTCGCGCCAACACCAAGGGTTTATCACTATGGCAACACAATTAAATGCCGAGGCAAGCCAACAAGCCGCACAAGAGCGGTTGAGCACGCCGGAAGGAAAGAAGGATTTTCGGCGAGCGATTTTTTCTTGTTGGTTAGGCACAACCATGGAATATGCGGATTTTGCTCTCTATGGTTTAGCGGCAGGTATTATTTTCGGTGATGTTTTCTTCCCAGATGCAACACCTATTATGGCGCTACTCTCCAGTTTTGCAGCCTATTCAGTTGGGTTCATTGCCCGCCCAATAGGCGCATTATTTTTTGGCTGGTTAGGTGATAAACATGGCCGAAAAATGGTCATGGTGATCACGATTGCATTGATGGGGCTATCGACTACCTTAATTGGTGCGATACCCAGTCATGCCCAAATTGGGGTTTGGGCCCCAGTCTGTTTGGTCATCTTGCGATTTGCTCAAGGGCTAGGTGCGGGGGCTGAGTTATCTGGTGGTACGGTGATGTTGGGTGAATATGCGCCAGTTAAACGCCGAGGCTTGGTTTCTTCGATAATTGCGCTAGGCTCCAACAGTGGAACATTACTCGCCTCAATGATTTGGCTGATAGTGTTACAAATGGACAAAGAAAGCCTGATGTCATGGGGATGGCGAATTCCTTTCCTTGGCAGCATTTTGATTGCATTGGCGGCGTTATTTATTCGTCAACATATGCGCGAGACACCAGTTTTTGAACGCCAAAAAGCACAGTTGGCGGAAGAGCGTCGCCTAGCATTGGAATCCGATGCAGTGGCTCATCCTGTCGATAACCGTTCATTTTGGCAAAAAACACGGGCATTTTGGACAATGGTAGGGTTACGTATCGGCGAAAATGGGCCATCTTATCTTGCTCAAGGTTTTATCATCGGCTATGTGACGAAGATATTGCTGGTGGATAAATCCGTCCCAACAACGGCAGTTTTGATAGCATCAATTTTAGGTTTTGCCATTATTCCATTTGCGGGTTGGCTATCCGACCGATTTGGCCGTCGTATTATCTACCGTTGGTTCTGTTTTTTATTAATGCTGTATGCCGTACCGGCGTTCATGTTATTAGACTCCCGTGAACCGATAGTTGTTATTCCGACAATTGTGGTTGGAATGGGGTTAGCATCACTGGGGATTTTCGGGGTACAAGCCGCTTGGGGTGTGGAGTTATTTGGCGTACGTAATCGCTACACTAAAATGGCTTTCGCTAAAGAACTCGGTTCTATTCTATCTGGTGGTACGGCGCCATTAGTGGCGTCTGCATTGCTGTCTTGGACAGGGCATTGGTGGCCAATTGCTGTCTACTTTATCGGGATGGCATGCATTGGTTTAATCACTACATTCTTTGCACCAGAAACTCGAGGTCGAGATCTGAATCTCCCAGAAGATGCGATATAAGAGTATATGGTTGTATATAAAAATCAGAGTGGCTGTTATTCTTTGGCAAAGTAATATTTGAAAAAGGAATTGCTGAGTGTCTGATTCTAACCTTCGTAAAGTGACGCGGGTAGATGTTGCCCGCGAAGCCGGAACCTCGGTTGCGGTCGTCAGCTATGTGATTAACAACGGTCCTCGTCCCGTTGCTGAAGCGACAAGAGAAAAGGTATTAGCCGCAATCGTCAAAACGGGATATCGCCCCAATGGTATTGCGAAAGCGCTTGCGTCAGGCAGTACGCAAACCTACGGACTGGTGATCCCCGATATTTCTAACCCCTTTTTAGCTTCTATTGCCCATGCATTGCAGCGTGAAGCTTTTAAATATGGACATGTTCTGTTGTTAGGGGATGCAGGGGATTCTCGGGTTCGCGAAAAAGAACTGATTAACAACCTGCTGTTAAGGCAGGTGGAAGGGCTAATTTATATCAGTGTAGATAGGCATCCTTACATTGATTTGATCCAGTCATCTGGTACGCCTTGTGTGATGCTTGATAGGGTTGAGGCTGCAAGGGGGGTCAGTACCATTCAAGTGAATGAGAAGCTGGCGGCGTATAAAATTACGCGTCATCTTATTGGGCATGGCTACAAAAAGATAGGCATCATTTGTGGCCCGAATGAAATGCTTAATACCCAAGATAGATTGAATGGTTGGAAAGCTGCACTCACAGAGGCGGGTTTAGCGGTACAGCAAAAATGGATTTTATCAGGGGAATATACCCGTGATTGGGGCTATCAAGCCCTCTATCAGATGCGCGAAGAGGGGTTCCCCGATGCCATTTTTGCCACGAATGAATTACAAGCTTTTGGCTGTTTAAAAGCCTTATCAGAATTAAAAATGCGCGTACCAGAAGATATCGCTTTAGTGTGTTTCAACGGTACCGTGCAATCAGAATATACCGTTCCAACTCTCACAACTGTTCGCCAGCCTGTTGATAAAATAGCGCAAAAAGCGATACAAATCTTACAAAATTGGCCATCTAAAGAAGCCATTTGTGAAGTGGAATTTGAGTTACAAATCGGGCACTCATGCGGGTGCTGATTATTGATTGTTTCAGGGAAATGTATGCGTTTAATTATAGATTGCGATCCTGGTAATGGGGTTGCGGGCGCCAATGTTGATGATGGGCTGGCACTTGCGCTTGCCATCGCAGCGTCTGAGGTTCAGCTTGATATGATTACCACGGTTTCAGGGAATACGCCTAGTGAAATTGGGTTCAATGTCGCGAGTCATTTAGTTAATTCTTTGGGGGAAAATATCCCTGTGTATCGGGGGGCATCATCCGCTTTGGTTGAGACTAGCGCGCCGTGGCGAGATTTGCTCGATAATGGTGCAGAGCGCGCGCAACTTACGCACTTGTGGCATGGTCTTCCGTCAGTACCGAGTTTGCCTAAATCCATGCCAGAAGCAGCACTGCGTATTGGAGAGTTAGTTTGCCAGAACCCCAAAAAAATAACGATCATTGCGATAGGCCCGTTAACCAATATCGCGATGGCACTGCAATTGTTCCCTGAGATGGCACAAAATGTGGCACAAATTGTCATTATGGGCGCTGTTTTTAATGTCCCTGGTTATGTGAAAGACACAAATTTTGGCCTTGATCCCGAAGCGGCTCACGCGGTATTGAGTAGTGGAGCGAACATCACATTAGTCCCAATGGATGTGACTGTGCAAACGCAAATGGTGCACAGTGACCTTGACAGGTTTGCTTCATTACAGTCCCCACTTAGTCAATTTCTGTTGAGCACGATGCGCCCGTGGATTGATTATTCACGCGCTACGAGAAAACTACCCGGGTGTTGGATTCACGATGTGTTAACTGTGGCATGGTTACTGGATAAAAGTATCGCCACTTGTGAAAGAAGGCAGGTGGGGATAGAGCTACAAGGGGCACTGCGAGGCAAAAGTTTTTACTATGATGCTTTGCGTCTGCGAATTGGTATACCAGCACCAACAATAGAGCCTATTACCGTATTACAATCGGTGGATAATCAGCGCCTGTTAGATCTGATTTTTCAATCAATTAGTGGATACTCGCCCAAATTGATATCGAAGAAATAGCACCATTAGGCGCTATTTCTTACGCGGAAACTTAACTCAGTGATTTTTCTATCACACCGTGGGCAAGCTTTCCTTTATGAAAAGTCGCATAGCGTGGTGAAATACGCGCAACGGCTTCTGCGGAACAAGATGCGTCAACCAGCACAAAACTGGCATCATCGCCCTTTGTTGGCCAAACTTGCTGGCCTTTTTCATTCAGTGGAAGAATGTTTCCTGTCGCAATCGCGAGCGAACGGGAGAGCGCTCGCTCATCAGGGCGAGTATATAGTTGGGCGTATAAGTTGGCTTTTTCCAACATATCGCCAAGGCCAAATGGGGACCAGTGGTCGATCACGCTATCAGTTCCAGTCATCACAAAAACACCATTTTTATTGAGTGTCTTCAATGGCATATGCAATGTACCAATCGGAACGGTTGAGGCGATAGAGATTTGTTGCTCAGCCAGTTGTTTCGCTGTTTTTTCCGCTTGTTCAGGGCTTAATGTTGCTAATGCAAAAGCATGGCTGATGGTGACTTTGCCTCGTAAACTGCGGTTTTCATCCACCGTTTTTATCATATATTCAATAGCGGCAAAGCCTGCGGGGCTAGTTTCATGTAAATGAATATCGACGCCCTTATTATAATCGAGAGCAATTTGGAACATGGTATCAAGGGATTTTTCCATCGCACCATCGACATTGGTCGGGTCTAATCCCCCCACGTAATGTGCGCCCGCTTGCATGGCTTCACGCATCAAACCTTCGGATTTTGAAAGTAATAGCCCGTGCTGGGGGAACGCGACGATTTCACAGGTAAGGTCTTGTTGGTGGTCGCCAAGGACTTTTTGTAGGGTTTCTAAATTTTTTAAACCAGAAACAGGTTCGATATTACAGTGGCTACGAGCAATGGTTGATCCGTGGGATTGGATCAATGCGATCAGCGCATTGGCTCTTTCTTCGGTAAACGGTTGTAGTTCCGGTAACAATTTTTGTTCAAGCGTTATCATATCCATGACCGTTTTACCTTCACGGGACTGCGGAGCCTGCCACGGGCCACCATAGAAGGTTTTATCGAGGTGGATATGCATGTCGCGAAATGCCGGTAACATGAGTTTACCCTGCGCACTATAGGCATTTAGCGCGCTATTCGCATGTTGTTTATTCGGTAAAATGGCGACAATTTTACCGTCGTTAATTTCGATCGTTTGCCGTGCAGTTTGTGTGCTAATAACAGTGGAATCTCGGTAATTAAACCCAGTTTCAAGTAGCACGTCATCAAGATAATAGTGGTTATCTGTAATACTGGATTGACCTGTTTTAACAACGGTTTGGTTCTCAGCAGATGCAAGCCCAGATACGGAGCCAAATAAAGTACAGGCGGCAGCCACTTTTGCACTGGTGGAAAGGAACTCTCTTCTGCCTGATGTATCTTCCGCTTTCATAGAAACTCCTTATAGTCACAATATAGAGTCGAATTTCCTGTTCTTGATCAGTAGATAATCACCCAGATCGTGATTTTACGATCTGGGAACGCGTTGATATATTAACGAGAAATTCGACTGTTCTAGAATGGTGGAACGTCGAAAATACCTCTTACTCTTGAACGATATGAGTCCCCGTTTCACCACGTAGGGCTTCAGGGAGTTTTTCAGGGGTCGTGATGATCACACGCTTACCGCCATTGGCAATAAACGATAGGCTGGCTTCAATTTTCGGCAACATGCTACCCGCAGGGAAATGGCCTTCATCCATATAGCGCTGCATATCGCTTGTGGAGGTTTCACCGAGTGCTTGTTGTTCCGGCTTACCGAAATGAATACATACTTTCTCAACACCTGTAGTGATAATCAAGATATCTGCGTTTAATTCTTTTGCTAGTAATGTCGTGGAGAGATCTTTATCAATTACAGCATCAACGCTTTGGTAACCGCCATTACCATTATCAATGACGGGAATACCACCGCCACCGGCTGCAACCACCACATAGTTATGCTCTGTTAAGGTACGGATGGCTTTTGACTCAATGACGCGCTTAGGTTCAGGGGAAGCCACCACACGGCGATAACCACGGCCTGAATCTTCAACAAAATGCCAGCTGGGGTTGACTTGCTTTAATTCATTCGCTTGTTGCTCAGTAAAGAATGCCCCAATGGGTTTAGTCGGTGCACTGAAGTTAGGGTCATTTTTATCGACTTCAACTTGGGTAACCACGGTAATGGCTTGGCGATTGTGACGCTTTGCTAATACGTTAGTAAGCGCTTGCTGAACTAAGTAACCAATGCCACCTTGGGTATCAGCGACACAGTTAGCAAGAGGGGTTAACGGTAATCCTTCGGCCTCATGTGCTATCTCTGCGCGGCGCAAATCTAATCCAACCTGAGGGCCATTTCCATGAGTCAAAACAATGTTGTAATTGCCTTCCAGCATATCACTAATATGCAGTGCGACTTCTTGAACCGCTTTTTCTTGAGCTTCAATAGACTGGCTGTTGTTATCTTTGATAATACTGTTGCCTCCGATGGCAACAACCACGAGTTCTTTCATTGTTAATGTTTCCTGATACAGAGAGTTAGCTAATAGTAAGCGTACAAAGTACGCCTACTATAAAGGTTGGCTTGGTTACGCTGACTTACTGAGTTCCTCAGATTTTTCAGCTTGTTGTTGTTCTACCGATTTACGGTTGTCTAAAAAATGCTTGAGCACGAATAAAGCCGCCATCATGAGGTATGCGTAAACAAACATCAAGGTTGAACCGGTTGCAATTCCTACCGCTGGGGAGTGAATAATTCCGAAGAACACTAATATCGCGCCCGCGGCTGCGGCAACTGCACCGCGTAAAGGTTGATTTAAGATTGCGAAGATTGCGATACAACCCCATAGCATACTTGCTAGCGGTGCCCCATTGCCTAAATGTACAAGCCCTTGGTAGTAAACGCCTTTGTGTAATAATGTGTCGATACCGATGGCATTGGCAGACGTACTCGCCGCGCTCATTACGCTGTTGACCATTGTTAGTGCCCAGTTAGCAATCCACGGGAACAAACAAATAAAGATAACGGGAACTTCGATTTTCGGTGTTTCTCGTACCACTTGGTTGGCGGTGACCACCCCGATGAACACCAAAATGGGGACGATGGCTGTCATTGGAATGATAGCGAGCATGAATGCACCGATACCAAATAATGGTACGATGAACATGGTGATACCGGATGCTAATGTATAACCTACACTTGCCCCCATTGCTTTCCAGCCTGCGTGGCCCACGTAAACCGTCACTGGGAATGGATTACCCAAAAAGCAACCGACTGTAGATGATAAGCCATTAGCTAACATAACCTTACGAGTATTGTATTCATCACCTGCGGCGTGTGCACTTTCAATATTTTCAAGGTCAAAAATATAGTTAGCTAAGCCCAAAGGAACTGCGGAGGCCAAATATGGCAGCGCATGCGGTAAGCCTTGGAAGAAACTATCAATATGGATACCCGGTGGGTTAAAGCCAAAAGAGGCCATTGAGTCTTTGATTGCTTCTGCACTTTGTAGGCCCGAGGCCCATGCGAGTACTGTACCTGCGATAAGCAGTAATAATCCCGTTGGGATGCGGGCAAAGATAGGTTTTTTACCGAACCAGTTAATAAAGATCAATAACAGCACAATGAATGAAACGGTTGGTGCTTCAAATGCTTGCAGCATTGGGTTCATTGCCAGTAACAGCAATCCTAACCCTGACAAACAGGATAACAGTACGGTACGCGGGATCATCTTACGGATAGTTTCACCTAAGAAAGAACCGCCTACCAAGATCATTGACTCAACGAAACACCAAACCAGCGCGATTTGAATAGCAAATTCGGCATTTTGTGTCGTTTGATACACTGGCATGATGACTAAGAAAGTGACTGTAAAAATCGACGGGGCGCTCGGGCCTGAGGGCAAAGCGGTAACATCGTTGCGCCCCGTTTGCTTGATCATTTGCTGGCCAAAATAAGCATAGCTCACACTGGCAAGTAAAACAGCGAAACCAAAGGCAGGGGCGATACGGCCGTAAACAATTTCAGATGGGATGCCGACAACGAAAATTAATAGGCCCATCATGGTAAGTAGGTTAGTTAAGTTATTGGTCATTAAGCCAAAATAGGCTGCCAAGTCCCCACGTTTCCATTTGATATTTAGTATATTCATAAAATACTCCCATACCCGTCATACTTTGAACCGCAGCGTTGTTGGCTGCGTTCATTCACCCTAGTCACATACTTGTGTATGCTCCTAGGGACTCATTTACTTGCCGCCTAGCTGCAATTCAAATTATTTAGGGTATGCCCCTACATTTTGAGTTACAGCACTGTTTTTCAAATAAAATTAATCAGGGTTCTCGTTTTATTTTTATTGCCCAACCGGAGTTGGGCGTCTTTTTTTATGATTGGAAACTAAGCATATTTCTGTGCGTAGGACAGCATCGCTTTTTCAAAGCAATCAAATGGAGGGTGAACAATACCCGCTCCAATCATACCAATACCTGCATCTTTATGAGCAATCGCTGTGTTGATAACAGGTAGAATGCCGCTTGCAGAAACTTTAGTGATATCAATGGCTGTAGGGATACCCATAAAGCCCAATAATGGGATAGTGACATTTGGGTTTTCGCCTAGCGTGATTTCACGCATTTGGCGAGAGAAATCAACGGCTTCTTCTACCGTTCCACCAACTAATGCAACGATAGCTGGTGCGGTTGCCATAGCAAATCCACCAATACCGTAGGTCTCTGTGATTGCGGAGTCACCAATATCTAAACCTGAGTCTTCGGGTTTATAGCCTGCGAACATCGGGCCGATAACTTGTTGTGCTGGACCTATGAACCATTGACCGGGTAATCCACTGATACGTAAACCAAATTCATAACCATTACGAGCCATAGTCGTCACGACGGTGCTGTACTCAATACCATGAGCCGCATCCATTGAGGCTTTACACATGGCCATCCAAGTTGGGCCTGAGAAATAATCACTACTTGCGACGAAGTCAAAGACTTCTTTTTGCTGAGCGACAGAGAAATCAGTTTGAATGATCCCCGTTGTTAGTGCTTGGATAAGTAATGTGGTCCCTGCATTGTTGCGGTTATGGCACTCATCTCCCATATGCAGCGCTTGCGCTAACATTAAACGCAGGTCGATTTCACCTATTATCTTCATCGCGTCACGCAACATTGGGCCTAAGACATCACGCATCCAATTTAAGCGGTCGATAACGCTTTGGTCATTGGCACCCATCCGCAAAATTTTTGCCATTTGTTCACTCAGGTTAGTGAACGCACGGTTACCATAGGTTTTGTTTTCAACAATATGCATAAACATTGAGGCTGAAGTCACGCCGGCCATAGAGCCAACACAGTCATGCTCATGGCAAGGGGAGAAAATGATATCGCCTGATGCGGCAACACGCTCTGCATCGGCTAAATCTTTCGCTAAACCTTCAAAAACCAGCGCACCTGTAACTGCACCTTTCATGGCACCACACATGTTTTTCCATTCGACAGGTGGGCCTGCATGTAAGATGGTGTTTTTGGTCATCCCTGGAACCACATTAATGGCTTGGTCATAGCCGATTAATACTGGCTGAGATTGAATGATCCGCTCAAGGGCTTGGGCGTTAGCCGCTGCAATTTTGGCTTGTAATGCTTCATTGCCTTCAATTTGGTCGAGAGCACGGATAACCGCTACGTTCCCTTGTCCCGGCGGCGTCCAATTTAAGTGAGTAACAGGAACATGTTGTTTTTTCAGGTCATCACTGAACATCTCGATACCCACATTGATGACACTTAATGGCTGTTTAAATAATGAAGTCATTATGCTTTCTCCCCTTTCCACACAAACTCACGCCCTAATAAACCGGTATTAGTACTGCTACTTGCCCAAATCACACCTGCATCTGTCAGCATTTTGACTTGTGCATCCATAGATGGGGTATCTTGGTCAGTGCCAAGCACATAGCCTAAGATTTCTAATTCACGCCCATCAAGTTTCGCGATGTTTTTGGCTTCTTTAATGGCATCAATCATGACGCCGACTGGGTCTTCGTGTGAGCCAAAACCGAGAACGAAGTCCATCATGATCACGCCAACCTCAGGGTCGCGTGCTTCTTGTAATAAACGTTCGATACGATTGGTTGGGTCGATCATTGGGTGTGGTTTACCATTGGTAAAGTCATCGTCGCCAAAATCGAGGAAGGTGTGCGCAATACTTTTGTTTAAATCTTTCAAGCGATAGTCAGGGTTTGGCTGAATATTGCTGTAAACATCATCATATTTTTCCAGTGCGGCAAACATGGCTTCATCACATAATGTGCCACCACAGAATAAACCTCGAATGTATTTCTGTTCTGGTTTCAGTTTTGCTCTAACTTCATCAATCAGCGGTAAGTTGAGAGGGTGTAAATCTAAATCTTCTTTGCGAATACCGGTTAACAGAACGGCTTTCAGAGCCGCTTCTTTAGTACTTTGCGCGAATGTCAGACCCGGTTTGTCATCTGGCAGTGGTTGGTTACCTAAGAAACAAACAACAACGGGTTTGTGGCATTTTTCAGCTTGCTCTAACACTTTTTTGGCAACAGCGGGGGCTGGTGGTTTAGAAATCAGCACAATAACTTGAGTTTCATCATCGGCATCTAACATTTTCAGGGCATCAATCATCATGATCCCGCCAATTTTTTCACTAAGGTCTCGACCGCCTGTACCGATGAGCTGAGAAACGCCTGCGCCAAATTCATGAATACGTACGCTTATCTCTTGGCTACCTGTACCGGATGCTCCGATGATACCAATGCTTCCACGGCGTACATTGTTGCCAAAGCACAGTGCTGAGCCATTGATAATTGCGGTTCCGCAGTCTGGGCCCATCATCAATAAGCCTTTTTTACTCGCCAGTTGTTTGAGTGCTAATTCATCTTCAATCGATACGTTGTCAGAAAACAGCATGACGTTAAGGTCGTTTTCTAGGGCAATTCGCGCTTCGCGAGCAGCAAATTGACCATTGACTGAAATGACGGCAAGGTTGGCATCTGGGATATGTGTTTTAGCTGAATTAATTGTGGCGTATTTGGCTTCATGTTGGCCGCCACCTTGGTTCTTTTTATTAAATAAATCTTCGATAGCGATTAATGTGGCATCATTGGCTTCATCGCTTGACCCTTTAATAACAATCATTAAATCGCCATTTTTAGCCTCTTCTAGCTCAGGCGTTAATAGCCCTAAATTTCTTAGTACGCCTTTATTCATTTCTGTTGCCATCGCGACAAAGGCTTGCTCGACATTATCGAGTTGGTTGGCTTTCGTGGAAATAGACATCAGTGAGACTGAATCGAAATAGGTATTCTTCTTTATGACAACTTTAGTCGACATAGTTTTCTCCGAAATAATGGGTGAGATATAGGGCATCACGTAAGCCAAATAGCATGTCGCTGCCAGAACTCGACCCGATATTTAAAATCTCTAAAAATTGTGAATAAATATGTGTTTCTTCTGCATCAACTAATGCCTGAATTAATTGCTGCATATTTTCGCGATATTCTTGGTTTAAGGCTTTTTCTAATGTAATTGCGCTAATGGGCGTGGTTTGGTTTTTGCCTTGTGTAATGGCTTGATGAAATTCATCATAAGCAGCAAAAATAATGTGTCCTTTACGCAATCCCCCCGCCATTAGCCCAACTAAATAATCATCACCGGAAGGCGTGAGGCCAATACCGAGTCCAATAAATTGTCGAATAACCTTGGCTAAGGGTTGTTGTTTTTTACTCTTTAATAATTCAATTAGTTCTAGCCGTAACTGAATAAGTTGTTCTGACATGGAACGATAAAATATATTTTCTCCCTGATAATTGAATAGGGAATTTTTATTTTCACTTAATATTAAATCCAAAGTTTTTACTTGCTTTGCTATATATAATAAATAATTTGAATTTCTTATTTTTTTATCATTAAAAACAATATTAGGTTGTTGCCATTCTTTACATAAAGAAAATGAAATTAAATAATTTTCACCTATAGCCATTTCGTTATTTGAAAAAACAATAGGTTCTCCAGCCTTTAATGTTAAAAGAGAAAAACTTGTGTTGATTAATCGGCAACTATTTGGTGCATTATCTAATTGAGCGCTTAATAAAGTATAAAGAACATGGTCTATTGAAATATTGATTGCTTTATTAAAAACTTGCTCTATTTTCCCGGTAAACTGCGGCTGATGTAAAAGTTTAAGAAAATGTGTATCAGCCGTGAGCCCGTATAATATTTGCCGATGAGATATGGATGCTTTCACATGCCTCCTTATCGGTATGGTTTAGTTATGCCCCTGCGGCAATGAGTAACTCAGCAATTTCGTTATAGCCTTTTTCACGAGCCAACTCTAACGGCTTCTTACCATACTTGTCTGTCATATGCGGGTTTGCACCGTGGTCTAATAGCAACTTAACAATCTGTTGTTGCTTTTCTCCGCCATCATTTAACACGATAGCTTCGAGTAATGGTGTCCAACCGACAAAGTTAGTATGGTTCACATTAATATCTGTTTTTTCAAGTAACTCACGTACAATATCAACGTGGCCTTTCTCGCTGGCTGGCGTAATTCCAACACCACCGAAGCGAGTTAATAAATCTAAATTTGGTTTAGCGGGTAATACAAGACGTAACAATGTTAAATCGTTATTTAAGCAACTTAATAAGAAAGGGTTAAAACAAGTTTGGTCTTGTTTATTAATATCTGCCCCTGCATTAATGAGGAAAGAGACACATTCATAATGTTTATTGAGACTTGCATTAATAATAGCCGTACGGCCTTGGCGATTGGTGGTATTAATATCCACACCTTTTTCGAGACAACTTTTTAATAACTCTAATTGCCCTTGTTCAGCTGCGGTTAAAAAATCTTGAGCGAGAGTGCTGGTTGTCATCATTTCCCCTTAGGTTGGTGTATTGTTATCACCAACATAGATAAAGACAATTTAAAGATTATTTGTGATGATTAGAGCATAGCAATTGTCATTAATAAAAAGAATCCATTTAAATTTAATTCATCAATTAAGTACTCGATTGTTGAATTCAATTCAACAATCAACCATTTTTGTGCGTGTGAGCATCCTTTTTTAGCGTTTATTGATGTTTTTTGTCTGTTTTATGACCAGTTTTGTGTGATTTTTTTTGTTAATTGACGGTGAAAATGAGGATTTGATCAGTTCTGTGATGCGCATCAAATTGAACGTGTCAAACTTGTTAAAATTGTGATTTATTTGGTTGTATTTGACGTGGGTGTTAATGATTGGTTTGGGTATTTACTTCAATAATATTAAGTATTTTGAATATTAATAGTCAGGCCTTTTTATTAATAATAAATAAAATCTATTCCCGCTATAAATAATTCTGTTAAGCTATAAAATAAGGTCGAAAAATAGTCTGTTTTTTAGTCTGTTGAATATTATTCACATAAAATCATGATCTGGCTAAATTTCAAGCAGGGTAAGGAAAGTAAGCATGAACTCTATTTTTACAGAAGAAAACCTACTGACTTACACAACAGCAGCCAAGTTTGCGAGTTTTAGTAAGGCGGCGGAAGAGTTGGGCATTACCACCTCAGCGGTCAGTTACACCATTAAGCGCATTGAAACCTATTTAGATGTTGCATTATTTATTCGTAATACACGAAATATGGAACTGACTGAGGCGGGGTATTATTTTTATCGTAAAGCGACCGATTTACTTAATAATTTTCATTTAATTCAAAAAAGTATTTATTCTATCGAGCAAGGCATTGAAGCCCGCGTCCGCATTTGTATTAATCAACTGCTGTATACCCCTTACCATACCGCTAAGTTACTGCAAATATTGAAAAAGCAATTTGCGACTTGCCAAATTACGGTCACAACTGAGGTGTATAATGGTGTGTGGGACGCGATTATTAATAACCATGCGGACATCGCGATTGGCGCACCGGGTACATTAATGGATGGTGGCGGAATTGACTATACGGAAATTGGCGCCATCCATTGGCAATTTGCTATCGCCGCGACGCACCCTTTAGCGTTGATGCCAGAGCCGATTGCGGAAAGTCAATTACGTCTATACCCCAATATTATGGTAGAAGATACCGCACATACCATTAATAAACGGGTTGGCTGGTTATTACATGGGCAAGAAGCAATCCAAGTTCCTGATTTTAACACTAAATGCCAATGTCAGATCTTAGGGGAAGGGATTGGTTTCTTACCCGATTACATGGCGAAAGAGCCTGTAAAAAATGGTTTGCTGGTAATAAAAAAAATTCAAAACCCACGGCAAGACTCGCACATGTTATTAGCCACGCAGCACTCGGCTACGGGGTTGGTTACCCAGTGGATCAGAAAGGAATTTGCCGAAAAAGGGGTTTTAACAGAGCTGTACAGCGATTTGTTAAAACCCATCGGTTAATCATGGTTATTGAGTGGCAACATCGAGTGCTTTATTGATAGCATCTGGGATCACCGAGCCGTGGCTTTTACCATCAAATAAGGTAAATTCACACGCTCTTTGCTGACTTTGTATTTTGTCACACAGCTGACGAGCGCTGATCCAGCTTTTACGTGCTTGATAATTTTGTATCTGTTCTTTACTGAGTTTGGATAAGTCAGGGGTCTCTTCTAATCCTCCTAATGTGACGAAAAGCGGCGCAGCGTCTTGTTGACGCGTTAGCTTCGCTAAATCGACCATTTCCCCTTTACCCCACCAAAGAGACGGGCTGGCAGTGACGTAAAATTGAAAGTCATCAGGCTGCTGTTGATAAGCCATCAAGGTAAACAATCCACCAAATGAATGGCCGAATAAAGTTTGTTTATTTTTATCGATCGGAAATTGGTGTTCAGCCCACGGACGAAGGGTCTGAATCAAAAATTGATACAAGGCTGGTGAGCCACCACCTTGTTTAAAATCTTCACCATTAACGGGTGGGGTATAATCGTAAGTTCGCCATACTTTTGGAAAGGCTTCATCAACGGGGTAGCCGATACCAATAATAATCGGCAGTTTATCCGCTGGCAGTTTTTCGACGGCACGATTAACCACTTTTGGGTATAACCCATTGCCATCAAGCATATATAACACAGGGCGTTTGGCTGTGAGATTATCCGGCACGGCACTGTAAATACGCAAAGCGCGGTCACCATACGTCATATCCGTTTGCTGAATATGATAAAACTGGCTGACCTTTTTATCCAAAGGCGGAATAGTTTGGCTTGGGCGTGCGAATGCGGAACTTGTCATACACAGTAATAGGCCACTTAATATGATTTTATTCATTAATTGAGTCTATTTAAGGGTTTGAGGGAATACCTGAAACAGGTATACCCTCAGAGTTAATTAGAAACTAACGTTCACGTTCGCCCAATAACGGCGTCCATCTTCAACGTCCCAGTTGCCACCGCCTTTAGCATCAATTTTATCACCTTTCTCATTGGCGATATTTAACACTGCAAAGTTTAGTTTGGTGTTTTTAAATAATTGATAAGTTGCTCCCATATCCATTGTGGTATAGCCACTACGGTAGCGAGGAACTTGAGAACCATTACGTTGCGCAGCCCATACTTGTTTTCCTACGTACTGCGCACGAGTATACAAATTGAGATCTTCGTTAAACTGCCAATCTAATTTTGCGTTAGCCATATGTTTTGGGGTTTTATCCAATGGATAGCCTTTGAGTGACTGTCCACTAGTCAGCTTTTCATCATCGCTCTTACGTTCAGAGTCAGTATAGGTGTAATTCATACTGAGTTTCCAATCTTGAGCCAGTGGGATACCCGTTGCCACTTCAACGCCTTTAATATTAGCTTTACCTACATTATCAAAGGTATACAGCTTTAAGTCTGTCAAAGGGTCAGTTCCACCAGTGTAATAACTGGTTAATTTATTTTTAAAGTCAGTATTAAAGAATGTTAGGCTGGCATCAAAGCCTGACTCATGGTTGTATGCGATACCAATTTCTTCACTGACGCTTTTTTCTGGCTTCAGATCCGGATTACCGTGGATGATCCCTAAACCTTTTTCGGTTGAAGTCCCATAATTTGGACTGGTTTCACGTAATGTTGGCGCACGAAACGCAGAGGAAATCCCTCCTTTAATGGTGATTTCGTCAGTGAGATAATAAACCGCATAACCACGAGGGTTCCAATGATTACCATAAGACTCATGGTGGTCTAAACGCAATCCACCCGTCAATATCAGATCCTCTGTCGCCGTGAATTCATCTTCCAAGAAAAAAGCATGTTGCTCTGCGGTTAGTTTAGCATTTTCAGTTGTTGAAGCGCCTGTTGAGGAGGTGTCTTTTAATTTAGCATGTTGGAATTGACCACCGACAGTTAGGATATTGTCTGGTAGAAATGCAACCACTTTCCCATCAACCACCGTATTGGTGATTTCAGGTACGCGTGCATCATAACGATATTCCGTGACCTTAGTCGCAGGGTCTGTGATGTCTGTTTTAGTTCTTTTCTTGGTTGTTTCTTGGTAAACACTCAATTCAGTATTAAATGAGTCCCAATCACCTTTATAGGTTAAAGCGAAATGGTTACGGTCATTATGGATTTCAGAGTGTTTATTTGGTCGAGCCTTACCGTTAAACTCACTGGTTGGTGCAAGGGAATTACCCGGCTTTTCTTCTCTTTCTTGTGTTGTTCTACCCGCTTCCAATAAGAAAGTTTGGTTTTCCATTGGGGTAAAGGTCAATTTCGCCGTTAAGCTTTTATTGTCTTTCTTATGGTGGCCATCTTCGATTTTATCTTCCTGACGATAATCACCTCCACCATACAACTGTAAGCCTAGTTTATCTTTCACTAAAGGACCGGACAGGTAGAAATTACCGTCGGTTGAATTACCACTATCACTGTTTTCTTGGATAATTGCCCCTGTGGTGACGCTGCCGTGCCATTCATTGGTCACTTTCTTGGTGATGATGTTGATAACACCACCCATCGCATCAGAACCATACAGTGAGGACATAGGTCCACGGATCACCTCGATACGCTCAATCGCTTCCACTGGTGGCATAAAGCCAGCTTCAAAACCACCGCTACCATTTGGACGTGATTCGCGGCTATTTTGACGGCGACCATCAACCAGTATCAGGGTGTATTCACCGGGTAAGCCGCGAATATTAATGTCTTGCTTATTGGCTGCCCCAACAATACTGACGCCTTCAACATCTTTGACTGCGTCGGCTAAATCACGTACAGGCTTATTTTGCAATTGTTCTGCGGTGATCACTGTGACACTTGCTGGCGCATCGCGTAATTGTTGTGAGAAACCAGATGCACTGACGACCATCGTGTCTGTTTTATTATCTGCTGCTGTGGCGCTAAAAGTAGTTAAAGCCGCGCAAATACCTGCGGCAATCAGGGTGTAGTGATATTGCGGAGTCATATTTATCCCTAGTAAATATAAATGATAATGATAATCATATTGTTTGCGGATATTATCACTAAAACATGCCAAAAATAAATGATTAGCTTGCTAATTTATGGTTGATATTTGATCTCAGATAAGAATTTTCACCTATCATTTTTTCGTTCTTTTTGTCTATTTTATCAAGCTTAACGAAAAATTAAGGCTTAACTTTGATATGCGGTATTTAGCCGCATTCAAAATTACTTTAGCGCTAGCGTTTACTCAGGATATTTTAGTTATATTAAACGCATACTTTTGAGCGTCTTATCTTTTTAAGATTAAGCACTGGTAACTCTGAGAGAAATTAGCGCTCTGATGCACTAAGATGGGAAAATTCCCCAATTTTTGCTTTGTATTTATTGATAATAAATCGGCATAGAATCATTTCATCAATAACCTTCATCATAAACTGCCACGTAGATGGAAAAATAAAAATTTCATTTTTTAGTTAATTGACATTTTTAATCCGTTGGCATAGTTTCAATCAGATTTAGAACCTTATTTATTTTATCTATAAGGCACCTATCTATGCATGCATTTGCAACGACTCGATGGCAACTACTGCGTCTCGCAATAGCGATGTTTTTTACCTACATGACGGTAGGACTGCCGTTGGCTGTCATCCCATTATTTGTTTTTCAAAAACTGGGGTTTAGTGACATCTGGGTGGGGGTAGTAATTGGTGTTCAATTTTTAGCAACCTTACTAACTCGCGGGTATGCAGGGCGTCTTGCTGACCAACGTGGTGCGAAAAGAACTACATTATATGGCATGTTGGCCTGTGGGGTATCGGGTTTTTTCTGCTTACTTGCCGTGTTATTGCCCGAAGAACCACTGTATCAAATTGGATTGTTAATGATAGGCCGGCTGATTTTAGGGCTAGGCGAAAGCTTATTATTAACCGGGAACCTAACATGGGGGATGCGTTTAGCGGGGGCAGAGCAAGCGGGCAAAGTGATGTCTTGGAATGGCATGGCCATTTATGGCTCTTTAGCCGCAGGAGCGCCTCTTGGATTACTGATTTATCAGCACTATGGCTTCATTGCGCTTAGCGGAATGATTATTGTCTTACCTTGTATTTCATTGTTCATTAATGGTTCGGTGGCTAGGGTTACCCCTTTACAAGGGCACAGGGTTTCCTTTTGGTCGATTATGTACAAAATTTGGCGTATGGGGGTAATATTAGCGCTACAAGGTATCGGTTTTGCCGTGCTCAGCTCCTTTGTTTCCTTATATTTTGCTGCAAATCAGTGGGGAAATGCAGGCTTCGCCTTAAGTGCATTTGGTGGCGCTTTTGTTCTGGTGAGGGTCTTTTTGGGTGGTCTACCAGATAAATATAATGGCTACAAAGTTGCCTTGTTATCGTTATTCATTGAATGCATGGGGCTTATTACACTGTACTTAGCACCAAATTTTTCAGTGGCATTATTAGGTGCAGCTCTAACGGGGATGGGGTGTTCATTGGTTTACCCTGCAATCGGCAAGGAAGTGGTCAAGGCTGTTCCTGCCCAGACACGAGGTACTGCATTAGGGGGGTATTCCGCTTTTCAGGATATTGCCTATGGGGTCACAGGGCCGATAGCGGGGGTAGCAGTTGCGTATTTGGGCTATCGCGGAATTTATTTAGCAGCGGCGGTTGCTGTCATGATGGCTATTTTGCTGTCATTCACGACGCTGTTACGTTCTCGAAAAACGACTAGTTAAAGAAAGGCTCTATGAATTAGAGGCGCGTGATGGTAGAAAATTTGCCAAGATACATTTATATTCTTGGGGGGTAACATTAACGATATTTAGTATGTATGTTTCTTATATTCCCCAAATAATGAGTAAGCCTGATGTTAATAAAACTAAAGAATAAGCCCATTTCTTTTGCCAATGTGCCTAGGGTGATATTTGGTATTATTACTTTTGTCACTGCGCTATAAATTGAAAGACATAGGATATCGGCTACACATTATTCTCTATAATGAATAATGGAAATATTATTTAATTAATATCATCTAAATAAGAATAACATAATAAGCATAATCATATTAGGAATGTGGTTTTATTATCTTTTTGAATTTATAGGTTATTTAAATTTTTATAATAATATAAAAAAAAGAAATATTTAAGATAAGTATATTTATTATTATTTAAAGTTCATTAGCTATTGCTTTATTACATTTACTTCGTAAATATAGAGTAATAATTAATATTGATTTTAGACCTTGAGAGTTATTATGAGTCAATCCTCCCAGTCAGAAATGAATGAGCATAAAACGACGAGTGAAAAACGTAGAACATTATGGATGATAATTGCAACTGTTATTATTATTCTATTATTTATTGCCTATGGTATTTATTGGTTTTTAGTTTTACGTTTTCAAGAATATACTGATGATGCCTATGTTTCTGGGTTGCAAATACCTATTATTGCGCAAACGACGGGCAACGTCACTCAAGTCAATTTTGAAAATACCGACTTGGTGAAAGCAGGGGATGTGTTGGTTGTATTAGATAAAACCAACGCGCAGCTATCCTATGAGCAAGCAAAGCATGATCTTGCTACTACTGTGCGTAAAACTAAAGAACTGTACATCAATGGTGATGAGTATCAGGCGCAAATCCAAAAAAACCGTGTTTCGCTTGCGCAAGCCCAGAAAGACTATCAACGTCGCGCTGCACTAGGGCGTAGTGGCACCATATCAAAAGAAGATTTACAGCACGCTCAAGAAGCGGTTCAATTAGCACAAGCTGCCCTTGATATTTCAATCCAACAATACAATGCGAACCGTGCTTTATTGCGTAACACGGCATTGAGAAATCAACCCGCTATTCAGCAAGCTGCTGACAGTGTGCGCAGTGCGTGGATTAACTTACAACGTACTGAAATTAAAAGCCCAATGACGGGGTATGTATCGCGACGTAACGTACAAGTGGGTTCTCAGGTCAGCCCGCAAAGTTCATTAATGGCGATTGTACCTGTTCAACCTGTTTGGATAGATGCGAACTTCAAAGAAACCCAGCTAGAAAAAGTGCGTATTGGTCAACCAGTGACGATTTACAGTGACTTCTATGGCGATGATATTGTGTATAACGGCACGGTCGCTGGACTCGACATGGGAACGGGGAGCGCTTTTTCTTTGTTACCCGCCCAAAATGCAACGGGTAATTGGATCAAAGTGGTTCAACGTTTGCCCGTACGCATTGAATTAGACCCTGAACAAGTGGCGAAGCACCCGCTGCGAATTGGTTTATCTATGAATGTAACCATTGATATTAAAGACCAAAGTGGCCCCGTTTTAGCAGAGGTTCAGCGTACTACACCTGCATTTGAAAGCGACGTCTTAGTGTTAAAACTCGAAGATGTTGACCAAATAATCGACACGATTATCACCAATAACGCTGACTAGCCTGAAAGGAGCTATTGTGGCAGATATTCAACCACTTAAAGGGGCAAAACTTGTATGGGCAACCATTGTGCTGTCCCTTGCTACTTTCATGCAAGTGCTCGACTCTACGATAGCTAACGTGGCTATCCCGACGATTGCAGGTAACCTTGGTGTTTCCGTGTCACAAGGAACATGGGTAATCACCTCTTTTGGCGTCTCCAATGCCATTTCTATTGCCATTTCCGGTTACCTTGCTAAACGTTTCGGTGAGATACGAGTTTTCTTGTGGGCAACGGCACTGTTTACTTTATTTTCACTCTTATGTGGTTTCTCTGATAGCCTCAGTATGTTGATTTTATACCGTGTTTTACAGGGAGCTGTTGCGGGGCCTGTGATCCCATTATCGCAAAGTTTAATTATGCGTTGCTATCCACCTAAAATGCAGAATATGGCGTTGGCATTTTGGTCGATGACGATTATTTTAGCCCCTGTATTCGGTCCTATTTTTGGTGGTTATATTAGTGATAACTTCCATTGGGGCTGGATATTCTTTATGAATGTTCCTTTGGGGATCTTTGTGATCATCGTAGGCTCTATCATCCTAAAAGGGATGGAATCGACGATCGTCAAAGTGCCGTTCAATGTGATTGGCTTAGCATTGCTATCTGTTGGTGTTGGCTGTTTACAAGTCCTATTGGACAAAGGGAAAGAACTCGGTTGGTTAGCTTCAGATGAAATTGTTACATTAGCTGTAATTTCTGCCATTGCGCTAGTCTTCCTCGTCATTTGGGAGCTAACCGATAAAAACCCGATTGTTGAGCTTTCCTTGTTTAAATCGCGGAACTTCACCATAGGAACCATTTCAGTCAGTTTGGCCTATATGGCCTATTTCGGTGCGATTGTTCTTCTACCGCAACTTTTACAGGAAGTGTACGGTTATACTGCAACATGGGCGGGTCTAGCGCTGGCGCCTATTGGGTTATTGCCTGTACTGTTTTCTGCGCCTGTGGCCAAGCTCTCTAATTTCCTTGATATTCGCTGGATAGTCACTTTTAGCTTTATTTTTTATTCGATCTGTTTCTTTTGGCGGGCTTATACCTTCGAACCGAGCATGGGCTTTTCTGCGGTAGTTTGGCCTCAACTTATTCAAGGTATGGCAGTTGCATGTTTCTTTATGCCTTTAACTACGTTAACCCTTTCAGGGTTGCCGCCTGAAAAGTTTGCATCAGCCTCTAGTCTTGCAAACTTTTTCCGTACCTTAGCCGGCTCGATTGGAACATCGATTACCACCACCATGTGGAGTGATAGAGAAGCCTTACACCATAGCCAATTAACGGAGTTTATTACTGATTATAACCCCGAGTCATTGGAGATGTACCAAGAGATGGCTGCGCATGGTTTAAGCTCCGAGCAAACATCCGGTTTTATTGCGCAGCAAATTACCAGTCAAGGTTTGATTATTGCCGCAAATGAAATTTTCTGGCTCTGTGGCTGGGTATTTATTGGCTTAATTATTACGGTTTGGTTTGCTAAACCCCCATTTGGCAGCAAAGCAAAGTAAGGGCAAAGTAAGGGGACTTGTGGGGGCGAAGCGAACCGCCCCTTTAATAATAAGATAGCTTGCTATAACATCGACTTAGGAATGATATTGTCGAAGCTAAGGGTTGGGCGGTTAGCTTCAATCTCCCGCAGCGGTTCGACTTCTTTAAAGGTATTTAAGCAACGAGTAACAAGATCTTGATAGTCTTTGGTACCACTGCTTTTCCACGCAATTTCTTTGTCTGATAACTCACGTAAGACTTTAGCGGGAGTACCAACAATCAGGCTATTTTCGGGGAAAATCGCTTCTGCTTTGACGAATGAACAGGCGCCTACAATTGCGTTTTCACCAATCACAGCGCCATCCATAATGACACTATTCATACCGACTAATGCATTACGCTTGATATGACAACCATGCAAAATCGCCCCATGACCGATATGCCCATCTTCTTCCACAATAGTTTCATACTGAGGAAAACCATGCATTACACAATTGTCTTGGATATTGGCGCCATCTTTAATAATTAGGCGACCAAAATCCCCTCGCAAACTGGCATTAGGGCCAATATAGACATTTTTGCCAATGATCACATCACCAATCAGAACCGCTGTTGGATGAACAAAGCTTTCAGGGCTGACAACCGGTGTAAGGCCATCAATTTGATAAAAAGGCATATAAGCTCCTATGAGTAAGTTTAGGCGGCGATATCTCTCAATACTCCACCAAAACGCCGGTAATAGGCGCTTGAAGGTTGAGGTAGCTCCCCAACGGTTGTCTCACAAAACTGGGAAACATATTGAGTGGCAGCTTGGTCGATACGCTGATAAATATTGGTGCAAAGGTGGCGAGCGATGTGCCCCTCCCATTGAGCAGGGAGGAGCTCATCAGGAAGTAGCGGGTCTTTCAGTGTGACACGTCGATAAAAATGGATTAATAACAAACGCAATTGGAAGCAGTGTTCAGGGGAAATTGCGGACTCCGTATGATCTTTAAGTAGCAATGCCAAGGGTCGGAATAACGAAATAAACTGATGATAATGCTCTGATATTTCTTGCAAAGACCACGCGTGCGATACTAATTCTTTTAGGTGCTTCTCTGAACGGCTATAAGGGTAGTCCGCCCGAAAATAAATAACTTGCTCTGTAGCGTTCAATTCGTTTAATAAAGCGGGAACATCACTTTGTGCACAACTGGGGGCGGCCATAAGTGAGGTATTAAATTGCCCAAATCCTAGCCAACCTAGTTCTTTTTTTAGCCGGATTTTTTCATCTTTATTCGCGGCTTCGAGTAGCAATAAATCCCATTTCCCGTCCCAATCAGGTTGCTCGGCGAGATAAATTTTAGTTTCTGCGCGACGGAATCGACTTTGCCCCCGTTCAGATATACGGTAATAACTGCGGCGACCAATTTTTTCGACATCTAACCAGCCTTCTTTTTGTAAACGAAAAACAGAAGTGCGTACAAAGCGATCGGTAAACCCCATTGGTTCCAGTAATTTAGTCAAACTGCCTAGCCATACTTCACCGCCACGATGATGTAATGCATCTCCATACAGTGAGCTGATAAGCGACGTTCCGCTGATCGGTTGGCTGGCAATGGCGTGTTGAATAAATTGGTCGAGTTTCGTATCCATTTCTGTTTCATCCATAAATTTTATGTATCAGAAGACTTACTGAATAGTAGACATAAATTTCGATATTGTCTTGTATTACAAAAAAGCGAAATGTATTAGATGAAAAGAAAGCGCAGCAGGTTATTATCTTCCGTTGCGCTGTAATTAATTGAATTAAATTGCAATTCGAGTATCGATGACGCGTTCTGCTTTACCTTGTGAGCGAGGAATATCACCACAATTAACAATACTGATTCGGGTGCTGATACCGACCATAGATTTGATACGGTGTTTAAGATGATGGCAGATGTTACAGCGTTCATCATAGGTGAGCTGCTCAGGGTGCTTGAGCTCTACACGGACGGATAGGTTGTCCATATTCCCTTGGCGGCCAATTTCTAATTGGTAGTGAGGGGAAAGCTCTTTGAATTGCATGATTTGCTCTTCAATTTGAGAAGGGAACACATTCACACCACGGATGATCATCATATCATCAGAGCGGCCTGTAATTTTTCCAATCCGACGCATATTGCGATTTACACCATCCATTAAGTGGGTTAAGTCGCGTGTTCGATAGCGAATAATAGGCATCGCTTCTTTCGTAAGGGTAGTAAACACTAACTCACCATGTTTACCTGCCTCCAAGGTTTTTAATGTGTCAGGTGAAATAATTTCGGGATAAAAATGGTCTTCCCAGATAGTGGGTCCACTCACGCCAGCATCTGCACATTCCATCGCGACACCAGGGCCCATCACTTCGGATAAGCCATAAATATCTAGCGCCTTGATCCCTAAGCGAGTTTCAATTTCAGTACGTAGAGATTCAGTCCAAGGCTCTGCACCAAACACGCCTAGTCTAAGTGAGCACTTACTAGCATCCCCTCCCATGATTTTCTCTAGTTCATCAATGATGCTTAGGCAATAAGATGGTGTCACCATGATGACATCGGGTTTAAAATCGGCGATTAATTGAGCTTGCTTCTCAGTTTGTCCGCCCGACATCGGGATGACTGCTGCACCAAGGCGCTCCGCGCCGTAGTGAGCTCCCAGACCACCAGTAAATAAGCCATAACCATAAGCCACATGAACTTTATCACCACGCACAGTGCCCGCGGAGCGTAGGCTTCTGGCAATCAAGTCAGCCCAGTTATCGATGTCTCTTTGGGTATAGCCGACAACAGTCGGACGGCCTGTAGTTCCTGAAGAGGCATGAATGCGAATAATTTGCTCCATCGGTACGGCAAATGTGCTAAATGGATAGTTTTCACGTAAATCTTGTTTGGTGGTATAAGGGAATTTTTCGATATCACTAAGTCGTTTAAAATCGTCAGGATGTATCCCTACCTCGTCAAATTTTTTGCGGTACATTGGCACATTTTCATATGCGTGAGTAAGTGTCCACTTCATTCGAGAATACTGTAATGACTCAATTTCATCGCGTGAGGCAAACTCAATTGGGTCGATGCTATCTTTGATCATGCTCATAATTGCCAGTCCTCATAATTATTATGTTTACCCATTTTATTTAGTCGTGTTATGGGTATAAGCCTGAGCAGGTGTAGGGTTTCAGGCCGTTTTTTTATTTGTAATAAGATGCTGTTTAAATTCGCTCAATAATCATTGCTATGCCTTGCCCAACACCAATACACATAGTGCAGAGCGCATAACGACCTTGTTTCCGATGAAGTTCATTAATCGCAGTAATCACCAGTCTTGCGCCGCTCATGCCAAGAGGATGGCCTAATGAAATGGCTCCGCCATTGGGGTTAACGTGTGGCGCATCGTCAGGTAGGCCTAAGCCCCTTAACACCGCCAGAGCTTGAGCTGCAAAAGCTTCGTTTAGTTCAATGACATCCATTTGTTCAATACTCAGCCCTGCCATTTTCAATACTTTCTGGGAGGCAGGCAGTGGGCCTATCCCCATCAGTCTAGGTTCAACACCGCAGGTTGCGGTGGCCACAATACGTGCCCGAGGCGTCAGCCCTTGTTGTTTAGCGATATTGCCAGAGGCAATAATTAATGCCGCTGCACCATCATTGACACCAGAAGCATTCCCTGCCGTCACTGTGCCATTTTCACGAAATGGCGTTTTTAGCTTTTGCAGTTGCTCAAATGTGGTTTCTGCCCGTGGGTGTTCATCTTCACTGACTAACAACTCACTTTTGCGTTGTTTTACTGTCACGGGAACAATTTCTTGCGCAAGAATACCGTTAATTTTTGCGGCCTCAGTTCGTTGCTGGCTACGCAGTGCAAAAGTATCTTGGTCTTCACGGGTGATGCGGTAGGTTTCTGCCACATTTTCAGCCGTTTCAGGCATGGAGTCTGTGGAAAACTTTTTTTCCATCAAAGGGTTAATAAAGCGCCAGCCAATCGTGGTATCAAAGACTTGTGTTTGACGGGAAAAAGCGGATTCTTGTTTCCCCATGACAAATGGTGCGCGGCTCATGGACTCGACACCTCCGGCTATCATTAAACTGGATTCCCCTGCTTTAATGCTTCTAGCCGCTAATGCGATAGCATCCAAACCTGAGCCACATAAGCGGTTAATGGTGGTGCCAGATACACAAACAGGTAAGCCCGATAACAAGCCTGCCATGCGAGCCACATTGCGGTTATCTTCTCCCGCTTGGTTTGCGCAGCCTAAAATAATGTCATCGGTCAGTGACCAGTCGAGGTGTGGATGCCTTTCCATGAGTGCTTTGAGTGGAATAGTTGCAAGGTCATCAGGGCGCAGGGATGAAAGTGCGCCACCATAACGGCCGATGGGTGTCCGAACACCATCACAAATATATGCATCAATCATGGCTGCTCCCCTGTTAAACGTTGACCTAATCGATGAGAGCGACCGTGAAAAACAGCTAGTTTTTTTCCATCCTGATTGATAATTTCCACTTCATATAGCCCATTACGTTTACCTTGGTGTTGGACTCTTGCCGTTGCGGTAAGAATGTCGCCTTCAAAGCCGGGGCGGATAAAATCGATAGAGCACATTGAAGCAACGGCTGCATATCCTTGGCTATTACATGCGTAGGCAAAAGCTGTATCAGCGAGGCTAAAAAGTTGCCCACCATGGCAGGTTTTATGGCCGTTAAGCATGTTTGACGTAATTGGCATGCGCAGTTGCGCATAGCCTTCTTCTACCTGCTCAATGGTCATTCCCATTGCTTTTGCGCATGCGTCGTCTTGATACATAATGTGTGCTGATTGCTGGGCCAGCGTGCTATTCGGAACACAAATCATGGCAACTCCTTAAACGATAATGACTGATAGCCAGCGGCTAATTGCCTTAATAATGGGTTTGGACGATAACGGTTATCCCCATAACATTGAGTCAGATGTTCCAGTACCGATAACACTCGCCGCCAACCGAGTTGGGCTCCCCAAGCCAGTGGCCCTTTAGGATAATTAACGCCAAAACACATGGCTTTATCTGTATCTTGCGCTGTTGCAACCCCTTTATTCACGATATCTAAGGCTTCATTACATAGCATGGCAACGGTTCGCATGACTAAAAGCGCGGGGTAGTCAGGTAGTACAATGACGTTTTTCCCAAGCGACTGAAAAAAGGCAATTGCGCATTGATTTTGTTGCGTACTATTTTGTGCTGCACAACATAGCGTGACTGTGGTTGCTGTGTGATAGTTTGCTGATAAATCGAATTGCACGACCGCTTGCCCTAGTGCTTGCGCATGGGAGGACGCGAATTTACCATTTGCTAACATAATAATAACGTCATTAACAATAAGTGTCGGTGA
The DNA here is from genome assembly GCF_050487165.1 of Providencia sp. Me31A. NCBI lineage: Bacteria > Pseudomonadati > Pseudomonadota > Gammaproteobacteria > Enterobacterales > Morganellaceae > Providencia > Providencia sp. Me31A. Next base: position 58,890 of record NZ_JBKQGZ010000019.1, read on the forward strand.
ATGGTTATGGGCTTGTTCTGATCCTTCGAGGGAGATCCCATTTTCAGATAAAAGCTGCACAAATTCAGGAAAGATCTGCCAATCGCCACGTACTTTTACCGTTTGGGGCTGGCTTATTGCAACGTTGGCAGCCAATGATGGCGTTGGTTGAGCTTGATTATCATCATAATGATAGAAACCTTGTTTTGATTTACGACCTAAATGCTTCGCTTGAACTAATTCCAACTGCATGAATGAGGTTTGAAAACGTGAGTCATAACCGAATGCCTGAAACATGGATTCAGTAACGGCATAATTAACATCATGACCAATTAAATCCATCAGTTGTAATGGGCCCATAGCAAAACCGCCTGCATCGCGGATTGCGCAATCTAATGTCGCAGGTGTGCCAACTTGTTCTTCAAGTGCACGTAATGTTTCGGCATAGAAGGGTCTGGCCACACGGTTAACAATAAAACCGGGGGTTGAGCGGCAAACGACAGGGACTTTTCCAAACAATAGCGTCAATTCTTGTAGCTGTTTTATCGCTGAGTCTGATGTTTCTAGCCCACGGATTACTTCAACCAATTTCATAACGGGAGCAGGGTTAAAAAAGTGCAATCCAGCAAGACGCTCTGGATGCGTTAATTGACAGGCGATTGCGGTAATTGATAAAGACGAGGTATTACTGGCAAAAATGGTTTTTTCGCTACAAATGCCTTCGAGTTCACCGAAAATGGCTTGTTTGATATCCAGTTTTTCAGCAACTGCTTCAATGACTAATTGTGCTTCTGAGAGTTCAGGCAAACTTTCCGCAACGGTAATGCGATTAATTAGCTCTATTGTTGTTGCTGTCTGCGCTTTCCCTTGCTCTACGCGTTTATGCAGTCGTTTAGCCATTTCTGTGAGGGAGTGTTGTAAAACCTCTTGGTTAACATCAAATAATAAGACACGTAAACCCGCGCTCGCGGCAACTTGCGCAATACCAATCCCCATAGTGCCTGCGCCAATGACGGCGATGGTATTGATGGTTAAATTCAAAGGTAAGGTCATGATTATCTTCCTTTAAACAGCGGTTCACGTTTATTTAAAAAAGCACTAACCCCTTCACGGTAGTCCTCACTTCGCCCGCCTAGGCGCTGCAAATCACGCTCAAGGTTAAGCTGCTCATCGAGTGTGTTGGTTGCAGCCGCATAAAGGGCTTTTTTGATTAGTCCCAAGCCATAAGTCGGTTGGGTAGCAAGGTGCTGCGCAAGTTGGTCGACGGTGCTAGTGAGTGCTTCATTTTCAGTCACTTGCCAAATCATTCCCCACTGTAAGGCTTGCTCTGCGCTAATTTTGTCACCGAGTAACGCCATGCCCATTGCCCTTGCATGGCCGACTAACTGAGGTAAAAACCAACTGCCACCGGAGTCGGGAACCAGCCCTAAGCGGCAGAAGGATTGAATAAAACTGGCGCTTTTGGCGGCAATGACAATGTCCCCAGCTAGAGCGATAGCGGCACCTGCACCCGCGGCGACACCATTAACGGCACAGATGATGGGCTTTGGTAAGGATATCAATCTGCGGATCAATGGGTTGTAATAGGTTTCAACTGAAAATCCCAGATCGGGGGCTTCACTGCCAACACTCACATTACGATCATTCAGATCTTGTCCAGCACAAAAGCCGCGCCCCGCACCGGTGATCACGAGGCAGCGCACGTTCTCATCACGTTCGGCAATTTTAATTGCCGCACTGAGCTGGCGATGCATTTCATCGTTAAAGCTATTGAGCCTATCAGGACGATTTAACGTGACGGTTAGTACCCCATTTTCCAAGGTGGTGAGGATCATTGCTTCATGAGTCATAGTTATTGTCCTGTAAATTGGGGGCGGCGTTTTTCAAAGAAGGCTTCGATCCCTTCTCGGCGATCGTCAGTACCGGCTAAAGCGACAAAATATTGGCGCTCAAGTTGTAGCCCCTCAGTCAGATGATTTTCTTGTGAATGGACCAATACGGCTTTAGCAGCACGAACGGCTAAAGGTGCATGGTTTGCGATACGTTGCGCAAGTTTCTGTGCGCGTTCTAGTACTAATTCATCCACACAAATTTCGCTGATAAGTCCGGCTTGCAGTGCCTGTTTAGCACTCATAGGCTCTCCTGTTAGTACCATTTGCATGGCAAGGGATTTGCCGACTGTACGGATTAAACGTTGAGTGCCACCGGCTCCAGGGATCAGCCCAAGGGTAATTTCGGGTAGCCCGAAACGAGCTGATTCCCCTGCAATAATGATGTCGCTGGCTAAGAGCAGTTCAAACCCTGCCCCTAGCGCATAACCATTGGCAGCAGTAATAATTGGCTTCGATATCATTGATAATCGATGCCAGACTTGTGGTCGTTTATCGGCCAATGCACTGGCGACGGTTTGTTGCTGTAGCTCTTTGAGATCGGCTCCCGCCGCAAAAAAACGCGGGCTACCGGTGATCACGATCGCGCCAATTTCATCCTCGTTGTCGGCTTGTTCGAGGTGTTTAACCAGTAATTCTAAACAATCAGTACTCAAGGCATTACGTACTTCAGGGCGGTTAAGTGTGAGTGTCAGTACGCGATTTTTTTGGTGAGATAAAATCCATTGGCTTTCCATGAGCGCTCCTACACATCAAAGTCCAAAACGACGCCATCACCCTTAGGCCACGCTTGACAGCTAAGAATATAACCATCTGCAATTTGGTCGGGTTCGAGGCTGTAATTCACCCCCATTTCCACCTCACCAGAGCGTAATTTACACTTACAGGTTGCGCAAACACCGCCTTTACAGGCGTATGGCAAATCAGCACCTTGGCGCAATGCAGCATCAAGAATACTGTTGTCTTTGCCGTCCATGTTGATACTCATCGTGCGACCGTCCAAGTGAATGCTGACTTGGCGGGTTTCGCTGGATATCGCTGATGTCGGTTTGAATTTTGCCCCTGACGTATTAAAACGTTCAGTGTGTACAAACTCTTTTGGTATGCCATAAGTGACGAGTGTGTTATGCACTTCATCCATCATGCTTTCAGGGCCGCAGATAAAGGCGCGATCAAACTGTTTGAAATTCAGCAAGGTTTTACCTAACGCGGTCAGTTGCTGCTGGCTAATTCGTCCAGTCAATAATTCGCTGTCTTGTTGTTCTTGGCTAAATAGGTAGAGCACTTGGAAGCGCTGAGCAAAGCGATTTTTAAGATCAGCAATACTTTCTTTGAACATCACGGAGCGGCTATTGCGATTGCCATAAATCAACACAAAGCTGCTTTTGGGCTCCGTCTGTAATGTGGCTTTGATGATGGAAAGTAATGGGGTGATCCCTGAACCTGCGGCAATGGCAAGGTAATGAGCGTGGGTTTCTGCCTGTGGTTGGTAGCCAAATTGCCCTTGAGGCACCATAACATCAAGGCTATCACCTACTGCTAACTGCTGGTTAATAAAGTTAGAAAAACGCCCTGCATAAATGGCCTTTACCCCAATTTTAAGAATGTTTTCATCAGGGGAGCTACAAATAGAATAACAACGGCGTAGGTTTTCACCGTCAATAGAGGCTTTTAAGGTGAGATGTTGCCCAGGGCGATAATGATATTGTTCACGTAATGCGTCTGGGATATGAAATGTTACCGCGACGGCGTCTGGGGTCTCGCGTTCAATAGCGGCAATACTTAAACGATGGAATACGGTCATAAGGGTGCCCCTATATACATTTAAAGTAATCAAACGGCTCTAAGCATTCAGTGCATCGATACAATGCTTTACAGGCGGTTGAGCCAAACTCACTGATTTTCTCAGTGTGTTCACTATCACAGCGCGGACAATGGACAACTCCTTTGTGTTCAGGGTGCTCACAGGATGTACCTTGTGGGGGAGCGATACCAAACTCGCGCAGGCGTCTTTTGGCATCCTGATCCATCCAATCTGTCGTCCAAGCAGGGGTTAGCATGACTTCGATATTGATGTCTTGAAACCCTGCATCCCCAAGAACCGTTTTGATTTCATTGATTAAGAATTCGGTTGCTGGGCAACCCGAATACGTAGGTGTAAATATAACTTTCCATCCCTGTCCTACAGGGAGCACGTTGCGGATCATGCCAAGATCAGTAATAGAGAGTACCGGTAGTTCAGGATCAGGAATTTGCTGGAGCTGTTGCCAGATCTGATAAACTTGGGGCGATTGTAATTCGCAATATTGCCGTCTCTGTTCCATAGCATCACCATTGACAATTTGGATAAGCACGTTGCACAAATTGCAATTGCGTTAAGAGCAGGCCTAAGTGCTCGGTATGGTTACCTTGTTTACCGCCCAAGCGATATGCCGCTTTTTCTGGCACTGTCAGTGTGGCCTCATTGAAAGTTTCATTAATGGTATTTAACCAAGTTTCTTGCAAAGCTCGTGGATCAACGGCAATGCCGACTTCACTGAGTGAAATTTCAATTTTGTCTGCGTGAAATAATTCCCCAGTAAAACGCCATAATTGGTTGATGGAATGCTGAATTCGCTGGTGGCTTTCTTCGCTACCATCCCCTAAGCGGATCATCCAATTACGGCTAAAACGCAAATGATAGATAGCTTCCTTCAGGGATTTTTCCGCGATAGCAGATAATTGTTTATCATGGCTATGAATGAGCGCTTCATATAGCGGGACGTGATAGGCATCTATAAAAAATTGACGAACTAAGGTGTCATCAAAGCCATTATTTGGCTGTTCAACGAGTAAGAGATTGCTGAATTCTCGCTCATCACGTAAGAAAGCCAGTGTATCTTCGTCATGCTCAGCACCTTTTAATTGTGCGGCGTAGCTTAGGAAATTGCGTGCTTGCCCGAGCAAATCTAAACCGATGTTGGATAGCGCAAGGTCAATTTCAATTTCTGGCGCATGACCGCACCACTCACACAGGCGCTGCGCAAGGATTAACGGGGTATCGCCAAGCCTTAATGTGTAATGGTGGAGCAGCTGCTGTTGATTCATAGAAAGCTCCTTACATATTCTTGATGCCATCAGGGATGGTGTAGAAAGTCGGGTGGCGGTAGACCTTAGTATCCGCAGGGTCAAAGAACATGCTTTTATCCTCTGGCTGAGAGGCGATAAGATGTACGGCTTTCACGACCCATATCGAGCAGCCTTCACTACGTCTTGTATAGGCATCACGGGCATTTTCTAGCGCCATTTGATCATCCGCAGCATGTAAGCTACCCACATGGCGATGAGCGAGCCCTTGCTTACTACGTACAAAAACTTCATACAGTGGCCAATCTTGATTACTCATAGTGTTTTCCTTTTCAAACGTCATTTAGTGGATTAGGCCGCGGATTTTACTGATTTTTGTTTGCGACTATAGGCCATAGCGCCTTCACGTACCCATGCACCGTCTTCCCAGCCTTTTCGTTTGGCACCGACGCGTTCGTGGTTGCATATCCCGTTACCTTTGATCACTTGGTAAAACTCGGCCCAGTCAATTTCCCCAAAGCGATAGTGGTTAAGTTCTTCGTCCCAAACTAAATCGGGATCAGGGATGGTCATTCCGAGGGCTTCAACTTGTGGAACTGTGTTATCGACAAATTTCTGGCGTAGTTCGTCATTACTGAATCGCTTGATTTTCCAAGCCATACTCTGCGCACTGTGTGGGGAGTCAGAGTCATTTGGGCCAAACATTGTCAGTACAGGCCACCAAAAGCGATTGATGGCATCTTGCAACATAGCTTTTTGTTCATCCGTTCCTTGGGCAAGTGCCATTACGGATTCATAGCCTTGGCGCTGGTGGAAGCTTTCTTCTTTGCAAATTTTCACCATCGCCCGTGCATAAGGGCCATATGAAGCACGGCACAGTGCAACTTGGTTCACAATGGCTGCGCCATCGACTAACCAGCCAATCACGCCAATATCTGCCCAGCTCAATGTTGGGTAATTGAAGATGGAGGAGTACTTCATTTTTCCATCAAGCATTTTTTGATAGATATCATGGCGGGTACAGCCAAGGGTTTCTGCTGCGCTATAGAGGTACAAGCCATGACCTGCTTCATCTTGAATTTTGGCGAGAAGAATATCTTTACGCCTCAGTGTGGGGGCGCGGGTTAGCCAATTCGCTTCCGGTAACATGCCAATGATCTCTGAGTGGGCATGTTGGCCTATTTGGCGAATAAGGTTTTGTCGATATGCATCGGGCATCCAGTCTTTAGGCTCGATGGAAATATCTGCTTCGATTTTGGCCTCGAAGTTTGCCTGATTTTGCTCGCTCATTGTTTTTCCATTAAGTGATTCGAAAATTAAATTAACTAATAAAATATTGAATCATGTTTATTTAACATTAATGCTAGAAATGGTTAACAAAAAAATCAATGTTCATTAACTTGATTTTGCGATGAGGCTCACAAGGAATTGATTTAATACCAATAAAATCAATATATTAGTATTGTTGTTTTTTATGTGGATTTAGATAAATAGTCTTTTAATACGAATTTGTTTTTAATTTGTTAATTTTGAGTTAGCATCTATACTGATTTTTATGATACATATTTGTTGCTTAATTTGATTTGATGTTTTTATTTCTGGAGAGAGATATGCCGCATTTAACAAGTTACATTATGGGGAAGTGGGTACAAGGCGTAGGGGAAGGGCGAAAAATCCACCATGCACTGACTAACGAAGTGTTATACACAGTTACCACAGATGGCTTACCTCTAGCTGACAGTTTAGAGTATGGCCGGAAAATAGGCGGTAATACCTTGTCCGTCATGACATTTCAACAGCGTGGGCAAATGTTGAAAGCACTGGCAAAATATCTGCTAGAACACAAAGCGCAGTTGTATACCATTTCGGCACAAACAGGGGCAACCCAAGCAGATAGCTGGGTTGATATTGAAGGGGGCATTGCCACCTTGTTTTCCTATTCAGGGTTAGCGAGTCGTGAGTTACCGGATGACACTATTTGGCCGGAAGATGACATGATCCCACTTTCTAAGCAGGGCCAGTTCATTGGACAGCATATTTTGACATCCAAACGCGGTGTTGCTCTGCATATCAATGCATTCAACTTTCCTTGCTGGGGGATGTTGGAAAAATTAGCCCCAACTTGGCTAGCGGGGATGCCTGCTATCATCAAACCTGCTACTGCCTCGGCGCAAGTCACGCAGGCAATGGTGAAGCTGATGATTGAGAGTGGTTTAGTGCCTGAAGGGGCTATCCAACTGGTTTGTGGTGGTGTTGGTGATATGTTTGAGCATCTTGATTTTGAAGATGTGGTGACATTCACGGGCTCGGCAGCAACAGGGCAGAAATTAAGATCTCATCCACAGATCATTAAAAAATCCGTTCCTTTTACTATGGAGGCAGACTCACTCAATTGTGCAATTCTGGGAAATGATGTGCAGCCAGAACAGTCGGAATTTAGTTTGTTCATTAAGGAAGTTGTTCGTGAGATGACCGCAAAAGCGGGACAAAAGTGTACCGCTATTCGTCGTATTATCGTACCGAAAAAACAGCTTGAACACGTTAAGCACGCGTTATTAAAGCGCTTATCGACAACCACGATTGGTGATCCCGTAATTGAAGGGGTTCGTATGGGGGCGTTGATCAATTTGGAGCAACGCCAAGATGTTCAGGAAAAAGTGAATTATTTACGAGAACATGGCTGTGAGGTGCTGTGTGGCGGGCAATTCGAACAGCTAGAGGTCATCGGAGGGGACAGCCAGCACGGCGCATTTTATCCCCCAACTTTGCTGTATTGTGCGGAGCCTTTTAAACATCATGCCGTACATGAAACAGAAGCATTTGGCCCTGTGGCAACGTTAATTAGCTATGAAAATATGGAACAGGCGGTGCAACTTGCCATTCTTGGGGGGGGAAGCCTTGCGGGAACATTAGTCACTGCAGATGCTCAGGTGGCACAATCGGTGATCCGCGCCAGCGCACGAACTCATGGCAGAATGTTGGTTTTAAATGCGTCTTCAGCAACGGAGTCCACAGGGCATGGTTCTCCTCTACCGTTGTTGGTACATGGAGGACCTGGGCGTGCAGGGGGAGGGGAAGAATTGGGGGGGCTTAGAGCCGTGAAGCACTATATGCAGCGCACGGCGATCCAAGGCAGCCCATCTATGCTAACGGCCATTACAAAACAATGGATTAGAGGTGCTGATACTATTACCGATGTGGTTCATCCTTTCCGTAAGTATTTTGAAGAGCTAGTCATTGGTGACACATTATTGACCGCAAGACGCACGGTAACCGAAGCGGATATCACAAATTTTGCTTGTTTGAGTGGTGATCACTTCTATGTGCATGTGGATAAAATTGGTGCCACACAGTCTTTATTTGGTGAACGTATTGCTCACGGTTATTTTGTGGTTTCTGCTGCGGCTGGGCTATTTGTTGATGCCGGGGTTGGTCCCGTGATTGCTAACTATGGTATGGAAAATCTGCGTTTCATTGAGCCTGTGAAAATTGGTGATACGATACAAGTTCGTCTAACATGCAAGAAAAAGATTAAAAAATCACAAAAATTTGCTGAAGATACGCCAAATGGCGTTGTGGCGTGGGATGTACAAGTGTTTAACCAAGACAACATCGTTGTGGCACTCTACAGTATCTTAACCTTAGTAGAACGTCGCGAAGGGGATTTTAAATAACGTCGTGTTCCCAACAGAACAATTATCAATTATTAAACAAATGGGTGTGTTTTTAATCATTTTCTGTTCTTATGGGGGAAACCATTAATGAAATGTAGGGAAACAGAGATGAAAACGCACCATCAAGCGGTTTATCAGCAATTCGATGAGCAGGCTAATTCTTATTTAACGAGCCAAGTCCATGCGCAAGGTGAGGACTTACTGACCTTACAACAATTGCTGCAAGCGGGGCAATATGCTGATGTGCTTGATCTTGGTTGCGGAGCGGGTCACGTGAGTTTCCATGCCGCTCCTTTGGTCACATCGGTCACTGCCTATGATTTATCAGACTCAATGCTAAGCGTGGTGGCAGACAATGCCTCGCAGCGTGGGCTAAACAATATTCGTACCTGTAAAGGAACGGCAGAGTCATTGCCGTTTGAAAATAATACATTTGATCTCGTGCTTAGCCGTTATTCTGCCCACCATTGGCATGATGTTGAAAAAGCGCTGCGTGAAGTTCATCGAGTTTTAAAACCGGGTGGAAAAGGGATCTTTATTGATGTTGTTTCTCCGGGGCATCCGTTGTTAGATATCTATTTGCAAACGGTAGAAGTGCTTAGGGATACGTCGCACATTCGAGATTATTCGGCTGGTGAATGGTCTGGTATGTTTAATAATGCGGGGCTGTTTGTGAGTGGCGTTAAAAGCTTTCGTTTACCGCTGGAGTTTACCAGTTGGGTTGAGCGAATGCGGACACCGCAGCCCTTAGTTGAGGCTATCCGTCAATATCAAACGACACTCAGTGATGAGGTAAAAAACCATTTTGCGGTGCAAGATGATGGTTCATTTACCTCGGATGTGATGCTATTTGAATTTCAGCGTCAGTAGGTGGTTACTTAGCAATAAATTGCGCTTGGTTTAATTGGCTAAGCGTGGTATTGACTGCAAAAATGTCACCACGTACCTCAGGAATACCGAATGATTTTAAGCGTGCACTGTGTTTTTGCAGGTACGCTTTAGCGTCGTTTTCAGAGGTAAACAGGTAAATACCGCCGGCTTTTTTTGTTTGTTGATTTTCAGTCCAAATCTTCCACACAAAACCGGGTTCTTGGTTGATTGAATGGGCTAATTCATCCATCGCCGTGGCCATTTCTGCACCCCAAGGGCCTTGATAGGGGAAATCCACTTGTAAAATCACGTTCATATATGCTCCTTATTGTTAGAGCCGTATGATATCCACTAACGTAAATTATAACTTTGCTATTTATCGTATTTCGAACCACTTACTGTTTTAGACTATCCTGCTTACCGGCTTCAAATGCTGCTAGAGTGGCGAGGCGAGCCTGTTTATGGTCAACGATGGGGGTTGGGTAGTTAAGCGTTACGTTATTAATAGAGGCCCACTCATGGGGGTTGTGAATGTATTTATCGGGGACTAGGCTCAATTCTGGCAGCCAGTGACGAATAAATACACCCTGACTATCAAATTTTTTTCCTTGAGTCGTCGGGTTAAATATACGAAACCAAGGGGAGGCATCGACACCTGTAGAGGCAGACCATTGCCAGCCACCATTATTCGCCGCTAAGCTCCCATCAATCAGTTGGCTCATAAAGTATTTTTCACCTTTTCGCCAGTCGATAAGCAAATCTTTTACCAAGAAACTCGCCACAATCATACGTAACCGATTATGCATCCACCCTGTTTGATTCAGTTGGCGCATGGCTGCATCGACAATCGGGTAACCTGTTTGTCCTGTTTTCCATGCGGTAAAATCGGTTGATGAATTATTCCAATGAATATATTGAGTCCATTGAATAAATGGCTGGTGGCGGTTTAGTCTCGGAAATGCGACTAGTAAATGGCTATAAAACTCTCGCCAAATTAACTCATTCAACCAAGTAAATGCGCCGCTGTCAGGGTAGTCGAAGACTTGCGGGTTTTGTGCCTGTAAGCGATTTAAACACTGGCGCGGTGATAACACACCAATAGCAAGATATGGCGATAACTGACTGGTTCCAGAAATAGAAGGAATATCTCTATCTTGCAGATAATGGGTGACATGTTGCGTACAAAAGTGCCTCAGTCGCGTTAATGCAGCTTTCTCGCCAATGGGAAAATGTGGAGCAATATCGACAGGTTCATGAGGAAATAATGTTAGGTTTTCCGCTATTTGTAAAGGTTCAGCTCGTTTTTCTGGGGCTCGGAGAGAACGGTAGTCAGTGACTGTTAATTGGGTAAGAAAAGCGCGGCGAAACGGGGTATAGACTTGGTACATTTCGCCTTTTTGATTAGTAACAGATCCCGGAGGAAGTAGTAGAAAATCATCGAACGCATGAATGTGCATCCCATGAGGCTGTTTAACGAGCCATTCATCTCGCTGCTTTTCATTCCATTCATATTGGCGGTTAAAGAATAATGCTTGTGCCTGATGTTCTTTTGCGTAGTTGAGTACCCACTTGGCGGCATCCATAAAATTTGCTTTTGTTTGACAAACAAGAGGGATTCCAAGCTCGGCAAGAGAACGTTGTAATTCAACAAGATGCTGATGAATAAAGGCAATTTGCCTAGGAGAAACATCATGTTGCTGCCATTGCTCAGGTGTGGCTGTAAATAGGGCAATGACCTTGGCATGAGGGTCTGCACAGGCCGAGGAAAGCGCTTTATTATCAATAACTCGTAAGTCATTGCGAAACCAGATAACGTGACAAACTTGTTTGGCCGCCATCGCTTCCCTCTTTTAGCTGTTTGATTGATAAAACTAAGAGCCGTTTTACCGGCCCTTGTGTGTTTAATCTAATTTAGGATGCTGATTGATCAAGGATTGACGTTTTTTCTCAAGTTCAGCAATTTGTTGGTCAATATCTTCAACTTTATGTTCGATATTGTCAAAGTGCTCACTTAAAATTTCTTTGGCTTCAGCCCTATCGGATGCCGCAGGTGTTGCGCCTCGTAATGGTTTATTGGCCGTTTCTGGCATACGGATACCGGTATAAAGACCAATCAATGCAATGACTATCAGATAATAGGCTGGCATGTATAAGTTAGCCGTTGATTCAACTAACCATGCCGCGACAGTCGGCGTCGCACCGGCAATTAGCACTGAGATATTAAATGCGATTGCTAGGGCGCTATAACGAATATGTGTCGGGAATATCGCGGGTAAAATGGATGCCATTACCCCAGTAAAACAGTTCAGTAGCACGGCCAGAATAAGCAAGCCAAGGAAAATAAAACCAACTGAACCACTATTAATCAACATAAATGCAGGGTATGCCAAAATAATTAACCCAACACTCCCTACGATTATGAATGGGCGGCGACCAATTTTATCACTGGTTAAACCAATAATAGGCTGAACAAATAGCATACCAATCATAATTGCAATGATAATTAACACACCATGATCGGTAGAATAATTTAGGTTATGTGATAAGTAGCTAGGCATATAAGTGAGCAACATATAGTAGGTCACATTCGTTGCGATAACTAAACCAACACAAATCAGTAAACTTTTCCAGTATTTAGATGCAACTTCACGAACTGAAACCTTCGGTGGGTTTTGGATATTCGCTTTATCTTGTTGCTCTAATGACTCAACGTGTTGTTGGAATGCTGGTGTTTCTTCAAGAGAATGACGTAAATAAAGGCCAATAATACCCAGCGGTAATGCTAAGAAGAATGGAATTCTCCATCCCCAATCGTGGAAATTGGCTTCACCCACAATACTAGAGATCAGAACAACAACACCAGCACCCAGCACGAAACCGGCAATAGAACCGAAATCTAACCAGCTGCCCATGAAGCCGCGTTTACGGTCGGGTGAGTATTCAGCAACAAAGATTGCAGCCCCTGAGTATTCGCCACCGACAGAGAAACCTTGAGCCAGTTTGGCGATTAATAACAGAACCGGAGCCCAAATCCCAATGGTTTCATAAGAGGGGATCAAACCAATACAGAAGGTACTTATCGCCATGATGATGATGGTCATCGACAGCACTTTTTGGCGACCATATTTGTCACCTAAGATACCAAAAACGACCCCGCCTAATGGTCTAACTAAGAAAGGCACGGAGAAGGTGGCTAATGCCGCAATCATCTGAACGCTCGGTGATGCGTCCGGAAAGAAGACCTGGCCTAGAACGTAGGCTAAGAAGCCATAAACACCAAAATCAAACCATTCCATCGCATTACCCAGCGAAGCAGCGGTAATTGCTTTTTTAAGTTTACCGTCATCAATGATAGTGATATCACTAATATTTAACGGCTTTTCTTTTTTTCTCTTGAATTTCATAAAACCATCCTCTTATTTGAATGTTAACAACTAAAATAACCATATTTAAGATGTGGGTTTTCAGGTATGGATAAAATACAAAGCCTTATTATTTAGAATAGTCGTTATCTTGATTATTTAGAATAGTTGTTACCTAGGTAATAGATAAATTTTTAATGTAGCGTTGGATAACTGATGAAAGCTGAAATGTTGTAAGCAGAATAATGAGGTATTCGGTTGAACAATACAGTTAAATATAGCAAGAAAACCACCTTGGATTAAAAAACACGGAAACAATGATACATTAATATCGACAAAATGTAAAATGTAGGGGTTTTATGCTACTTAATCGCTCTTTACTTCGTGGTTATTGCGTTTGAGAACTGTAATAGCATTTCACGTCATGGCTAAATTGAATATAGACGAACAGCAGCCGATTAAAACTTATTATTAATCAGTTTATTGTATTTTATTTCGTTAACGTTCCAATAATGAATATTCTATTTTTTAGTTATTAGACGGTGATTTGCAATCAAATCTTACTTTATAGGAGGCTTAATTAATTTATTTATAGAGAGATTAATAAGTTAAAAAATTAATATATCTAATTTTGATGTTCTTATTTAACTATGAATTAGTGAGGTTTGTGACTTAATTTATCCTGCATCTGTCCTCTTCTTTTGATAATTATGGAGGATTATCTTGTTCTGTTTGAGAATCAGTTAGATGAGTAGGAATGGGTAATTGACTTAGCTACAATCAGTTCAATAGAAATTAATGGGTTTGATCACAAGCGAGCTTAACACAATTTAAAAATGAATTATGTTGCTCATCTTAATAGTACACAGGCTATCTCAGGAGACGAGATCCTATGTATAACATCTGACATAAAAGAGTGCCATTATGAAAAAACAGAGTGTTGCATCCTATATTGCAAAAGTACTTGATAATGCAGGAGTTAAACGTGTTTGGGGCGTTACTGGGGACTCATTGAATGGCTTAACTGACAGCTTGCGTCGCCAAGGCTCTATAGAATGGTTAGGTACCCGTCATGAAGAAGTTGCCGCCTTTGCCGCAGGCTCTGAAGCACAGCTAACTGGAAATTTATCCGTATGTGCGGGCTCTTGTGGGCCGGGAAATATGCATCTTATTAATGGACTATATGATTGTCACCGTAACCGTGTGCCAGTATTAGCGATTGCTGCACATATTCCATCCAGTGAAATCGGCAGTAATTATTTCCAAGAGACGCACCCGACTGAATTATTCCGTGAATGCAGCCACTATTGTGAAATGGTCTCTAATCCAGAACAAATTCCACAAGTACTTGGCATTGCGATGCGCAAAGCGATTTTAAATAAAGGTGTATCAGTGGTTGTGATCCCAGGGGATATCGCCTTAAAAGATGCGCCTGAAGCGGCAAAAGACACTTGGTATCAACCTCAAGCTCCGCTTATCATGCCACAACGTAGTGAAATTGAAAAACTGGCACAACTTCTGAATGAATCCCCTAATGTGACTTTATTTTGCGGTAATGGGTGTGCAGGTGCTCACGATGAAGTGGTGAAATTAGCTGAAACGCTAAAAGCTCCTGTAGTCCATGCGTTACGTGGTAAAGAGCATATTGAATGGGATAACCCATACAGCGTCGGTATGACTGGGCTGATAGGCTTCTCTTCTGGGTATCATGCCATGATGAATGCGGATACCGTCGTATTGCTCGGTACACAGTTCCCTTATCGTCCTTTCTACCCAAGCGGGGCAAAGATTATTCAAGTTGATATCAATGCAGGTAGCTTGGGTTCGCATTGCCATATCGATATGGGCTTAATTGGTGATATCAAAGCCACATTGGGTGCGCTACAGCCTCATTTGCAGGCAAAACAAGACACAAAACATCTTGATGGTGCTTTAAAACATTATGCAGAGGCACGCAAAGGGTTAGATGATCTTGCAAAACCGGGTCATGAAGGACTGATCCACCCTCAATATTTGGCAACAAAAATTAGTGAGCTGGCGAATGATGATGCCATTTTTACTTGTGATGTGGGGACACCGACAGTCTGGGCTGCACGTTATTTAAAAATGAATGGTAAACGCCGTTTAATCGGTTCTTTCAATCATGGTTCAATGGCCAATGCAATGCCACAGGCACTGGGCGCACAGGCAGTGGATAAAAATCGTCAAGTTGTCGCCATGTGTGGTGACGGCGGATTCAGTATGTTAATGGGCGATTTTATTTCCCTCTCTCAAATGAAGCTACCTGTAAAAATCATTATTCATAACAATGGCGTACTTGGTTTCGTTGCGATGGAAATGAAAGTGGGAGGGTTCTTAACGGCAGGAACGGATTTACAAAACCCTAATTTTGCTGCTATTGCAAATGCTGCGGGTATCAAAGGGATTCGTGTTGAAAAGAGTGAAGACCTTGATGCTGCGTTAAAAGAAGCTTTTGCCTACGACGGCCCTGTGGTAGTGGATGTACTCACAGCGAAACAAGAGCTGTCAATGCCTCCAGAAATTGAGGCGCAAGAAGCCAAAGGCTTTAGCTTGTATATGTTAAAAGCCATTATGAGTGGTCGGGGAGACGAAGTCGTTCAATTAGTGAAAACGAACTGGCTGCGTTAAGACGATTGGTGTTATTAAGATATCGTTGCTAACCATTAATAAGCCCAACCTAATTGAAATTTTTCATTAGGATTGGGCTTTATCTTGGCCAATTGCCTATACAGGGTATCTTGTAGACGAGCCTTTATTTAGCAAGTAAACCACAAGATTAAGACTCACCACGTCAGGTGATAATCTGAACTAATATCCTGCCGCAGACTGACTGCGCCACAAATGAGCGGCGACAAGCGCTCGCCATGGGGAATATTGCGCTAACCATTTTTCAGTTTCTTTGGCGCTAGGTTGCTCTTGTCCGGCAAGTAATGTTTGTAAATTGCGTCTGACGGCGACATCTCCGTGTAAAGAGCCATCTAAATAGTTGAAGCCACGTAACAGAGCGTAGCTTACGGCCCAAGGGCCAATCCCTCTAATCTTTAAGAGCTGCTCAGTGATTAAACTGGCATTCTCATGGTTTACTTGTTGTGATAAATCAATCTGTTGATTCTCTATCGCTTCACAAAGTGCTCTAAGTGCAATAATTTTGCTCATGGAAAACCCTGTTTGGCGAAGAACATCATCACTGACTTGTCCCACTTGCTGGATATCTAGAAAACACCAAATTCCTGAAGTATGCTGAATACCAACGGCTTGAATAAACCGCCGACGAATAGCTATGGCGGCATGAACACTAATTTGCTGGCCAATAATGGCCCAAACTAACGCTTCAAATGCATCCGCCGATTGATAAATTCGTAATCCTTTTTGCTGCTCTATGAGTTGCCCGATTACTGAGTCGGTTATGTATTGTGCTTCAAATTCTTCAACGGGTTGGTTTAACCCCAGTAAGTGTTTTGCTAGTGAATAGAGTTCTGATTCTTGAGGTATTACCGCAGGTGAATCAATGTCTAATGAAAGCGTTGCGTATTGAGCGTCAATTCTCAAATTTATCTTTGCGGCTTGCTGTTGCCACATTAAGCCTTTATGCAACGTGTTACTATCAACAATCTCTGCGACATTTTGTTGGTCTCTAAGATGAAAAGCAAAGAAGTCACTCGAAAGGTAATGTGATGGTAGAGATAGCTGAATTGAAAAAGTTTGCATTATTATGGCCTTATAAGATTTTTCTTTATTCTCTATATATTATGATTAAGTGCAATTAGTTACTCATTATTTATCAACTAAATATGTTATCTTATTTAAGTCTATTACTTTTTGAGGTCATGGCGTTTATCTTTAATAAGGATATATAAATGAAAATTGAAGATGGTAGTTCCCCCCACAGTACGCCTATAGAACCACCAAAACCCATTCCAGAATTAAAGGGAATTGCGGGATGGCTAATTTTGCCTATGTTGGGGATTGTGTTATCCCTGATTACTCTCCCTTTTTTTGTTTATCAGAATAATATTCAAGTGATTGAATATTGGAGTGAGTTAACTGACCCACTATCAAATTCATTCATTCCATTATTTAAAGAGCTAATTTACTTTGAAATATTAAGTAACGTTATTTTATACGCTATCTTACTTTTTCTTTGTTATATCTTTTTTACTAAGAAAAAACTCACCATTCGAGTTTATATTTTTTTCCATCTCTTCTCTTTGGTTTTAACTACCTTAGATATTATACTCGCGAATGTATTGCTCGATTTAGATATTGATGCCTCAGATGTTCGGGATATTTTCCACGAGTTAATTGTTTGTGCCATCTGGATACCGTATTTCTTGGTATCAATACGTGTTAAAAACACATTTGTGAATTAAACGTCATGAAAACATCGTATTATTAATCGAATAGGTAGTGGAATGATCAACTGTAAAAGAGTTTATGACGCTATTTCTGATGAAGATGGTTATCGAGTGCTTATTGATCGCTTATGGCCAAGAGGCATAAAAAAAGTGGATTTGCAGCATGATGAATGGAATAAAGATGTGGCACCGTCAAATGAACTGAGAAAATGGTTTCATCAACATACGGACCAGTTTACCCAGTTTATTGATAGGTATCGGGCAGAGCTAAATCAGACAATCGCTTGGCAAGATCTAGTTGAAAAGGCGCGAAAAGGGAATCTCACGTTGTTATACAGTGCAAAAAATATTGAACATAATCAGGCGGTTGTGCTCAAAGCATTTATTGAAGAAAAAATGAAAAATAAATAAAGGTTAAAGGAATGGATACGCATCAATCAGCCGTTCAAGCATCGCAACCGACTGTCCTAGTTACTTCTCAAGAGGCGACGAAAAAACCACTACAGGGCATCGGAGGGTGGTTGGTCTTACCTGTGATAGGCTTATTTTATATGTTGTACAAAACGGTCATGATGCAATTACAAGATATTGACCAAGTAAAAAAAGTATGGTCACTTGCAACTCAAGCGGATTCTGATTTCTACGTGTCTGGTTTTTCAACGGGGTTTTACCTGCTACAAACGGCTTATGGTGTTCTTATTGCGTTGTTTATTTGGACATTCATTGCCGCTATGAAATGGAAAAAAAGCGCGAAATGGTTATTTATCGCTACCATGATATTGTATACAGTGATGGTTTTTGTGGCTCGTTTCGTCTTTCCTTATACATTCGGTATTGAACTTAATTATTCGAATGTGATCACTGCGATCAATGGGAGTTTTTATTGCACATTGTGGCTCCCTTACTTTTTAGCCTCTAGTCGGGTAAAAAACACGTTTATTCATTAATAAATAGGCCATCTTAGTGATGGCCAATAGAACTAGTCATCTGATAAGTTTAATGAATTGGTAATATTGCATCGTTCAATGAATGCATCATCGTGAGAAATGAGTAATAAGCAACCTTGATAGTCGTTGAGTAAATTTTCAAGTAACTGTTTTGACTCTAAATCTAAATGATTATCTGGCTCATCTAGTAACAAAATAGCGGGTGGATTGGGGTTATGAGTGAGAGCCAATAAAGTGGCTTTCAATTGCTCACCACCACTGAGTTGTTTCAAGGGCTGTAATGATTTATCCCCTCTAATACGTAACATGCCAAGCTGTGTGCGCCATTGTTCAACTGAAAATGACGGTTGGTATTGATGAAGTGCTTCCCCAATTGCGAGTGATTTATCCAATAAATTTAAATGCTGATCTAAATAACATACCGAGCCACTTAAACGATACTCTCCCGATGAAGGAGGAAGGTCTCCCATTAATACTTTGAGTAAAGTCGATTTTCCACAGCCATTATTGCCTTGAATATGCCAATGTTCACCACTGTATATCGTAAAAGAAAGTGGTAATGCGTGGCCATATGGTAGTATTAAGTCATTCGCGAAAATGGTGACTTTTCGTCCTTCATTTTGATAGTTAATCGTCATTTTTTGTGGTTTAGTATGGTGTGATTTTTCTTGGTTTTCTTGTTGTTGGCGATGTAAATTATCCATCACGCGTTGGTGACGTTCAGCAACGCTCGATTGCCGCTTTTCTGCGCGATTCGTTTGCATATCCAGTAGGAGTGATGACTGAGAACCGCCACAGCGAACTTTCTCTCCTTGCTTTTTTCTCTGCGCGGCTTTTTTTAATGTGGCTTGTTGCTGCTTTTTTTCTTGATCAATGCGCTTTTCTAAACATTTCGCTTGCGCATCAATTGCGGCTATTTCAAAACTTTTCTGTGTGTCATATAAGCCATAATTTCCACCGTATTCATGTAGACCTTTTTCGGTGAGTTCAAAAATGGCGTCCATTTCCTCTAATAACATTCGATTATGAGAAATAACCAAACATCCTGCGGTGTGCTCAGTGAGCTTTTGGCTTAACCATTGCCGACTTTGTGCATCTAAATGGTTATCTGGCTCATCAAGCAGGAGAAAATGATTGTGCATCAAAAATGCACGGCAAAGGGCAAGACGAGTACGTTCACCACCACTTAAGTGGCTAATGGGGGTTTTCATTGAAATTGGCAAGCGCGCTGAATCTAACAAGCTCTGCCATTGGGAAGGTAAATGCCATTTATCTTCGGTCAGACAAAAGTCGTCTAGCGAACCATTTCCTGACTTAATTCGCTCAAAGGCTTCATAAGTTTCAGTAATACCTAATGCATCCGAAAGGCGTTCCCCAGACAGCCGAGTTAATTGGTCGACATGGAGAAAAGGAATATTCCAACGTACACTTCCTTGAGAGGGTTGCAAGCTCTGCGCGAGAAGCCGCATTAATACGGATTTCCCTTGGCCATTATTGCCAATTAATGCATTTTTTTGACATGACAATGTGCTGCTCAGAGGGGGGAATAACGCAGTTTGATTGAATGCAATATTTAGTTGTGAAAAGTGACAAGCGATAGTCATATGCACCTCCAAAATAAGAGGACAGACAACGTCGTTGACTTATCAATAAGCGTCGATGAAAGTGGTTGCCTGCCAGGAACAGAAAAATGAATACCCAATGGGTATTAGAGAATATTTTCTGGCAGTGCTTAATTCATCGTGATGAGTACCTGCTAAGTTAGGTCTAATAAAGATAATGAATATTATACGCAGAGAAAATTGATTGACGCAAATTTATTAAAAGGCCAGCCGATGCATTTACCGACTGACCTCTTACTAACAACGAGCTTACTACAACTTTACAACAACGAGATTTTACAACAACGAGATTGATAATTATGCAGGGATACGTCCTGATAATTTATGCTCAGATAACCATTGGGAGATACGCTGTTTCTCTTCATCATTCAGCCACATACCCAATTTAGTACGGCGCCAGATGGCATCGTCTAATTCAACCACCCACTCATTTTTCACTAAGTAACGTAATTCGGCTTCGTACACATTGGCACCGAAGGCTTCACCAAGATCGCTGAGCGAATTTGCACCTTCAAGAATTAGCTTACTGTTGCTACCGTAGGTTCTTGCAAAACGCAGCGCTAAACCTTCAGGAAGCCATTGATAATGTTGGCGTAATACACGAGCATAGCCATCACGATCGCAACCTTCGATGTCGCCCCCCGGTAATTGACCATTTTTAGTCCAAGGGCTACCGGCATTTGGGTAATAAGTGGCGAGCTTATTAACCGCAGCTTCAGCTAACTTACGGTAAGTAGTTAATTTACCACCAAATACAGAGAGTAATGGTGCTTGTCCTTGTTCATCGTGAATATCTAAAGTGTAGTCACGAGTTATGGCTTGTGGTGAATCCGATTCGTCATCACATAGTGGGCGAACACCAGAGTAATTCCACACAATATCATTGACTGTTAATTGTTTTTTGAAGTGGTCGTTATACACTTTCAGTAGATAATTAACTTCATTATCATCAATTTTGACGTCTTTCGGATCACCGTTGTATTCCACGTCCGTGGTACCAATGATAGAGAACTCATCCATCCAAGGAATAACAAATACAATACGATTATCTTCGTTTTGTAAGATATAGGCCTGTGGTTCATCGTGTGCGCGTGGGACAACGATATGGCTGCCCTTGATTAAACGAATGCCATAAGGTGATTTTAACTTCAGGCCATCATCGAAAAATTCTTTTACCCAAGGCCCTGTTGCGTTAACTAAGCCTTTTGCTTTCCAAGTGAGAGTTTCACCTGTACAGAGATCTTGTGCTTCAACCACCCATAATCCGTTTTCACGATAGGCGCGTGTGACTTTTGTGCGCGTACGAACTTCACCGTTTTTACGAACCACTTCTTGAGCGTTTAACACAACTAAACGCGCATCATCAACCCAGCAATCTGAATACTCAAAACCTTTGGTTAATTCAGGTTTTAGTACCGAGTTTTGGTTGAACTTTAAGCCTTTACTGCTGGGTAAACTGACCCGTTTACCTAAATGATCATAAAGGAATAAACCAATACGGATCATCCACGCCGGGCGTAAGTGGGGTTGATGAGGTAAACGGAATCGCATAGGGAAAGCGATATGCGGCGCTAAGCGCAGCAGTACTTCGCGCTCGGCTAAAGCTTCACTAACCAGCCTGAATTCGTAGTGTTCTAAGTAGCGCAAGCCACCGTGGATAAGTTTTGAACTCGCAGATGAAGTTGCACTCGCTAAATCTTGAGCTTCGAGCAGTAATACCGATAATCCACGACCTGCAGCATCTGCTGCAATACCAGCGCCGTTGATCCCGCCGCCGATGACAATCAAGTCTTTAGTTTCCATGCATCCCCCTGAGATGTTCGAAACACTTTCAATAATGTTCGTTTTCGCTCATTTGATTGTAATCAAATTCCATTAGTATGCCAACTAATAATGAAGAAAAAATAACAAGTGCGTGATATTGATAACAAATTATTTTCAATAACCACAAATAAAATAATGTTATTTACACGAAAAAATAGAGTGATGTGAGCTGAAAAGAAAGGACAAAAGAAAGTAAAAGGTGAAGAAATAACAAGGAATTATGATGGCAGCGTTACTGCCATCATGAATATGATGCGTTAATTAGCAGAGTTCAAGCTGAACGTTGTGCTGTTCAATTACTTTGAGAATACTATCTGGCGGCTGCTTGTCAGTAAACAAATAATCAATAAGGTTCATATTACCTAAATTGACCATAGCATTACGCCCGAACTTCGAGTGGTCGGTTACTAACATGACGCAACGTGAATTTTCGATAATTGCACGTTTAGTCCGCACTTCGTGGTAATCAAACTCAAGTAATGAGCCGTCCATATCAATACCGCTGATCCCAAGAATGCCGTAATCCAGTCTAAATTGAGAGATAAAATCTAACGTGGCTTCACCGACAATTCCGCCATCACGCGAACGCACTTCACCGCCCGCTAAAATTAAACGAAAGTCTTCTTTTGGCATGAGCAGCGTTGCGACGTTCAAGTTGTTGGTCACGACGCGCAAATTTTTATGATTCACTAGTGCGTGAGCAACGGCTTCAGGGGTGGTACCAATATCAATAAATAGCGTTGCACCATCGGGTATTTGGCTAGCAACATGCTGCGCAATCCGCGCTTTTTCATCTGACCACATAATTTTACGGTCATTGTAAGCTGCGTTCACGGAGCTTGAAGGCAGCGCTGCGCCACCGTGGTGTCGCTGAATTTTATTTTGTTCAGCGAGGTCATTGAGGTCCCGTCGAATTGTTTGAGGACTAACCTCAAAATGCTCGACAAGTTCTTCAGTACTGACATATCCCTGTAGACGCACAAGTTCAACGATTGCGTCATGTCTCTGGGTTTGTTTCACAGCGTTAGCCTCTAATTATTAAAATGTTTTATCTGGAGCTCTGGTGTTTAAAACTGTGCCTATTATCCCACACTCCCATCAATAAACCGATGATTAACCCTGAGGTATGTGCAGCATTGGCAATATGCATACCTAAAATATCGAAGTAGCCAAAAAAGAGCCAGATAATTGAGAATATCATGAGCCCTCGAGGAACGTTAACCCCGCTTTCTGGTCGACGTTCACCGGTTAACCAAACATAACTAACAAGGGCATAAACAACCCCGGATAAACCACCAAAGTTATTCTCACTAAACAGTGACTGCCCCCAATTACTAAACAGCGCGGAGACTAATAGGATGGTAAATAATTTTCCTGTTCCCAGTTTTCGTTCAACTTGCCCTGCAAGGAACCACCATAAAGCAAGATTAAACCCAATATGCGATAATGAAAAGTGAACAAATGCAGGACTAAACCAGCGCCAAAGTTCAGTTTGTTGTTCGCCAATTGGCCACGCTAAGTAACGTAACACCTCGCGTGCATCCGTCATCTCTACCCAAAGATATACAACAATAGACAATAGAATAACAGCAATAGTTAAAGGCCCTGATTGTCCTTTTAGGTAATGCCATGTGAGATAGTTTCGATATTGAAATTGGGTGTCTGCGTTTCCTGTATGCCAGCTGGCTTCTAGGTAGCGAGGGTGATTAGGGTTTTGTAAAAAAATATCGAGTTCTTTGCGTACTTGAGAAATAAATTGGTCATCTTCCAACCAAAGCTCAAATAATTGTTGTTCCTGCGATGGCTGCATTTTTAAATGAATATTTTGGTTTGCCATGTAATCAACAAATGCTTGTGCCATTCTTGGATTAGCGAAGTTGGTGATGTGGATCATGAATGCATTTTCTCATCTAGAGAGCCGTAACGGCTTGTGGATATTCCCTTAGCCATGCTTCAAAACCGCCATTGATACTATATACAGATTCGAAGCCAGTATTGATCAGATATTGTGCAGCGCCTTGGCTACTGTGCCCATGATAGCACATGACCATCACCGGTCGTTCATAATCCGTTTGTTCTAAAAATTGACGAAGTGATTCATTGGTCAGGTGATAAGCTCCTGTCGCATGGCCCGCACGGAAGCTCTGTGGATCACGTACATCAACCAGAGTTGCAGTGCCATCTAACCAATGTTGATAGGCTTGCTCAGGTGTTAGTGTCTCAAAATGGTCCATAAAATACCAAATGTAGTAGGGAAAGCCCCATTAAAAGTAAAACGAGGGGCACTCGTATGTAAAAACGAGTGCCAAATACGGTAGCGATTATACTAACTAGTAGAAAGAGTGCTCGCCACGTTGGTGTTCTGTCAGGTCTTTAACGCCTTTTAGTTCGCCATCAAACATTTTCAGAAGTTCTTTCTCTATGCCTTCTTTGAGCGTCACATCGACCATGGAACACCCATTACAGCCACCACCAAATTGCAGGATGGCAAAACCTTCATCGGTGATTTCCATCAAGGAGACACGACCGCCATGGCTAGCGAGTTGTGGGTTAATTTGTGACTGTAAAACATATTCAACACGTTCAATGAGTGGCGCATCGTCAGAGACTTTACGCATTTTCGCATTTGGTGCTTTAAGTGTCAGTTGTGAGCCCAGTTGGTCAGTGACAAAGTCAATTTCAGCTTCTTCTAAGAATGGGGCACTAATTTCATCAACATAAGCTGATAATTTTTCGAACTTCAATTCTTTATCTGTAGCTTCAACGGCGCCAGGAGGGCAATAAGACACGCCGCATTCAGCCGTTGGTGTACCTGGATTGATAACAAATACACGGATTTGGGTGCCTGGCTCTTGATTTTCCAACAACTTGGCAAAGTGAGCCTGCGCTGCTTCTGTAATATTAATCATAATCATTTGCTCAATAATAGTTGACTGCTTTAGTTGGTTATAATACGCCCATTTACCTCTTTCCTACAAGGTGCGACACAGTGACCATGCATCAACAGTATGCGCTCCCGCACAAATCAGCAATTGTGCTGCGGCATTCATTGTAGAACCCGTTGTAATAACATCATCAATAATGGCGACATGCAGGCCTGAAACAGGTACTTTTAGGAAAAATGCTCCCTTCAGGTTATTTCGGCGGTGCTCACGTTTTAGTGTAATCTGTGCCAGTGTATCACGACTGCGCTCTAATGAATTTGGCAAATAGGGGATATTTAACCACCTGGATAAATTTTCGCCTATTAAGGCCATATGGTCAAATCCTCTCCACCATAAGCGGTGGTGATGCAAAGGAATAGAGATCAGTAGGTCTGGTTTTTGCCATTGCTGGTTTCGATAACCCGTAAGCCAAAATAAACCGAAAATTCGAGCTAAAGAGAAGGCAATCTGAGGACGTTTGCTAAACTTAAAGTGGTGAATAAGTTTACGTAACGGTGCTTGATATGGGGTAACTGCGATCAGCCGGTGCCATGCAGGGGGCTTTTTTAGGCATCGACCACATTCGAGAGTCGCCTGCTCACAGGGTAAAGCACAACGAAAACAACAGACTGGCATGATAGGTAACGCTTTAAGACAATAAGAACATATGCCTTGGTGTTGTAATTTTAGTGATTGACGGCATAGCCAACAGCCCCCTTCCATTGTTAGCATAGTAATGTCCTGTTAAAAATATTCGACTAAGAAATGAATAAAAGAGAGTGTAACCATGGCAAAGTTATATTGGCAGACCGTTGGTGAAGGAAAACAAGATCTTGTGCTACTACACGGATGGGGGCTGAATGCACAAGTCTGGCAAACCATAATTCCGCGGCTCGCTTCGCATTTTCGCATTCATTTAGTTGACCTGCCTGGTTACGGTCGCAGCCAAGGTTTTTCGCCTATGAGCATTCAACAAATGGCTAATATTCTTTGGGAACACGCGCCAAAAAATGCCATTTGGTTAGGGTGGTCGTTAGGGGGATTAGTGGCAAGCCGTATTGCGCTTGACCATCCCTATGAAGTCCAAGGACTAATAACGGTAGCATCCTCCCCTTGTTTTAAAGCCGATGACCAAGATTGGGCTGGGATCAGAGCGGAAGTACTGACGGGTTTCGAAAATCAGCTAGCGGCTGACTTTCACCGTACAGTCGAGCGTTTTTTAGCGTTGCAGACATTAGGAACAGAAAGTGCGAGAAATGACGCCAGAACGTTAAAATCGGTGGTGCTTGAACAGCCTATCCCAACTGTGGAAACGTTAAATGCTGGACTTGAATCATTGCGGACAGAAGATTTACGTGATGAATTAAAACAGTTACCGATCCCTTTCTTACGTATTTATGGTTATCTCGATGGTCTAGTACCACGCAAAATGGTACCTATATTAGATGAGCTTTATCCTAACTCACCATCCGTGATAATGCGCAATAGTGCCCATGCGCCTTTTATTTCCCATCCCGATGAGTTTTGTGAGTACCTGTTGGATTTCCAAAGTCGTATTGAGGAGTAGCTATTACTTTATCTTATAGACAAAATGTGCACAGTTGGTGCTTTCGGGGCAGCCCTTACAGCTGCTCCCTGTTAAACAGGCACTGATGTCCACTTTTTCAATTTTGCCTAGGCTTACTAACTTTTCAGCCATGGCCTCGACCAATGATGTGGGAGCATTGAGTTGTTCACTGAGAAAAGCAATGTCAGCCTGCCCATATAAGGCAATTAAATCCCTAATTTGCAACAAGCTGACCATTACGTTATTTCCTTAGTGGCAGGCATTACCTGAACATTCAGAGCATTGTGCCGCAGTTTTACTTTTAATATTCAATGTGACACGGCTACGGACACGGCGTAAAAACATAAACAGCGCAAGGTTGAAAACAATCACAGCAACAATTGTAATCAAGCTACGTTGTGGGTGCTCACTGAATGTTGCTGTTTGATAGAATAAAGCCGCAAGGCTATATGCCACATTCAGCCCCCAAAGGATGGAGAAACTCATCCAGCTTTTATTGGTTTCACGAGCGATGGCTCCCATGACGGAAACGCAAGGCACATAGAGCAGGACGAAAATCAGGTAGCTATAAGCGGCAATACCGGAACCAAATTTCGCTGCCATGGTGCCCATAGAGCCAGATTCCATTTCGCCATCGCCTTTACTCGCTTCGATTGGGTTGGATAATGCACTTAAAGTAAAGGTTTCTTTTAGACTATCCCACGTTTCGGAGACCGCATCCTCTAATTCGTCCCATAAATTAAAAGATTTAGCATCGAATGGCTCGGCGGTAATAGCCTCAGCGGTGTACAGGGTATTGAGTGTACCCACGACCACTTCTTTGGCCATCGCACCGGTGATTAAGCCTACAGTGGCTTGCCAGTTATCGGCATGTACTCCAATAGGTTGCAATGCAGGCGTAATCACTTTACTCACCGAAGCAAGAGCTGAATCATTGATATTATCAACGGGTTTGCCAGAGAACGAGAAGCTGTTTAATGCGCCGATGAAGATACTAGCGACCACGATAACTTTACCTGCCCGTACCACGAAGCCTTTTAAACGTTGCCAAGTTTGGATCAACAACGTTTTGATGTGAGGGACGTGATAAACCGGTAATTCCATCACGAAAGGTGAGGCCTCACCCCGCATTAGAGTATGTTTTAATAATAATCCCGTCAGGATAGCGACCACAATGCCTAAGATATACAAGGAGAAAACCACGCTAGCGCCATTTTTGCCGAAAAAGGCTGCTGCGAAAACCGCGAAGATAGCGAGTCGCGCACCGCAAGACATAAAGGGAGCCATCAGGACGGTGATCAGTCGCTCACGAGGAGCATCAAGGGTACGTGCGCCCATAATTGACGGGACATTACAGCCGAAACCGACAATCAATGGGACAAAGGATTTACCCGGTAGGCCGAGAGCTTGCATTAACCTGTCCATGACAAAAGCCGCACGCGCCATATAGCCGGAGTCTTCCAACACTGATAGGAATAGATACATCATACCGATTTGTGGAACTAATGGTAAAACGGTATTAATCCCTCCGCCTACACCTTGGGCAAGGAAGATAGTTAGCCAATCTGGGAAATTAAAATAGGCACCAACCCATTGGATTCCATGAATAAATATAGCTTCAGATGCACCTTCAAAGAAAGGTTGTAATGCCCCACCAATGTTAATGGCTAAGACAAACATCAGGTACATGACAAATAAGAAAATGGGAACACCGAGCCAGCGGCTGAGGATAAATTTATCCAGTGATTGTGTCAGCCTGTTCGGCTCTGCGGCACTATTATTAATAGCGGTATTACAAATTGTTGCAATAGATTGGTAACGCGCATCCGCAATAAGTAGCTCAGGTTCTTCGTTCAGACTTTCTTTGAGTTGTTGGCGTGTTGAACGTAGTTGGCCTTCTGTGATCTCCGCCCGTTGACGGCTATAGATATCACCTTCAAGGATTTGTAATGCTAACCAGCGACGCTGTTGATGGCTAAATTGTTGTGATGATATTTTCTCAGATAATGAATCAACAGCTTGTAATAACTGAATTGGGTACTCGACAAGAGCTTTTTGGCTATTTTGTGGGTGAGTATCAATGGCTTTTTTTAATTCATTGATACCAGTTGCGCGTGTTGACACTAATGGAATAACTGGGCAGCCCAGTTGTTTCTCTAATTGGGTAATATCGATATCTATATGTTGGCTTTGCGCGATATCCAACATATTCAGCGCCACAATACATGGGACGCCTAACTCCACTAATTGTAAAGTGAGATAGAGATTACGTTCTAAGTTTGAAGCATCCACCACATTGATTAACATGTCAGCTTCGCCACTTAGAATGAAGTAACAAGCGATTTGCTCATCAAGGGAGGTTTGTTCAGAAATCGTGGTTAAGGAATACGTTCCCGGTAGGTCTACAAGCTCAATTTTATGGTCGTCTGTATGGAAGCGGCCAACTTTGCGTTCAACCGTGACACCTGCCCAGTTACCAACTCGTTGTCTCGATCCCGTCAATTGGTTGAATAGGGTCGTTTTGCCTGCATTGGGATTACCAATTAAGCCGATGGTCAATCGTTTCATAGTGTTTGCCAATAATATAAAAAGAATACTTAAGCGGTAGGCGCTTCATCAAGATTAAGCAGGGCGAGATCCTTTTTGCGTAGTACTAAGCTCACGCGATGCGTTTCTATCTGCACAGGGTCACCAAAAGGCGCTAATCGCACCACTTTGAATATAGAACCCGGTAGCAAACCGAGGGAAAGAAGTTTTTGTCGGTAAGCAGGGCTTATCTCTGGTGAGAAACCAATGATTTTATAACTGCATTGAGGAAGTATAGCCATAGTGTCTTCCTATTAATTCCATTTATAATGATATTGGTAAATATTGTTAGAAAAGTTTGTATTAACAAGTAAATACAGAGACAAACAAAAACAAACCTAATTAACAATGAGAATCATAATCATCTACTTTCGTTATATTTAGCCTCTTTTTTCGTCAGTTTGACTTGATGTGGATCAATCAAGCAGTGAGTTGCTGGTGTTTTCTTAAATAGGGATGGACAGGGAAATGGAGTAAAGGCTGGGATAAATTTACCTAAGTTATGAAAGTGATTAAGACATTTTTTTGAAAAATAGGCATCTCAGCGAGTGGAGATGCCTATTAAAAAATTAACGTTTCTTACCGAATGCAGCAGCGAGTGCATCACTCATGGCACTGTTACCCGCAGACGTTGAGCTCTGATGTGAGTTACCTCGTGATTGTGGTGCTTTGCGCGCATTCTTGTCTTGTGTTGGTGCAGCGCGACGTGGTGCGCTATTGGAATCCCCAGCTTGCTCGTCTAAACGCATTGTTAACGCAATACGCTTACGGGCAATATCAACATCCAACACTTTAACTTTTACAATATCACCCGCTTTCACCACTTTGTGTGGGTCTTCAACATAACTATTTGAAAGTGAAGATATATGGACGAGTCCATCTTGATGAACACCAATATCGACAAAGGCTCCAAAGTTGGTCACATTGGTGACGGCACCTTCTAAAATCATGCCAGAGGTTAGGTCATTCATGGTCTCAACCCCTTCAGCGAAAGTGGCTGTTTTAAACTCAGGGCGTGGGTCACGGCCCGGTTTTTCCAATTCTTTAATAATGTCTGTCACAGTAGGTACACCGAACTGCTCGGTTGTGAAATCACGCGGGCTCAGAGCGTTAAGGACCTGTGAATTTCCCATGATTTCTTTCAAGGGTTGGCGGACAGATTCAAGAATTTTTTCAACAATCGGGTATGCCTCAGGGTGAACGGTAGACGCATCTAATGGATTTTCACCGTTCGTGATGCGTAAGAAGCCCGCACACTGCTCAAAGGCCTTAGGCCCAAGGCGCGCCACTTTGAGTAACTGCTTTCTATCGTTAAATTGGCCGTTTTCATCACGCCAATCTACAACGTTTTGAGCGATCATTTTGCTTAAACCCGCGACGCGAGTTAGAAGTGCAACAGAGGCGGTATTTAAATCGACACCCACGGAGTTAACGCAGTCTTCAACTACCGCATCGAGTTTGCGAGCAAGTAGGGTTTGGCTGACATCGTGTTGATATTGGCCTACACCAATAGATTTAGG
This sequence comes from Providencia sp. Me31A, assembly GCF_050487165.1. Taxonomy (NCBI): domain Bacteria; kingdom Pseudomonadati; phylum Pseudomonadota; class Gammaproteobacteria; order Enterobacterales; family Morganellaceae; genus Providencia; species Providencia sp. Me31A. Next base: position 89,096 of record NZ_JBKQGZ010000019.1, read on the forward strand.
ATCAATCTTCACCAGCTCTGCAAGGGGGTCTTGTAAGCGACGAGCAATTGACACCGCACCACGTAAAGAAACATCTAGATTTGGGAATTCGAGGGCAGCTAATTCAGAGGCTGAGTAAACCGAAGCACCAGCTTCACTGACAATTACTTTTTGTGCCGTCACTTCCGGGTATTGTTTTTGTACTTCAGCAAAGAAACGTTCAGTTTCACGCGAGGCGGTACCGTTACCAATCGCGACTAACTCAACATGATATTTTTGGCAGAGCGCCGCAATGATTGTCGCTGCTTTTGCCGCTTGTCCAGTGTGCGGGTAAATGGTATCGGTAGCGATAAGCTTACCCGTAGAATCAACAACGGCAACTTTTACCCCTGTGCGTAAACCGGGATCGAGGCCCATAGTGGCTCGCATACCTGCAGGAGCTGCCATCAGTAAGTCATTGAGATTACGAGCAAATACATTAATCGCTTCTTCTTCAGCTTTTTCGCGTAACGCACTCATCACTTCAGTTTCTAAATGCAGTAATACTTTAACGCGCCATGTCCAGCTAATCACGGCTTTGCGCCATTGATCTGCGGGGGCGTTATTCAAATGCACATCTAAATGGCGCGTAATAATTTCTTCGCAGTAACTTTCTTTCGGTGGCTCATCAAATTGAGGGTCACAGTTTAATGACAGCTGCAAAATACCCTCATTGCGACCACGGAACATCGCGAGTGCGCGATGTGACGGAACTTGAGCCACTGGTTCATGGTGTGCAAAGTAGTCGCTAAATTTCACACCTTCTTCTTGTTTGCCTTCTGCAACAACAGAAACTAGGTGCGCATTTTTCCAAATATAGTCACGAACTTTGGCAAGTAAGGTGGCATCTTCGGCAAAACGCTCCATAAGAATGTAACGTGCACCATCTAAAGCCGCTTTTACATCTGCCACACCTTTATCTGCATCAATATAAGTTTGTGCAAGTTCATCAGGAGACAGGCTAGGGTCAGCCCACAACGTGTCAGCTAAAGGCTCAAGCCCTGCTTCAATGGCAATTTGGCCGCGTGTACGACGTTTGGGTTTATAAGGTAAATATAGGTCTTCAAGCTCAGTTTTATTCAATGTGGTATTGATTGCAGAAGTCAGCTCAGGGGTCAGTTTGCCTTGTTCTTCAATTGATTTGAGAATGGTTTGTTTACGGTCATTGAGTTCACGTAAATACCCTAAACGGCTTTCTAGCTGGCGAAGCTGAGTATCGTCCAACCCACCGGTAACCTCTTTGCGGTAACGTGCAATAAATGGGACAGTATTCCCTTCATCTAATAATGTGATGGCAGAAAAAACCTGTTTCGGCTGGGCTTGCAGTTCCGCTGCAATAATTTGGCTTAGAGTTTCATTCATGTCGTGTTTAAATACCTACTGAAAGAACAATTAAAAAATTTACTGCACTGTTATACTTGGTGGTAGAGAGAATTTCCAGACTGAATTTGAGCCTGTTAGTAGGAAAGTCTCAGATTATGTTCTATAAAATGTTACCACTATTGTTTCTATTGACTAATATTCTAAGGTTATGGCGAAAAGTCTTTTAATTACGCGTGAAGGTTGGGATACCCTAGATAAAGAGCTAAAGTATCTATGGAAAGAAGAGCGACCTCGAGTCACCCAATCTGTCTCTGAAGCAGCAGCTCAGGGGGATCGCTCGGAAAATGCAGAGTATATTTACGGTAAAAAAAGATTGCGTGAAATTGACAGGCGCATTCGTTTTTTATCAAAAAGATTAGATCAGCTTAGAATTATTGAGCCTGATCCTCGCCAAGAGGGACGTATCTTTTTTGGCGCATGGGTCAAACTTGAAGATGATAATGGAAATATCAGAATATTCCGTATCGTGGGTGCTGATGAGTTTAATCCTGCAAAACAATGGATTTCAATCGATTCCCCCGTAGCGCGAGCCCTGATAGGTAAACAGGTCGATGATGAAATAACAGTAAATACACCAGGGGGGCAGGTAACCTATTTCGTTTTAGAAATAAGCTACCAACCACTAAGCAGTTGAAGTGTAAAATGATTCATTAAATCCTATGTTAGTGGTAAATTAGTAAGCATAAATGTTGCTTTTACGAACATGGACTAGAAAAATAATTTGAAAGATGCACATCTTGAGGGCTACAAAATGCAGGAAAGTTATAAGATTCTTGTCGTCGATGATGATATGCGTTTACGTGCACTGCTAGAGCGTTACCTCACTGAGCAGGGTTTTCAGGTAAGAAGTGCCGCAAATGCAGAACAAATGGACAGAATCCTGACAAGAGAATCTATTCATTTAATTGTATTAGATTTAATGTTACCGGGTGAAGATGGTTTATCCATTTGCCGTCGTTTGCGTAGTCAAAATAATCCGATCCCTATCATTATGGTGACAGCAAAAGGCGAAGAAGTTGACCGCATTGTTGGTTTAGAAATTGGTGCGGATGATTATATTCCAAAACCTTTTAACCCTCGTGAATTGTTGGCTCGTATTCGTGCTGTATTGCGCCGTCAAGCCAATGAGTTACCTGGTGCACCATCTCAAGATGATGCCATCATTACATTTGGTAAATTTAAATTAAATCTTGGGACGCGTGAAATGTTCCAAGGTGATGAAAATATGCCATTAACCAGTGGTGAGTTTGCAGTATTAAAAGTTTTGGTTTCTTATCCGCGTGAACCATTGTCTCGTGATAAGCTAATGAGCTTAGCGCGTGGTCGTGAATACAGTGCGATGGAACGCTCTATCGACGTACAAATTTCACGTTTACGCCGTATGGTTGAAGAAGACCCCGCACATCCTCGTTATATCCAGACAGTTTGGGGATTGGGCTATGTGTTTGTTCCAGATGGAAGTAAGGCATGAAGCGACTGAGGTTCTCACGACGTAGCACATTTTCTCGTTCGTTGTTTTTGTTCGTTGCGCTATTATTTGCGAGTCTTGTAACCAGCTATATGGTGGTGTTGAACTTTGTTGTTATGCCAAGCTTACAACAATTCAACAAAGTGCTGGCTTATGAAGTTAGAACATTGATGACAGAGAAAATGGTTCTACAAGATGGAACCTCAGTGCGGGTTTCCCCGGCGCTACGTAAGAAAATCTATAATGAATTAGGTATTACTTTTTATGCACACTCTGCGGCGATGGAAGAAGGACTGAACTGGGCCAAAGAGTATGATTTTCTGAGCGAACATATGTCGGAGTATCTAGGTGGAAAGGCCACTGTGCGTCTTGAACTTGGCCGCGAGTATCCGATTCTATGGCTAACGTCTTACCTTGCACCTGATATTTGGGTGCGAGTCCCATTGACTGAAATAGGTCAAAATCAATTTTCACTTGTTTTTCGCTATACATTAACCATTTTTCTCACCATTTTTGCGGGGGTCTGGTTATACATTCGCTACCAAAATAAGCCATTACTTGAATTGGAGTACCATGCAGGTGAGGTAGGTAAAGGGATTGTTTTACCCCCTATGCAGGAAAAAGGGGCGACTGAGGTAAGAGCGGCTATTCGTTCTTTTAATCATATGGCCGCAGAGATTAAAACCTTAGAAAATGACCGAACTGTCTTAATGGCAGGGGTTAGCCACGATTTAAGAACACCATTAACGCGAATTCGTTTAGCCACAGAAATGATGAGTCCCGAGGATAGCTATCTGGCGGAGTCTATCAATAAAGATATTGAAGAATGTGATGCTATTATTGGCCAATTCATGTCTTACCTAAAAACAGGGCAGGAGATGGATATGGAGTTCTGCGATCTTAACGTTATCTTAATGGAAGCGGTAAATTCAGAAAGTAATGTGATTGGTGAAATTGAAACGGCTCTAGAGCCAGATTCAATGATTGTTAATGGTAATCCATTAGCGATTAAACGCGCGATTACCAATATGATTGTTAATGCTTACCGCTATGGTAATGGGTGGATTAAAGTCAGTAGTGGTAAAACAGAAGATAGTGTTTGGTTCCAAGTAGAAGATGACGGTGTCGGTATCAAAGAGGAAGATATCCATCGTTTGTTCCAACCATTTGTGCAAGGTGAAGAAGCTCGTAGCAACAAAGGGACAGGCTTGGGACTGGCGATTATTCGACGGATTGTTGATGCTCATGAAGGGAGTATTGAGGTTCATAAGAGTGAGCGCGGAGGATTTGCGATTAGGGCTTTGCTTCCTCTTAAAGAGAAAGAAGACTGATATCTCGTCATATTTCAAGCTGTAGGGGGGTAACCTACACTCAGCTCCCCTAGTCACATACTTATGTATGCTCCTAGGGATATCTTCGCTTGGCGCCTACCGACAACTTGAACTATTTAGAGCTATCCCTTTACTCTTCACACTTTGCACCGCAGCGTTGTTGGCTGCGACACAAATTGTTTTGAGTATTGTTCTATGGTCAGCAATATAAAAATATTTTTCGCTTTTATGACAGTCTGTCATTTTTCTTTTTGGCATCAGTGTTGAAGCTATAAATGTTTAACTACTTGAATTTTATAATATAAAATTTTATTTCCCTTCGTTTTTACTTTCTTTCCAATGAAAAAATAATCAATTGTCATAAAACTGTCATAAAAACGACATGTTGTCGTAACTAAATTGTCCTATTTTTCCTACCGTGACATACACCCAACAATTTTATACTTGATTGTTTCTATACATCCCCGGAGGGATTATGAAAATGACGCGTACCACCTTAGCAAGCGTAATGGCAGCAACTTTATCTCTGACTGCAATGTCTTCTTTTGCTGCTACCAGCCTGACGGGAGCTGGCGCGACCTTCCCTGCTCCTGTTTATGCAAAGTGGGCAGACTCTTATCAGAAAGAAACAGGTAATAAAGTGAACTATCAGGGGATTGGTTCTTCTGGTGGTGTAAAACAAATTAATGCAAAAACAGTTGATTTCGGTGCATCTGATGCCCCATTGACTGACGAAAAACTCAAAGAAGATGGTTTATTCCAGTTCCCAACCGTCATCGGTGGTGTCGTACTGGCAGTAAATGTAAAAGGTATCGAATCTGGCCAATTGACGTTAGATGGCAACACATTGGGTGATATCTATTTAGGTAAAATTACCAGATGGAATGACCCAGCAATTGTTAAATTAAATCCGAATGTTAACCTTCCAGACCAAGCTATTGCAGTTGTAAGACGCTCTGACGGTTCAGGTACAACATTTGTCTTTACTAGCTACTTAGCAAAAGTCAGTGCAAGTTGGAAATCAGATATTGGTGCAGGTTCAACGGTTAACTGGCCGAAAAATAGCGTAGGCGGCAAAGGTAATGACGGTGTTGCGGCTTTCGTTCAACGTCTGCCAGGTTCAATTGGCTATGTGGAATACGCTTACGCAAAACAAAATAATCTTGCGTATACTAAACTTATCTCTGCGGACGGCGAAGCCGTGTCTCCGACAGGCGAAAGCTTTAGCGCGGCAGCGAAAAAAGTGGACTGGTCTCATTCATTCGCTCAAGACCTGACAAATCGTGATGGTGCTAATGCATGGCCAATTACGTCAACCACTTTCATATTAGTACACAAACAACAAGCTAATGCAGAGAAAGGTAAAGCCGTTCTCGACTTCTTCAACTGGGCTTATGACAAGGGGGGTAAACAAGCGGAAGCATTAGATTACGCTATTTTACCTGAAGAAGTTGTGACAGCAGTTCGTGCGGCATGGAAAACAGAAGTTAAAGATAGCCAAGGTAAAGCACTGTTCTAAGTGTGCCTCGGGTTGGAAATGGCGGGTAAGCGCTGAGGAACAGCGTTTACCCGCTTATCGTAGTAACGCAATCCTACTGTAAAAGTAGGAATGGAATGAGAACAAAGCGCATGGCCGAAAAAACAACGGCATTTAAAGCTCCCAGCAAATCAGGTGATGTGATTTTTGGTGCACTGGTAAAAATTGCCGCGCTAATCACTTTGTTAATGCTAGGTGGCATCATTATTTCCCTTATTTTTGCATCTTGGCCAAGTATGCAGAAGTTTGGGTTTTCGTTTTTATGGACTAAAGAGTGGGATGCTCCCGCTGAGCAGTTTGGGGCGCTTGTGCCAATTTATGGCACTATCGTAACCTCATTGATTGCTTTGATTATTGCCGTCCCCGTGAGTTTTGGGATTGCATTATTTTTAACTGAGCTGGCACCTAATTGGCTAAAACGTCCACTCGGTATTGCTATTGAGTTACTTGCGGCAATTCCAAGTATTGTTTACGGCATGTGGGGGTTATTTGTTTTCGCTCCTCTGTTTGCGGAATACTTCCAAGAACCTGTCGGTAATGTGATGTCGAGTATTCCCATTGTGGGCGAGCTATTTTCCGGCCCTGCTTTCGGGATAGGTATTTTAGCCGCGGGGATTATCCTCGCAATTATGATCATTCCTTACATTGCTTCTGTAATGCGTGATGTATTTGAACAAACGCCTGTAATGATGAAAGAGTCAGCCTACGGTATTGGCTGCACCACATGGGAAGTGATTTGGAATATCGTACTACCCTACACCCGTAATGGGGTAATTGGTGGGGTGATGCTTGGTTTAGGCCGTGCATTAGGTGAAACGATGGCGGTGACTTTCGTAATTGGTAATACTTACCAGCTCGACAGTTTTTCCTTGTTCATGCCCGGAAATAGTATTACATCTGCGCTGGCAAATGAGTTTGCGGAAGCAGAAAGCGGTTTACATACTTCAGCCTTAATGGAGTTAGGTCTTATCCTGTTTGTTATCACATTCATTGTGCTGGCGATATCCAAGCTGATGGTAATGCGTTTAGCGAAGAACGAGGGCCGTTAATATGTCGACATCTCAACCTATTATCGTTAACGAAAAAGAACGAGCCCGTCGTCAGGCATGGCGCCGCCAAGTGAATAGAATGGCACTATTTGTGTCAATGCTAACGATGGCTTTTGGCCTGTTTTGGCTAGTGTGGATTTTATTCTCGACAGTGACGAAAGGGATTGATGGTATGTCCCTCAACCTGTTTACTGAAATGACGCCCCCCCCAAATACAGAAGGTGGTGGCTTAGCTAATGCCATCGTAGGGAGTGGTTTGCTAATTTTATGGGCAACCGTTATTGGAACGCCTTTAGGGATTTTAGCGGGAATTTATTTAGCGGAGTATGGTCGTAAATCTTGGTTAGCCTCAGTGACCCGCTTTATTAATGATATTTTATTATCAGCTCCATCAATTGTTGTTGGTCTGTTTGTGTACACCATCGTGGTTGCACAAATGCAGCATTTCTCGGGTTGGGCTGGGGTAATCGCACTGGCATTGCTGCAAATTCCTATTGTTATTCGTACGACTGAAAACATGTTGAAATTGGTTCCAGATAGCTTGCGTGAAGCGGCTTATGCACTGGGTACACCAAAATGGAAAATGATTTTATCGATTACGCTAAAAGCATCTGTATCCGGGATTATTACAGGGATCTTGCTGGCCATTGCGCGTATTGCGGGGGAAACCGCACCACTCCTATTTACTTCACTGTCTAATCAGTTCTGGAGTACAGACATGAGTGAGCCAATTGCTAACTTACCTGTGACTATCTTCAAATTTGCAATGAGTCCATTCTCTGAATGGCAAGATCTGGCGTGGGCTGGGGTGCTATTAATCACCTTGTGTGTTCTGCTCATTAATATCATTGCGCGCGTTGTGTTTGCACAGAAAAAACACTAAGCACCGGATAATTAAAGATTTATAGAGAGAAGTAACCATGATTAATGCAAACGAAATTGCAAACTGTAAAATTAAAGTTCGTGACCTCAATTTTTACTATAACAAGTTTCACGCGCTGAAAAATATCTCTTTAGACATTGAAAAAAACAAAGTGACCGCGTTTATCGGCCCGTCTGGTTGCGGTAAATCCACGCTATTGCGTACCTTTAATAAAATGTATGAACTGTACGGTGAGCAACGCGCAGAAGGCGAAATTTTATTAGATGGTCAAAATATTCTGACCGATAAACAAGATATTGCGTTGTTACGTGCCAAAGTGGGTATGGTGTTCCAAAAACCAACCCCCTTTCCGATGTCAATCTACGATAATATTGCATTCGGTGTGCGCTTATTTGAAAAGTTATCGCGTGTCGAAATGGATGAACGTGTGCAATGGGCGCTGACAAAAGCGGCATTATGGAATGAAACTAAAGATAAGTTGCATCAAAGTGGTTACAGCTTATCGGGTGGGCAGCAGCAGCGTTTATGTATTGCGCGTGGTATTGCGATTCGTCCCGAAGTTTTGTTATTGGATGAACCCTGTTCAGCGCTTGACCCAATTTCTACCGGGCGCATCGAGGAGCTGATCAGTGAATTAAAATCAGAATACACCGTGGTGATTGTTACCCACAATATGCAACAAGCAGCACGTTGTTCTGATTACACGGCATTTATGTATTTAGGCGAGTTGGTTGAATTTAATCACACCGATAAAATGTTCACCACTCCAGAAAAGAAACAAACTGAAGATTATATTACTGGCCGCTACGGTTGATATGGAGCCGACGATGGATACGCTGAATCACAACAAACATATATCGGGGCAGTTCAATGCAGAACTGGAACATATCCATACTGAATTGATGACAATGGGAGGGCTGGTGGAAGAACAGCTCACCAAAGCCATCACGGCAATGCATAATCAGGATGAAGCCCTAGCACGTGAAGTCATTGAAAATGACGATAAAGTCAACATGATGGAAGTGGCCATTGATGAGGAATGTGTGAAAATCATCGCTAAGCGCCAGCCAACAGCGAGTGATTTGCGCCTGATTATGGCTATTTCAAAAACCATTGCGGAGCTTGAAAGAATTGGTGATGTCGCAGATAAGATTTGCCAAACTGCGCTGGAGAAATTCTCCCATCAGCACCAGCCATTACTGGTTAGCCTTGAATCGTTAGGTCGCCATACCGTTCAAATGCTGCATGATGTGTTAGATGCTTTTGCGCGAATGGATCTTGAAGAAGCTATTCGCATTTATCGTGAAGATGAAAAAGTTGACCAAGAGTATGAAGGCATTGTGCGTCAATTGATGACTTACATGATGGAAGACCCTCGTACGATCCCTAGCGTGTTAACTGCACTATTCTGTGCGCGTTCAATTGAACGTATCGGTGATCGTTGCCAAAACATTTGTGAATTTATTTTCTATTATGTGAAAGGCCAAGATTTTCGTCATATTGGTGGGGATAATCTTGAGAAGATGTTAACCAAATAATACTCGTCATATTTCGTGCTGTGGCGGTTTTGGCTGTACTCGGCTACTCGCTTGCCGCCTAGCCACAACACGAACCATTTATAGCATTGGTGCATTAGATCAATATATTCAAGAGCTTTTAGGTTCTTCTATCGACTTTCTTCTTGCTCAGTAAGAGTCTATTGATGGTTTAACCATGTTCAGGGGCCTTTGTATAAAGTTTGCCCCTTTTTTATTAGATTCATTATTCCATTTAGTTATAAATATATTATTTAATATTATTTCAAGTGCTAATAAATAGTTGATAGCGTGTGATGGTCGGTTTACACAAATTTACCATCAGGGGTGTTCAATGAAAGCTCGTATTCTAACGACTGTTTTACTTACAGGTTTGGCGCTGACAGCGAATGTCGCTAGCGCAGATAAATTAGATGATATCAAACAAGCGGGTGTGATCCGTATTTCTGTTTTTGATAGTAACCCTCCATTTGGCTTCATTGACCCACAAACTAAAAAATTAGCGGGTTATGATGTCGATATCGCGCAAGAAATTGCGGATGGATTAGGCGTGAAATTGGAGCTGCGTCCTACTAACCCAGCGAATCGTATCCCTCTGTTAACATCAGGTAAAGTTGACCTGATAGGTGCTAACTTCACCATTACTGATGAGCGCGCAAAACAAGTCGATTTTTCTATCCCTGATTTTGCTACCGGGCAGAAATTTATTGCGCGTAAAGGCGTGTTAAAAACCCCAGACGATATTAAACCACTACGTATCGGTGCAGATAAAGGCACAGTACAAGAAGTGACGCTGCGTGAGCGCTTCCCTGATACGAAAGTAATTTCTTACGATGATACACCACAGGCCTTTGCAGCACTGCGTAATGGTAACGTACAAGCTATTACTCAGGATGATGCAAAATTAGTGGGCTTATTAGGTAACTTACCTGAGAAAGTTAAAGCAGACTTTGAAATTTCACCTTTTAGCTTAACTAAAGAATACCAAGCACTAGCAGCAAGCAAAGGTGAAACTCGCTTGGTTGAAAACGTCAACGAAACACTATTGAAACTGGAAAAAGACGGTAAAGCCGAGGTGATTTATAACCGTTGGTTTGGTCCTGAAACTAAAGCAGCTCAACCTCGTGGCGATTTCAAATTTGCGCCGCTGAGCGAACAACAACCACAGTCTTAATTTAGAAAGGCTAGTTTGTGTTGTTCATATTACCCCGCACTGTGCGGGGTTCTTGGTTATAAGACCAAGCCATGTGGTGTTAAAAAATAGGTAGTGGCTATGTTTGAGAAATTTTTTAGTGGTGATTTTTGGTCTGCGCATCTTTTAGCACCACAATACTTAGAATGGTTCGGTTATGGTTTTTTGATCACCGTTTGGATTTCGGTCTGCACCATTATTGCCGCCACCTTCTTAGGTTTTTTAGTTGCATCAGCAAAGGATAGTCAGATTGCACCGCTTCGTTGGGGTGTAAATATCTATATTTCTATCTTCAGAAACACACCTTTGTTGGTGCAGTTATTCTTCTGGTATTTTGCCTCGGGTGAAATTTTGCCATCATCTGTCATGGAATGGCTAAATACACCTCATGAAATTCAATTCGTTGGGGTCATTATCGGTTGGCCTTCTTTTGAATTCTTGGCAGGCTTTATTGGTTTAACGTTATACACAGTGCCATTTATTGCGGAAGAAATTCGTGCGGGGATCCGCGGGGTACGCCAAGGCCAAAAATATGCCGCTTTCGCATTGGGGCTAACCTCATGGCAGGCCATGAAATTAGTGGTATTACCGCAAGCCGTTAAAATCGCGATGCCGCCATTACTTGGCCAGTATATGAATGTCGTGAAAAACTCGTCGCTGACGATGGCGATTGGTGTCGCTGAATTGTCTTATGTATCACGCCAAGTGGATAGCCAATCCTTGCAAACCTTTACTGCATTTGGTGTGGCAACTGTTTTGTATATTGCCATTATTGCCGTCATGGAAGGGTGGGGACAATGGCGACAACAGCGTAATTTAGCTCAGGGGGTGTAACATGGATTTTTCGGTGATTGAGCAAAATTGGCAATATTTACTGTTTGGTACTTTCCCTGATGGTCCCTTAGAAGGGGCGGCTTTGACGCTGGTGATCAGCTTACTTGCAGGTGCGGCCTCTATTGTGCTTGGGACATTGGGTGGAATAGCTTTAGCGATGTTGCGAGGCTTCTGGGTTAACCTGTTTGCCGCAGTTTTAGGCTTTTTCCGTGCAATTCCGGTCATTATGTTGATTTTTTGGACTTACTTTCTGTTGCCAATTTTACTTGGTACAGAGATCCCCGGGATCGCCACTGTCGTCTGTGCGTTAGCCTTGATCACCTCGGCGTATTTAGCGCATGCGGTCAAGGCAGGTATTTTAGCGATTGGTCAGGGGCAATGGCAGGCGGGAATGTCTTTAGGTTTTAGCCGCTGGCAGGTACTGTGGAATATTGTGTTACCGCAAGCCTTGCGCATGATGGTCCCATCGTTTATTAACCAGTGGGTGGCTCTAATTAAAGATACCTCTTTGGCTTATATCGTTGGGGTGGCGGAATTATCATTCTTAGCCACACAAGTGAATAACCGCGAGATGGTCTATCCCCTAGAGGTGTTTTTATTTGTCGCGTTTATCTATTTTGTAATGTGTTTTGCGGTAGAAATTATTGCGAACGTACTGGCGAAAAAACTCGGTGCGCAACGTGAACCCAAGAAACAGGCTGCGAAATATCGTTTATTGTTTTGGCGTCGACAAAAACTGCTAGCGCTTTCCTAAATTGAAAATGGTGGTGAAATCGCCACCATTTTCTCATCCCTCTATTTTGAATTATTTTTATTATTTCATCTTGGTGTATCAGTTAGTTAGGATATTTTTGCTTTTAGAGTTTCACGCAATCGTTTTCTTTTGCGATTTTTAATTGTAGTATAGGGCGAAAAAAACTTTTTTTGGGCGCGATATTTAATGAGTAATCAATCTTCTAGCTCGGCGCAACCGCAGGGCTTGTTTCAGCGTGTTTTTAAATTACAAGAACATGGTACGACGGTACGAACAGAAGTCGTTGCAGGCTTCACGACCTTCCTGACGATGGTATATATCGTCTTTGTTAACCCACAAATTCTCTCTATTGCAGGAATGGACATTAAGGCGGTGTTTGTCACCACTTGCCTGATTGCCGCTATTGGCAGTATCTTCATGGGGTTATTGGCAAATTTACCGATCGCGGTAGCACCTGCAATGGGGCTGAATGCCTTTTTTGCTTTTGTGGTCGTCGGGGCGATGGGATATTCATGGCAAATCGCAATGGGGGCAGTCTTTTGGGGGGCAGTTGGATTATTCATTTTAACCCTATTTCGTGTTCGCTATTGGATTATTGCCAATATTCCGCTTAGCCTACGTGTTGGTATCACCAGCGGTATCGGCTTATTTATTGCCATGATGGGACTGAAAAACTCAGGCATTATCGTCGCTAACCCAGATACATTGGTTTCAATTGGCAACCTGACTCACCATAACGTTTGGTTAGGGGCGCTGGGTTTCTTTATTATCGCCATCCTTGCCGCTCGTAATATCCACGCTGCTGTGTTGGTGTCTATTGCTGTTACGACATTGATTGGTTTGGCATTGGGTGATGTGAAATTTGCGGGTGTGTTTTCAATGCCGCCAAGCATCTCTAGTGTGGTTGGCCAAGTGGATTTTAAAGGCTCTTTAGATATCGCGTTATCAGGGGTGATTTTCGCCTTTATGTTAGTTAACCTGTTTGACTCATCGGGCACTATGATTGGTGTGACCGATAAAGCAGGGATCACCAATGAGCGCGGCACTTTCCCGCGTATGAAGCAAGCTTTGTATGTGGATAGCTTAAGTTCAGTTGCAGGCTCTGCAATGGGCACTTCATCGGTGACCGCGTATATTGAAAGCTCTTCAGGGGTTTCTATTGGCGGTCGCACTGGTTTAACGGCGATTGTTGTCGGTATTTTATTCTTATTGACCATGTTTATTTCACCGCTAGCGGGTATGGTTCCGGCTTATGCGACTGCGGGCGCATTAATTTACGTGGGCGTTCTGATGACCTCAAGTTTGACTCGTGTGAAGTGGGATGATTTAACGGAGTCTGTCCCTGCATTTATTACGGCAGTGATGATGCCATTTAGTTTCTCGATTACGGAAGGTATTGCGTTGGGCTTTATTGCTTATTGTGCAATGAAAATTGGTACAGGGCGCTGGCGTGATCTGGGGCTGTGCGTGATTTTAGTCGCAGCGATGTTTTTACTGAAGATGGTTCTTGTCGACGCTTAAAATGCGCTTCATATTTTGAACTGTAGCAGTGTTAGCTACGTTTGCTAACCCTAGTCACATACTTTTGTCTGCGTCTAGGGATTAGCTTCTCTTGCCACAGCTCAAACTATTTAGAATTACTCAGTATATTTTGTATAGCGGTGCAATTTTTTAAATTCATTTAATGAGTTAGACATTTCTCTTTCTTCTATTCGAATCCCTCTACATGCAACACAAATTATTTAAGGTATAATCATTAAAGTACTGTTGCGAAGGCACAGTGAAATAAAAAATCCACTGAACTTGCAAACTAGTGCTTTCCCCCCTAATGGGAACCTGCTAGATTTCGCAGCAGAAACTGACTTTATCAAGGTATCAGACCATGAATTCACCAAAAAAACCGGCTGCTAAGCCAAAGAAAAAGTATCGTAAAACTAAAGAAGAGCTAAATGCGGAAGGACGTGAGCGTAAGCGCGAGAGAAAACATCGTGGTCATAAATCCGGTAGCCGTAACCAAGAATCCGCTTCTAATGGAGCAAAAGGTGTGCAATCTACTATTGCAGACCCACGTCTTGGTAGTAAAAAACCCATTCCATTAATTGTCGAAGATAATAAACCCGCTGCGCGTCCAGTGGTGAAAGAAAAGTCAGTTGCTAAAGAAAAACTGACGCCAGAAAAAGAGCTGGAAATGCTGGAAAGTGATGATCGCTTAGATAGCATTTTAGCGCGTCTGGAAGATGGTGAAACCATCACAGCAAAAGAACAGCAGTATGTTGATACGTGTTTAGATCGTATCGATGAACTGATGAATATTCTTGGTATTGAATATAGTGAAGAAGAAGAGGAAGAAGACGAAGAAAAACTTGATGACATTATGCGCATCTTAAAAAGTAAATAATTTCGTTTAAACGATCCCTCGTGCTCGCGGGGGATTTAGCTATTTTTCTGCTAACACACTTTTCTTTGATGTTGCATCAAGTCTCTTTTCGCTAACATATTTATAATATTATGTAAGTTGTGAAACTTTCACACTCATCAAATAACAATTAAATAAGGTGCAACCCGCTGTTATGGTTTGATCTTTGGGTCAATTGAGGAATGTTATGTCAGAGCAAAATATTGTTTGGGATCTTTCTCTCATTCAAAAATACAATTATTCAGGGCCACGTTATACCTCGTATCCCACCGCCTTGGAATTTAATCAAGATTATGATGAGAATGCGTTTGTTCAAGCAACGCAACGTTATCCCGAGCGCCCTTTATCGCTCTACGTCCATATTCCTTTTTGCCATAAGCTTTGTTACTTCTGCGGCTGCAATAAATTAGTGACTCGCCAAAAGCATAAGGCGGATGAATATCTACAAGTTATCGAAAAAGAAATTATCCAACGAGCCTCATTATTAAAAGGCCGTATCGTGACCCAAATGCATTGGGGCGGTGGGACGCCCACTTATCTTGATAAAGCCCAAATTAGCCATTTAGTTGGTTTATTGAAAAAGCATTTCCATTTTGCGGATGAGATGGAAATGTCCATCGAAATCGACCCGCGTGAGATTGAACTAAATATGATAGACCACTTGCGCCATGAAGGGTTTAACCGCTTAAGCATGGGAGTACAGGATTTTAATAAAGAAGTTCAGGTGCTGGTTAACCGTGAGCAGGACGAAGAGTTTATTTTTGCCCTGATTAAACGAGCCAAAGAAATGGGGTTTACCTCAACGAGTATTGATTTGATTTATGGTTTACCAAAACAAACTCCTGAAAGTTTTGCATTTACTCTTAAGAAAGTGGCAGAGTTATCACCAGACAGACTCAGCGTATTTAACTATGCCCACCTGCCTAATTTATTTGCGGCGCAACGTAAAATCAAAGAGGCAGATTTACCGAGTGCAGAGCAAAAATTAGATATTTTACAGGACACTATTGCCACTCTCACTGGCGATGGTTATCAGTTTATTGGTATGGATCACTTTGCGCGTCCAGAGGATGAGCTCGCCATCGCACAGCGTGAGGGGATTTTACATCGTAACTTCCAAGGGTACACCACCCAAGGTGATTGTGATTTGTTGGGGTTAGGCGTTTCTGCGATCAGTATGTTGGGGGATAACTACGCGCAAAACCAGAAAGACTTGAAAACCTATTATGCACAGGTTGAAGAGCAGGGGCATGCTCTGTGGCGTGGGTTAATGTTGACGGATGATGATTGCTTACGCCGTGATGTTATTAAAACGTTGATTTGCAATTTCCAATTGAATTTCGCGCAAATTGAAGAGCTATACCCAATAGATTTTAAATCTTACTTTAAAGAAGATTTAGAGTTATTGAAACCGATGGCTGAAGATGGGTTGGTTGAAATGAGCGAAGCGGGTATCAAAGTAACTCCACAGGGGCGTCTGCTTATTCGTAATATTTGTATGTGTTTTGATGTGTATTTGCGCAATCAGATGAGGCAGCGCCAGTTTTCCCGCGTCATCTGATGTTCGTCATATTTCGTGCTGCCACTTTGTTGTTTTCATTCAGCCATGCGGGTTACATACTTAGTGTGTGCTCCCCGTGCTGTCTTCATTTTGACGCCTAGTGGCAACGCGAACTATAAAATGTAGCATAGGCAGAAAAGCTGCGGGTACATGAGTCTAAATAGGCGCTATAAAGTTGGTTATTCAATCCCTAATTCTTTTAATTTGCGGGTTAAAGTGTTTCTCCCCCAGCCTAATAAACGGGCGGCTTCTTGCTTATGGCCATTCGTGTATCGTAATGCGCAATTGAGCATGGTTCGCTCAAGTAATGGCACTGTTTGTGAGAAAAGATCTGTTTTTCCTGCCATTAAGGCACTATCTGTCCATTTTGCTAATAATTCAAACCATTCTTCGTTGTTAACATGTTGTATTTGACTTATGTTTGGCTGAGATTTTGCCTCTGTCGTATTTTTTACAAGGTGCTCTTCCAATAAGTCGTCAGGGAGGTCTTGTGGTAAAATTTCTTGGCTAGCAGCCATGACAGTTAGCCAACGGCAAACGTTCTCTAATTGGCGCACGTTACCCGACCAGTAATAGCGTTGAAGGATTTTTTCGCTATCAGGGTGCAGTACTTTACTTTCAACACCTAACTCTTTGGCAGTATTTTGCAAAAAGTAGTGGGCGAGCCGAGGAATATCTTCAATGCGCTCACGCAATGGCGGTAGTTGTACGCGGATGACATTCAGACGGTGGAATAAGTCTTCCCGAAATAGTCCTTCTTCTACGCGTTTTTCTAAGTTTTGATGAGTTGCGGCGATAATGCGCACATCTACGTTGACAGGCGTATAACCGCCAATACGGTAGAATTGCCCTTCCGCAAGCACGCGCAATAAACGGGTTTGTACATCCAAAGGCATATCGCCAATCTCATCTAAAAATAACGAGCCATGGTTCGCTTGCTCGAATCTACCTTGGCGGACTTGCGTGGCACCCGTGAAAGCGCCTTTTTCGTGACCAAACAGCTCGGACTCTATTAAGTCTTTAGGAATAGCCGCCATATTTAAGGCAATAAAAGGCTCATTAACGCGAGGGCTGTGTTGGTGTAATGCATGGGCAACTAACTCTTTCCCCGTCCCTGATTCACCGTTGATGAGCACACTGATAGATGAGCGTGATAGGCGGCCGATGATCCGATAAACTTCTTGCATTGCAGGAGCCTCGCCAATCATGGTTGAAGAAACAACGGGGGCGGGTTGTTTAGCTTCACGGTCAGTATGGTTTTGTTCTCGGCTATGATTAAGGGCGCGTTCGACTAATGCGACAGTTTCATCAATATCGAAAGGTTTGGGGAGATAATCAAATGCCCCTGATTGATAGGCATTCACGGCAGCATCAAGGTCTGAGTGCGCTGTCATGATAATAATCGGTAAAAGGGGGTGCGATTGTTTAATGGTATTTAGCAGCTCAATACCATTTGTGCCTGGCATACGGATATCAGAGAGCAACACATCAGGGCATGAGGCTTCTAAGGCCGCGAGAACGGCATCAGCACTATCAAAGCAGGTACAGGTAAACTCTGCATTATTGAGTGCGCGCTCTAATACCCAACGAATAGAACTGTCGTCATCAACAACCCAAATTTTTCCCTGCATCATGGTTATCTCCTATTTCTTAATGGGTAGATAAATGGAAAACTCAGTGTGCCCCGGCCAACTGGTGAACTCGATTTTTCCTGCGTGTTGATCGACTAAACTGCGAGCAATTGATAGGCCAAGCCCAGTACCATCAGGTCGCCCACTGACCATGGGATAAAACAAGGTATCTTGAATTGCTAATGGAATACCCGGACCGTTATCTTCAATATCAATACGTGCTGCAAGGCGATAGCGTTCGCCTTGTAACATTACCTGAAAGGCCGTGCGCGTACGCAGCGTTATATTACCCTCTGTTCCAGCTAGTGCTTGCAGTGCATTGCGTGTCACGTTTAACAACACTTGCTCGATTTGGTCAGGGTAATACTCTAAATCAGGCAAACTCGGATCATAATCACGAGTGAGTGTTACATTATCGGGTTTTTCTAAGGATACCAAGCGGGTCACATTCTCCATTATATGGTGAATGCTTTGCTGAGTTTTTGGCCCAGGGTATTGTGGCCCAAGTAACCTATCAACGAGCACACGCAGGCGATCAGCCTGCTCAATGATAACTTGTGTATATTCATTAAGTTGTGGGTCTGGCAGTGCCTTCGACAATAATTGTGCCGCCCCTCGTAAGCCGCCGAGAGGGTTTTTAATTTCATGGGCGAGCCCACGAATTAATTCACGCGCCGCCAGTTGTTGGGCATTTTGCGCCAATTCTTGGCTAAGGCGCCGTTGGCTGTCTAATTGGGAAAGCTCAACCAAAATAAATTGCTCAGAAAATGGCTGTGCACTAAATGACATCACATGGGAATGGTTATTAAAGACGAGTGTGACTTCGTTTTCTGTAAAGCTGTGGCCTTCTTTTAAGCTACTTAGCATGAGTTCATCATTTAAGGAACAGTAACTAAATAACAATGGTAGCGGAGTACCATAAAGCTTACGTTGGCTTTGGGTTAAAATCTGGAGAGCGGCGTGATTCGCATAATGGATAACCAGATCGTAATCCAAAATCAGTACACTATTAATCAGGGAATCGAGCAGTTGTTCGGGTGCTGGCAAATGTTCGGTTTTCATCTAATGTTGCTCCTGCACTATTTTGGTGCATTATACCTGATAGACCTAACATCCGATATTCGATTTTTGCACCATCACTATTGTAGAGAGAAAAGGCCCCATCGAAAGATGGGGCAAGTGCTTCACGGCAACAAAGACTAACAGTGGAACGGCGTGTTACACACTGTAGTACATTTCAAATTCGAGAGGGTGCGGTGCCATACGAACACGCTGAATATCGCTACGGACTAATTCGATATAAGCGTCAATGGCATCGTTCGTGAATACGCCTCCACGGGTTAAGAATTCACGGTCTTTATCTAACTCAGCCAATGCTTCGTCTAAAGAGCCTGATACAGTTGGGATTTCTTTAGCTTCTTCAGGCGGTAAGTCGTATAAGTTTTTATCCATAGCATCACCTGGGTGAATTTTATTGATGATGCCATCAAGGCCCGCCATTAACTGTGCAGAGAACGCTAAATATGGGTTTGCCGCAGGGTCTGGGAAGCGAACTTCAATACGACGCGCTTTGGTGCTTGCCACTACAGGGATACGGATAGAAGCAGAACGGTTACGAGCGGAATAGGCTAACATAACAGGTGCTTCAAAGCCTGGGACTAAGCGCTTGTATGAGTTAGTTGTTGGGTTAGTAAATGCGTTCAGTGCACGGGCGTGTTTAATGATACCGCCAATATAATACAACGCCATTTCAGATAAACCGCCGTATTTATCACCTGCAAACAGGTTCACTCCGCCTTTAGATAAAGACATATGGCAGTGCATACCGGAGCCATTATCACCCACTAAAGGTTTTGGCATAAAGGTTGCTGTTTTCCCGTAAGCATGTGCAACATTGTGAACAACATATTTATAAATTTGTGTTTCATCTGCTTTTTTAGTCATGGTATTAAAGCGGGTAGCCACTTCATTTTGACCTGCAGTTGCCACTTCATGGTGATGAGCTTCAACCACTAGCCCCATTTCTTCCATTGTTGTACACATAGCAGAACGTAAATCTTGTGAAGAATCAACGGGAGGGACAGGGAAATAACCACCTTGTACCGCTGGGCGATGACCTTTGTTTCCACCTTCATATTTAGTGCCTGTATTCCATGCCGCTTCGATATCATCGATATGATAGTAGCTGCCATGCATGTTGTTGCCGAAACGGATGTCGTCAAAGACGAAAAACTCAGGTTCCGGTCCAAACAGAACGACATCAGCGATTTTGCTAGAGCGCAGGAAATCTTCAGCACGTTTTGAAATCGAACGTGGATCTCTGTCATAACCTTGCATTGTACCCGGCTCTAAAATATCGCAACGGATAATTAAGGTGACATCAGCAAAGAATGGATCTAACACAGCCGTTGATGCATCAGGCATTAATACCATGTCTGATTCATTGATACCTTTCCAACCACCGATAGATGAACCATCAAACATCTGGCCTTCTTCAAAGAAGTCTTCGTCAACTTGGTGAGCAGGGATAGTGATGTGTTGCTCTTTACCTTTAGTATCGGTAAAACGCAGATCAATAAATCTAACATTGTGCTCTTTAATTAACGATAAAACATGTTCAGCGGACATTCTCGGCTCTCCTGATCGGGTCTAATCAACAAATCACACATAAAATTGGCAGATATGTTTGTTGGTTTGTCTGGCGTAGCAGTGTAGGGAAAAAATACGCCGCTCGCTCAATGTAAATAGATAAGCGAAAAGCGTGCCAACTTTTTTAAGTATAGTAAATACTGATTGTTACGTGTACATGATAACAATGTTGATTAAAAATAGGGCTTAATTGCACCATATTGATGCAATTTTCTAAAGGAGTTGCACTATTTTGGTGAATATAATGAGGCGGGCTCAAAAAAGAGTCAAACTTTGGGCTTAAAATTAAACCCAAAGCTGAATTTGACTGAATGAAGGTGTGTTGCGATGAATGTTTTATCTTTATTCATCATCGTTAATAGTTAATAACGTATTCACTTCTTCTATTTGTTTTACAGCATCATTGATGATAGAAGCGATTTGGCGCGTTTGTTCTTCATTGAGCTGTTTTAAAACCATTTTATGGCGTAACAGAGCTTTAAAACGGCTGACTGCCATTTCAATGTCTTCCGTTAAATTACCGCCATGTTGCATATCGCGGGCTTTGGCTAACTTGCGGGCAATAACTTCTTCGGTTTCTTTGTTCTGCACTAAATGTTCAGCGCCTTCAGGGGTTATCGTGAAGCTCTTACGATTACGTTCCACGATTTGTGATTCCAAAAAACCTTGCTCTTCGAGTAGGGTTAATGTTGGGTAAATCACACCTGGGCTCGGTACATATAAACCGCTAGAGGCTTCTTGAATGTCTTTAATAATTTCGTAGCCATAGCTTGATTTTTTCGCAACCAATGAGAGTATCATGATATGAAGATCACCGTGGTCGAATAAACGGCGTAAGCCTTTTCCTCTACCACGACCTCTTTGGCGTTCTTCACCATGACAGCGTTCACTGTGTCTATGACCGTGGCGACCTTCACCATGACAGCGTTCACCGTGTCTATGACCGTGACGCCCCTCACCATGACAGCGTTCATCGTGTCTATGACCGTGGCGACCTTCACCGTGACCGCGTTCATCGTGTCCATGACCGTGACGGTTATCGCCATAATAATGGTCACCATGACTACGATGATCGCCACCGTGACAGCATTTATCGTGATCATGGCGGTGTTCGCTACGACCGTGACGGCCTTCAGCACCACAGCAACCATCGTGGTGACCGCGTTGATTTTCGTCATGGTGTGCATAATAGACATGACGACAAGATTTAATTAGCATATAGTTACTCCTTAGTTTGTAACTTTAGATATATCGAATTCATTTTATACAAACACTATATTTAGATATATCTAATTCGTCAATTTAGATATATCTAAATGACACAAAAAGACATTAAAAGTGGTAGTTAAGAAAGAAAGTCTATTTTTTATTCTTTTTTTAGGCTGTGAATATTAAATTTTTAGCGTATTATTCTGTAACTTTGTGGTTTCTTGGTGCTGATACTCACTATTTTATTGGGGATTTTGGCACCGTTACGCAACTGGATGTTTTTTCGCTAAAAACTTTTTATACAGTGATGGGTTTCACATTTATTCCACTTGTGCGGAAAAACGTGTAAAATAACAGCAAATTAACGTAGAAAGTATACTTGGGCGAAATTCATGGCTCAAAAAGTATATTCCTTTCCTGTCAATTAAACGGTAAAAATCCTTGTCAATTCAAAATTTAAGAAACATCGCCATCATCGCTCACGTTGACCATGGCAAGACCACACTGGTGGGTAAATTACTACAGCAGTCAGGTACGTTCGGTGAACGTGAAACTGTTGATGAGCGTGTTATGGACTCCAACGACTTGGAGAAAGAGCGTGGTATTACCATTCTTGCTAAAAATACCGCTATCCAATGGAATGGTTATCACATTAACATCGTAGACACCCCAGGCCACGCAGACTTTGGTGGTGAGGTTGAGCGCGTTATGTCTATGGTTGACTGCGTTCTGCTGGTTGTTGATGCGATGGATGGCCCAATGCCACAAACTCGCTTCGTAACGCAAAAAGCGTTCGACCACGGTTTACGTCCAATTGTTGTTATCAACAAAGTTGACCGCCCAGGTGCACGCCCTGATTGGGTTGTAGACCAAGTATTCGACTTATTCGTGAACTTAGGTGCAACGGATGAGCAACTCGATTTCCCTATCGTTTACGCATCTGCATTAAACGGTATTGCAGGTCTTGACCATACTGAGATGGCTGAAGATATGACGCCTCTGTACGAAGCTATCGTAGAGCACGTTGCACCACCTGCCGTTGATATCGACGGTCCTTTCCAGATGCAGGTTTCACAGTTGGATTACAACAGCTACTTAGGCGTAATCGGTATTGGCCGTATTAAACGTGGTGTTGTTAAGCCAAACCAACAAGTAACTGTTATCGATAGTGAAGGCAAAACTCGCAACGGTAAAATCGGTAAAGTTCTGACTCACTTAGGTTTAGAGCGTATTGACTCACAACAAGCAGAAGCGGGCGATATCGTTGCTCTGACAGGTTTAGGTGAGCTGAATATTTCTGACACTATCTGCCAAGTGGGTAGTGTTGAAGCTCTGCCTGCATTAGCGGTTGATGAACCAACAGTTAGCATGTTCTATTGTGTTAATACCTCACCATTCTGTGGTAAAGAAGGTAAATTCGTGACTTCACGTCAAATCCTTGACCGCCTGAATAAAGAACTGGTTCACAACGTTGCACTGCGCGTTGAAGAAACTCAAGACCCAGATGCATTCCGCGTTTCTGGTCGTGGTGAGCTGCACTTATCTGTTCTGATTGAAAACATGCGTCGTGAAGGCTTCGAATTAGCCGTTTCTCGTCCAAAAGTTATCATTCGTGAAATCGATGGTCGCAAACAAGAGCCATTTGAACAAGTGACTTTGGATGTTGAAGAACAAAACCAAGGCGACGTGATGAAAGCGTTAGGTGAGCGTAAAGGCGAACTGCGTGACATGATGCCAGATGGTAAAGGCCGCGTGCGTTTAGACTACATCATTCCTAGTCGTGGTCTGATTGGCTTCCGTACTGAATTTATGACAATGACTTCAGGTACAGGTTTACTGTACTCGACTTTCAGTCATTATGATGATGTTCGTCCAGGTGAAATCGGTGGTCGCCAAAACGGTGTTCTGATCTCTAATGGCCAAGGTAAAGCAGTTGCTTATGCACTGTACAGCCTGCAAGATCGTGGTAAATTGTTCTTAGGTCACGGTGCTGAAGTGTATGAAGGCCAAATCATTGGTATTCACTCACGTTCTAACGACTTAACTGTTAACTGCTTAACCGGTAAAAAACTGACTAACATGCGTGCGTCAGGTACTGATGAAGCCACAACATTGTCACCACCAATTAAAATGACTCTGGAACAAGCACTTGAGTTCATTGATGATGACGAATTAGTTGAAGTGACTCCACTGTCAATTCGTTTACGTAAACGTCACTTGACTGAGAACGATCGCCGCCGTGCAAACCGTTCTAAAGAAGACTAATTTATAGTTTTAGTAGACAGCAAAAAGGCGCCTTACGGCGCCTGAGGTTGTTGACAAAGCGGGATAAAAGCGTGGTTTTTCCCGCTTTGTGTTATCAGCCGAAAATCAATTAATTGATTTTCCTAGTTTATTTTCGAAACCTATATGACTTGCTGCCAAACATAATATGTTTGTCTGCATTCTGAGGCGCCTTACGGCGCCTTTTTTATGGGTTAAGTTGTGGGTAAACACCGGGGCCAATAGGTAATCCTGCAAAGGGTTCTGTCGCATTAACAGTCAGTGGCTGCAACTATTCGCAGTTGGCCATTCTGTTTACGTAACTAGGGCATAGTATTGTTCTGACGGTGATAAGATGCAATTCCTGCTGAGTGAAAACTGGCTTTTCCGGAACATCGCTATTAACTCGATACCGGCTAGAATAATCTGCGCACACCGGAAAGACTTAAAACCCAACATAATCCGAGTTCGCCGCTTAATGTTGCGGTGATCTTGCTCTATGCGGTTATTCAGATATTTGTTTTGGCGTATCGTCACGGGCTTATAGCGCGTAAAGCCGACATTAAAATGGTCTACCGCAGCACGGTTAGCGCCACTTTTATCGAGAGTGACTGTCAAAGGGCACGGGTGCTGACTGATGGCCTGTTTAAAAAAACGTTTTGCGGCGGCGATATCACGTCGTCAGCATAAAATCGACTGTGTTGCCTTGTGAATCAACAGCGCGATACAGATAACGCCACTCCCCTTTGATTTTGATGTAAGTCTCATCGATATGCCATTTCTGATTGACAGGGCGCTTATATCGCTTTGCAACTTGGACTATGACTGGCACTAAACGTAAAATCCAGCGGTGCAGGGTTGAATGGTCAACGTAAATACCGCGCTCAGCCATCATTTCCTCGAGATTACGCAAGCTCAGGGAATACGCCAAATACCAACGCACACATTGCGCGATGATATCAGTGGGATAATGGAGACGTTTGAATGATTTTCGGATAAGAGACATGCGGATAACTCCGATTAAAAACGAGAGTTTACCGCGCAGGTATTCTTAACGCGACAGAACCCCTCAGCAATGCTAACCTTATGCCTTGCCAACACTAACCTTTAGCAAAGCAACATGTTGTTATATAAAGATTTTAATCGGCCATTAAGTCTTTTGAAGTTAAATAAGTTAAAAATAAGTCTTTTAAGGTATGATTTTATAGGGGTTGTGGATAACTCATTTTAACCCTCGTCTGTACTAACCTTTAAATTTTCATTTTTTAATAGGAGTCATTATGAAATTCAAAAAAATCGTTATTCCTCTCTTTTTTGGTCTATCTTCACTTTCCTTTGCGGAAAGTGTGATTGAATTAAGTAGTAATGAAAATGAAATATTAAATTCTCTGATTAACGATGACATTGAAACTAGCTTTACCGGTGGTGAAAGCTTATTTTCAAATAACATAATTTACAGTTCAGCAAACGATATGAGGGATGTTTATTCTAAAAATGAGGCTAGAGGAGATAAGAAATTTAAAGGAAAAGATATAATAATTAGCGGTGTAGTTGACAATATTCACTCAGGAATTGGTGATATTCCACAAGTCCATTTAAAAACAAAAGATAAATTTCATGGGGTAGTGCTAAGTTTCTCAAAAGATTATCAAGATATCCCTATTGATTTAGATAAAAATCAAAAAGTTACTTTTTACTGTAAAGGTAGTAGTGTTGTTGTAGGCTCCCCTACATTAAAAAATTGTGCGCCAATTGAAGTTGCAAAAGAATATATTAAAAATGATATTGATAATTCATTTCAATATGCATTAAAAAATCCATCAAAAGCAGATAAAACACACGCTCAAATAATATCTACAATTAAATATTTGTCAGATAAATCTAACGATATGAATGAATGTAAAATTAAAGATGCAAATTGCCTTTCTGAATTGTACAAAAAATATTCCAAACAAAAAAATGCAAAAGAAGAGTTTATAGAAAAGGCAAAATCATTAGGCTTTTCTACAAAAAATGATGATGATAAAAAAATATAAATACTATTTAGCCCCTATTTCTAGGGGCTTTGTAACTAAGAAGCATTAGCTACGTCAATTGATACCGCCTATATAATTTTTAAGTAGCCTCACAACTGTTCGAGGTTTCCGATCATAAAAAATATTAACTAATAAAAACTAATTTATTTAAATAGTTACATTAGATTTCAAATTATTTAAACCGCCTAAATTGAACTGATTAAATACTTGATTTACTGTATATAAATGGGACTTCCCTTGTTATGGTGGCTGATAATATCATAATGCATATTTTATGATCAGGGATTACTATCATGGACGAAAAGTCTCTTTACGCCCGAATACTCAATTTATCCCCTCCTTGGAGTGTCG
>NZ_JBKQGZ010000020.1:0-104602 GCF_050487165.1 Providencia sp. Me31A
ATACAGGCGCTGACAGAGGCGGCAGAACGTTATCCCCGTTACGGGTTTAAAAAGCTGTTTCAGATCCTGCGCAGGCAGGGCAACGGGTGGAATCATAAGCGCGTTCACCGGATCTATTGTCTGCTGAAGCTGAACTTTCGCCGTAAAGGCAAACAACGTCTGCCTGTGCGCAATCCGGCACCACTGGCAAAGCCGGAGGCACTGAATCAGAGCTGGTCGGTTGATTTTATGCATGATGCGTTGATCTGCGGCAGGCGTTTCAGAACGTTCAATATCGTGGATGATTTTAACCGTGAAGCCCTGGCGATAGAAATTGATCTGAATATCCCGGCTCAACGCGTTGTCCGGGTATTGGACCGAATAGTTGCAACACGCGGATACCCGGTGAAAATACGGATGGATAATGGTCCGGAGCTTATATCACTGACACTGGCGCACTGGGCAGAAGAGCATGGCGTGATACTGGAATTTATTAAACCGGGTAAGCCGACTCAGAATGCCTTTATCGAGCGTTTTAACCGGACATACCGGACTGAAATACTGGATTTTTATCTGTTCCGGACACTGAATGAAGTACGGGAGATCACGGAACACTGGCTGAGGGAATATAACCGGGAGCGTCCGCATGAATCCCTGAATAATCTGACACCGGAAGAATACCGGTTATTAGCTGAAAATAACGAAATCTCAAAAAGTGTGTGGAACTGAAACGGGTGTGCTTACACAGCTGGTCGGTCATACTTGGATATCGCTTTTACAATTGAACCCATTATTTTTAGAGTGAGGTCATCTTTGTTAGTCCAGAATTGAATCATCCTAGTGCTTTTTACATTATCTTTAAATTCACTCAACTTTTGATAACTAGCTTCATCCTCTCGAGGTGATTTATCTAGAGATACTGAATAATCTTTATCAGCTAAGAAAGCTAATACGGGTATTTTATGTTCTAATGCAAAGTGATATTCTTTTTCGGTATAACTCATCCCTGATGCAGCTTCGATACTGCCGTATCTATTCCCAATAATTAGAATATAATAATCACTATTAAGAATGACTTTTTGAATAGTATCCCATTGTTCTTCGTTGTCTGCGGAAAACAGCTCCATACCTGCTGGGATATGGTTTAGCTCCAAAATAAGGTCAGAAACTTTCTTTCGTTCCTGCTCCAAGTCTACATAGGTGGAACTAATAAAAAATTGATAACGAACCTCAGTGCTCATATATGCCCCATCAAATTAATTTCACATAATTTGTCTATGTATCCATAGTATCAAACTTGCAGTTTTTTACCTTTTAAATTAAAGGGGAGAAATTCGTTTTACCTCTATGCCAATAAGCTCTCACTCATCTAAAAACTGGTACAGAAAAGCACAGGTTAAAATTCAGCCGCACCTATTAGGCACAATCCGAGGAGTGATACAGCATCGGGACACAGAAAAAATGGGTGTCCTGCGCATCGTCCCATGATATGTACGTTAGGTAAACATATTAACTATATAATATATATAATATATAGGACAGACGGGACAGCGGGACAAACAAAAATAGATAAATATATTTATAAAAATACTATACTCTTCCTCTCCTCGGTCTAATCCCCCTAGCAAAATACTTTGGTAGTAAGCTTGGTAGTAAAAATAAAAACAATAAATACAAATGACATTATTTATCAAATAACTATATCACTAATTCAAACTCCGCCAGCTCGATAGTTAAGTAGCTTACTACCTGTAACATACTGATAAAAATCCAAAAATTAGGCATGTAATTTGAAAATTATTGTCAACATCCGTTTAATGATAGTTATTAGTATGTAAGTACCGCATTTTCGGCGTTATAATACATCAAAATATAGAAATTTAAATCGCCCATATCTAGGTATACAAATGAATTATTTTGAAAATGCAGTAAGGGATTATACGTGTTTCTCTGGTGCTAACACTGATGAATACAAACAAGGAAATGAGTTTAATATTGCATATGGTGCAGATAAAAACTTCTTATTTGGCACAGGCGTATCCATTGCCTCAGTTTTGCTAAACAATCCAGATATAAACTTCCACTTCCATGTTTTTACTGATTTTTTAAACGATAATGATGCTCAACTATTTAGTCAAATTAGTCAGCAGTACAGGACTTGCATCACACTCCATACGCTAAACTTGGATATGTTAAAAAAACTGCCAACAAATCAAGTATGGTCTCATGCTATTTATTTTAGGCTTATTATTGCCGACTATTTCTATAAGAAATGTGACAAAGTTTTGTATTTGGATTCTGATGTAGTTTGCACCGGAAGTATTCAAACTCTTAAATCACTAACTTTATCCTCTATGCCAGTCGCTGCAGTTATGGATATCGATGAGTCTTATTCAGTAGAAATGGCTAACCTATTTAACATTGAAGGGATTAAAAAGGGGTATTTTAACTCAGGCGTTATGCTGATAAACCCTGATGAGTGGAATTATAGGCAGCTAACTGAAAAATCAATGTCAGTATTTACTGATGAAAAATTACAATCAGTTATCAAATATTATGACCAAGATGCGATTAACATCGCTGTTAATGGTGATTGGTTAAAGTTAAATAATATTTTTAATCATAGAATAAACTTAAATGACATATATAAGAATAAGAAAAATAACGATATTTCTAATGCTGTTTTTGTACACTTTATTGGTTTAACGAAACCTTGGCATAATTGGTCTAAGTATTACCATGAAGTTAGTTGCTTCCTGATCGCCAAAGAAAAATCCCCTTGGAAAGATATAGATTTAATGACGCCTCAAAACATTACACACCATAAGTATGCATCTAAGCACTTTAGATACAACAAAAAATATTTATCATCATTTTATCATTATATTCTATACACAGCTTTAAAAATAAAAGGAAAAAAGAGGTAGTCATGCTTGGCTTTCATAATTAAAAAGTAGAAAGCCAAACATATAGTTATTAGTTTTAATTAATTCGATCCCCCATGAATCTACGAGGCAACATTGCTCGTGCATGAGGTTCCAACATACAGGGTATTCACCTGAACCAATCAGACACCAGGCGCTACAGCTAGGCCGATAAACAATCCGGCAATGGTGGCACTCATCAGGTTGGATAATGTCGCCGCTAATAGTGCACGAACCCCAACACGGGCAATATCTGATGCCCGATCCGGTGCAACTGCACTGAACGCCCCGACCACTACCGCAATCGAACCGAAGTTGGCAAAACCGCATAAGGCAAAGGAAATCACTGCAATCGTTTTGGCATCCAGTGTGCCATCGTGTAAATACGGGGAGAAATCCACATAAGCCACAAACTCATTAATCGCCAATTTTTCGCCGATCAGACTGCCAGCCAGCGTAATATGTTCACTGCTCACGCCCATCAGATAAGCCAATGGTGAGAAAATATAACCAAACAAACTTTGCAGACTGACACCCTCAAAACCCAGAACACCGCCGAGACTACCAACCATACCGTTAATAAGGGCTATCAATGCTACAAAGGCCAGTACTACTGTTGCTACACCGACAGCAATCTTCAGCCCGAGCATCGCACCACCCGCTGCCGCTTCAATAATACTCGCCGGACGCTTTTCACTGAAGGAGATCTCCGTGAACTCCACAGTGGATTCCTGTACTGCTGGACTTAATATCCTCGCAAATAGAATCCCGCCCGGAATCGCCATCAGTGATGCTGCCAGTAGATATTCAATCGGCACACCCAATCCGGCATACCCCACCAGCATTGACCCAGCAATTGAGGCCATACCACTGCATATTACAGTGAATAATTCATTATTATTCATCCGGCTGACAAAAGGTTTTAGTACCGCCGGCAACTCATTCTGACCGAGGAAAATAGTAGTTACTGCGGCAAAAGACTCAATCTTGCTAATTTTCATGGTCTTTTGGAAGGCATAGGCCAGCAGGTTGATCACCCAGCCCATAATTCCAAGGTAATACAAAATCGAGATCAGAGAGGTGATAAAGATAATGGCTGGTAATACACGGAACGCAAAGATAAACCCAGCACCATCAAATAACACATCCATTTTCGGACTAACCAGACTACCGAAAATAAAGGAACTGCCCGCATCACTGTAGGCAATAACGTTGTTCACCCCCGACGCAATGGTTTGAATAAACCATTTACCCGCAGGGATATACAGCATAATGGCACCGAGTGCCACCTGTAACAGCAGTGCCGCGCCGACTGTGCGCAGGCTGATTTTTCGTTTATTCACCGAAAAAAGAAATGCTATCAGTAATAAAACACCGATCCCAGCCAAACTCCGTAATAAATCCATAATCCGGCTCCGTGGTTATTATACTCATCAGTTGTATGCTGCAATGTCCCAGCAAAGGCTGATGGTGAGATCAACACATTACTGGGCTAGGTATTTCATTCGTTGTTATGACCGCTCGGTCACTTACAGTTGCTGATAGGCGGAAGCAATACGGGCAGCCAGCTTCGCGTTATTGAACACCAGTTCAATATTGGAGTTCACACTGTGACCACCGGTCAGCTCTGCCACTCTAGCCAGTAGGAATGGTGTACTGGCTTTGCCGTTAATGCCCTGCTCATCCGCTTCGCGCACAGCCTGTGCAATCGCACTATTGATAGTTTCTTCCTGCATGGCAAATTCATGTGGGATCGGGTTGGCAATCACCATACCTCCGTTCAGACCAGTCGCCCACTTGGTGTGCAGTGCTTTTGCCACGTTTTCTGGGGTTTCCATACGGATAGTGACTGGGAACTCGCTTTCACGGCAGAAAAATGCCGGCAATTTATCCGTCTGGTAGCCGACAATCGGCACACCGTAGGTTTCCAGATATTCCGTGGTCAGTCCCAGATCCAGTATAGATTTGGCACCGGCGCAGACAACCGCCACATTGGTTTGTGCCAGTTCCTGTAGATCTGCCGAAATATCAAAGGTATGTTCCGCACCACGGTGCACACCGCCGATCCCACCAGTGGCAAAAATAGCAATCCCAGCCATTTCCGCGATAATCATAGTGGAAGCAACGGTCGTCGCACCGTGGATGCCCTGAGCAATCACAAAAGGCAGGTCGCGGCGGCTCACTTTTACCACGTTATGGCCTTCTTTACCGAGCATCTCTATCTCATCATGAGATAGCCCCGCTTTCATGCGACCATTAATTACCGCAATCGTTGCTGGGATGGCCCCGTTATCGCGAATACGCTGTTCAACTTCCAGTGCCATTTTCACGTTGTCCGGATATGGCATGCCGTGAGAAATAATGGTGGATTCCAGTGCCACAACTGGCTTTTTTTCTGCGAGTGCCTGCGCAACCTCAGGGGAAATATCCAAATATTCTACGTTCAGTTGTTGAGTTTTCATGCTTGTGATTCCATTAGTTTGTGAACACTGTCTTTTGACAGACCGGGATTATTTGTCAGCTCGCTAGCGAGCGTCAGAGCCGAGCAGCCCTGCGAAAAACGGATACTCTGTGACAGCGGCTCGCCTTCGAGCCAGCAGCGGGCAAGGCCAGCCATCATGGCATCACCAGCACCTGTCACATTGACAATGTGGACACTAAAAGGCTTCGACCAGCCGTTTTCACCGCCTGCCTCGCTGTAATAAATACCTTCACTGCCCATACTCAGCGCAATGCGCTGTGCCCCCTGCTCATGCAAAGCATTAGCGGCACGCACAACATCCCGTTTATTCTCTACTTTGATACCGGTGAGAATTTCCGCCTCAAAGCGGTTGGGCTTCAGGGTGTGGATATGGCTGAGCCACGGCTTGATTTTGTTTGCTTTGAACGCGGAAACGGTATCGACAAAGACGGGTACATTGCCCGCATTGGTAAAAAGCCATTCCAACGCGCCTTCAGACAGATTACAGTCTGCGACTAACACACCGGCGTGCCGAATCAGGTCGCGAGAGGTCGCCAGTAGCGCTGGGGTCAGTTTATCTAAGATGCGCATATCATTGATGGCGGTAATCATTTCCCCCTGAGGATCTAACAGTGACAGATAGGTCGACGTAGTTTCCCCGTGCAAACGATGCAGATTGCTGACATTCACACCTGCAAGTTTTGCCTGCTCATACAGTGTATTACCGTAGAAATCATCACCGATTACGGAGATAAAATGAGATTCACAGCCCAACAGTGCAATATTCTGGGCGATATTGCGCCCGACCCCACCGGGTGAACATTTTATGTGACCGGGATTCGAATCTTCATAAACCAGATTCAGGTCAGAATAACCACAAATATCCATATTGGCTGAACCTACAGTCACCACATAGCGATGCTCAGAGAGGATATATCCCTTGCCCTTTATGTAGCCTTTATTAATCAGATTCATGATATGTCCGGCCACCGCTGAGCGGCTGATACCTAATACACTGGCTAGCTCCTGCTGCGGAATAAGTGGGTCACGCCGGAGGATCTGAAGAATTTCTTTTTCTCGACTGGTCATAAGCGAACACTTGTTGGTTATTAAACATGTGCTTGTTTTATTTTTTACCCACAACAAAGTAAAGCGCTGAAATAAATATTTAGCTGGAATTTAAGTGACGATCGTAAAATAGAAAGAGTGAGCTTTCAGTAGAAAAATAGGAGTTAGATCATGTTTTTTCTATCTTCAAAAATAAAATAAAAGATATAAAATAATAACCTTTAAAAAAATAGGATTTAATGAAAAATAATTTTTATATCTATCAATTTGTTATGTATACGCTGTTATACAAACAAACATATGTTTGTTTTCATAACATAAGAGAATTAACGCCAAATATGGGTTTCTATCGTTACATAAAGATAGTGATTGATATCAAATAAATTACCCTGAAATAAAAACATAAAAATACCTAGAGTTTTTATGCAGAAAATCTGTTTAAACTGATTTACTGAATCGGTTAATCAATTTTTATTTTTAACTAACACTATTAATCAATATTTATGTTAATCTATTAAAGAAATAGCAAAAATGGTTTTAACCGAGAGCATGGCGCAGGGTTGATATGACGTAAAATAGTCAGCCCCTTAGTTTTAAAAAGAGTTAAATCTTACTCGAATATTTTTATTGCTGATGGTACATACGGTCGATAAAAACAAGCTATTTCCCGAAGAACAACTGAAGATGGCAAAACCAATATACGATAGAGCCTTGTCAATAAAGGTATAGAAATGCAATACTTCATTCTGAAACCTAAAATAGATAAAAACTATATATTGTTGACGACTATTCTTCCATTAACAATATTTTTTATGTTCTAATTAAAATAGTCAGCCCCTTAGTTTTAAAAAGAGTTAAATCTTACTCGAATATTTTTATTGCTGATGGTACATACGGTCGATAAAAACAAGCTATTTCCCGAAGAACAACTGAAGATGGCAAAACCAATATACGATAGAGCCTTGTCAATAAAGGTATAGAAATGCAATACTTCATTCTGAAACCTAAAATAGATAAAAACTATATATTGTTGACGACTATTCTTCCATTAACAATATTTTTTATGTTCTAATTAATTTAGAGGTATAAGTAAATAAAAAAATTAACATCGATGTTTTCAAACGATCTCAATGAACATTTAATCTCCTGTATTTAGGTGTTTCATTTTTTCATTTACTGATTGTTAATAACAAATCACTTTTCACAAAAATACGTTTTAATAATATTAATTACAGGAATAACATTTAGAACTATATATATTCAGACCTAATATACTCAGGAAAATAAAGGAAAACAAACTATAATGCAGAGAAAACGCTCTGTGTGAAAATAAAAAAATAATATATGTTTCTATTCCTGCTATAAGATATCTCCAAAATATTGACTCTCAGCGTAATGATAACTTTTCATAAGGCATTATGAGCATTATTGTTGATTGAATTAGGAAATACAACGAGGATAGTATCCGCCCATGACCCCATACGTTCCAAGGTAGCAACAACGTAATATCGGGTGCCGCCTTCACGAGTTCTTTCATGTTCTTGACTAGATATTCGTAAAAATAGGTTACGAACATAAAAATAATATTTATCATAATGTATATGTACATCATGGTGAACTGGTTGGTTAGAAAGGATACAAAGCGTAAAGATACAAAAGGAATGCATTGTGCTCAAAGATAACTTTAATGAATTACAAATTTTTTTGCTGTTGCGAGGGAGAAAAGCTTTACCAAAGCTGCGGCTAAATTGGGCGTTTCTCAATCTGCTTTAAGCCATGCAGTCAAAGCATTGGAAGAACGTTTAAATGCACGACTCTTAACACGCACCACACCCAGTGTCTCGGCGACAGAAATAGGTGAAAAAATTATTGCTTGTCTTGAACCTCAACTGGCTGACCTTAGCCATGAGTTAGAGACAATCATTCAGCTTAATGGTACGGCATCTGGCAATATCCGCCTATCAACAGGGGAACATGCCGCCAGTAATCTTCTTTGGCCTAAACTCAAACCGTTTCTGCGTGCGTATCCAGATATTAATATTGAAATGGTGGTTGACAATGGGTTTGTCAATATTGTCGATGACGGTTTTGATGCAGGGGTACGTTTAGGGGAAAGTGTTGATAAGGACATGGTCGCCGTTAAAATTGGCCCTGATATGCGACTAGCTATTGTGGGTTCACCACATTATTTTGAATCTCAAGGCATACCCCGAACACCTCATGATTTACAAGATCATCGTTGTATCAATATGCGACTGCCTACTGCGGGAGGCTTGTATGACTAAACATCTAGCTTGCAGGCAATGAGCCATTTGCCCCTCGCAGGATGACGGTGTAAGAAAAAACTTATTGAAAAATAATCAACTCAGGCATCAACGATTATCTTATATAAATAGTAAGGAAAATGCGGATGACGGATATATATATTAGCCCAGAGAATATCAGTATTTATGATATTAATAATCGAGGATAATTTGATAGAGTCTATGAATTGAATTCATCAATGACATAATGTGATTAATTTTTGTTGACCACTTGAAAACAAACTTTCGAGGCTCCCCACTTTCTCCAGTCAAATAGAGAGCAAATCCTAGATAAATAAAAATAGAGTACGGATAAATTGTGTTCTTAAATGTTCACACTTCAAAAAAACATTTTAAATCTAAAAAATGTATTATTAAAGCCTA
The DNA here is from genome assembly GCF_050487165.1 of Providencia sp. Me31A. Taxonomy (NCBI): domain Bacteria; kingdom Pseudomonadati; phylum Pseudomonadota; class Gammaproteobacteria; order Enterobacterales; family Morganellaceae; genus Providencia; species Providencia sp. Me31A. Next base: position 9,120 of record NZ_JBKQGZ010000020.1, read on the forward strand.
AACCACAGCGTATAATTAATTTTTCTAACTATCGCTGTAGCCCAGGCTTTTAGAATACTTTATATTATTAGCATTCTACATTATTATTGCTATTCTTTTTATTCATCATTAATAGTAACAAACAAGATAAACAAGCCAAAATAGCAGCACATAATAAGGTAATAAATATTAAGTTATACTGATTGTTATCTGCAAAATATCCAAATAGTGGTTGCATAATTGAATCCGGTGTATAGGCAAATACAGATACTAAACCAATTGCAGTTCCTGCAACAGCGATTGGAATTTTACATTCGGATAAAATTGAAAACATTGACGCATATATTGTACAAACAAAGAATGCGGCGAACATAGTTAATGACATAACAAGAATATTAAAACTAATTCTCTCACCGATTAATATAATAATTAATAAGCTTATTGCAACAATAGGACAAACAACTAAAAACCATTTTAGCGTTGATTTGAAATATTTATCAGCAATAATACCCGTTAACGGGGTTAATGACATAAATATATAAGAACGAACTAGAGATAAGGTTCCCGAAGTTTCATCACTTACACCAAAAGCAGATGTTAAGTAAGGAGTAAAAAATGTCATTCCAACATATAACGTGTATGTACAAAATAACGCTAATGTAATAACCCAAATTATAGGCATTTTTAATACAGAAAATGATTCATGAATAGTAGGTAACTTACCTTTATCACCTGTACTATCTTTCATATCCCTTAATAAATAATATAATGCAACAGCAACAACTATATTGGCAATAACTGAAACCCAAATACCCCAGAAATATGCATTAGACTGATCGGTAACAGATAATACACTATATAGTTTTATCGTAATATACCCAGCAATAGCACCTGTTAATCCATTAGACGCATAATATATACTATACGCCGTACTTGAGTTTTCTCCTCCAATAATTCTTACCGCTTTAAAAATAGCAGGCCAGGCTAAAAATAATGTTGTGAATGCGAGTAAAAACCAAATAATTAGAGATGCAACATAAGATTTATAAGCGAAACTATATGCTACTGTCAGTAAAGCAGTTGATATTAATGAAAGAAAAATACACTTACGACTAGAGAGTCTATCTGCTAGAACCCCTCCTGGAAGTAACACAACCATGCTCGAAATACCAAACATTGTAACCAAAAAACCCAGGTTTTGACCAGATAGCCCAGTATTATCTATCATTTGATTATAAAAATAGTATTTCATATAAGGAAGAAGGTAAATAGTACCACCAGCCATTCCTAAAGTAATTAATACTATAATATCTTTAATTTTCATAATTAATACTTCCAGAAGGGATATGGATTAACGTTCTAATTTTATTGATTTATTAAAATCATCTTTAATCAGTTCAAAATTAGTCGGATCTGCAATAAATTTAAGGAAAGTATGCCCAAAAACTTTTGCACCATTCGATATAGTTTTATTAATGGTTGGTTTTTTCATTTCATCAGCCATTTCTTTAGTATGTAATGGATAATATTCATCACAAACAGCTAGTATAGGATGCATACTTGGGCAAGCATAACCAACATTCCCCATGTCTGTGGAAATAGCAATAGGTATGCTAGGCTTATTTTTTAATCCTAGTTCATTGAACACATCACAAACAATATCTGTACCCACTTTTAAAAATGGCATATCAGAAAATTCATATCCAATATATTCCATCTCATATTCTGTGCCTGTTGCTAATGCTGCACCAGCTATACAATTAGTAACTTTATTTTTCATTTCTTGTAAATACGCAATTCGATCATGACGAAGACAAAACTCAAGTTCGACATAATCGGGAATAGAGTTACTTACTTCACCGCCTTTTACAATATAATATGACATAATTGCTCCAGGCTTTAATTGTTGTCTCAATAAACCACATGATGTCATTAATATTGTTGCGGCATCTAATGCATTTTTACCATCAAATGGAGCAGCAGCAGCGTGAGAACTAACACCTTTAAATTTGACTCTAAACGCACTTAAAGAAACAATTTTGTAATTTGCTGTTGATTCTCCACTACCCATGTGGATCATCATGGCAAAATCATATTTATCAAAAACTCCTTTTTTTACCATAGGTATTTTATAACCATCATATTCTTCATCGGGAGTTCCTATAATATCGATATCAACATCAATTTGATTTTCGATTTCTTTAAATGTAGCAGCAGTTAATAGTGATATCGCGCCACTAGCACAGTGACCACAAGCATGTCCTATTTCAGGTAGTGCATCATATTCAGCAATGATAGCCATTTTATATTTTGCATTATTATTCTTAACCACGTTAGCAAAATAAGAATAAGGAACATCACAGAAATTTCTAGTTACATTTAAACCTAAGTCGCTTAAAAATTTAACATGTGCTTCAGACGAATTTTTTTCATTTCCTGATGTTTCAGGATTATTTGCTAACTGCAAGCTTAACTCTTGTGCTTTTTTAGCATGTATTTGTATTGAGCTATCATATATACTTGTTAATTCATTATAATTTTTCATAGTTAAATTTCCTTGAATTATAGCGTTTAAACTTAGAGAGTTTTATAAATCCAGGCTGAAAATAAAAATATCAAATATTTTCAAGCCAAGTTTTATTATTTTTCCTTATTCAATTCATAATTAAAACCATCTAATAGATGTAAAAATAAGTAACAAAATATATGTCTACTAATAATATGCGTGCCTGCATAGTTTTAACATATTGTGTTATTTGATTTAAAAACCCACATCTATTCTAGAAAAATAGATTTTCATTAAAAAAATTATTTATTACTAATGATAGAAATATATATAGCACTTTTTTAAAAAAATAAAAATATCATGTTATAGCTCGCGTTCTCCTTTAGAGAACACATGTAATAAAATTCTTATCCGTTTACATAAAAAATTATGTCGATGTAGTCGCAATAGTGTATAAAATAGAAATAAAACCAATATTGCATATGGTTATAAACTTAAAAACAGCAATAAATACTTAATAACATATATTGTTTATTACTAAATCAGTTAATTTTTATAGATTATTTCTTATTTTAAATAACTTAAAAAAAACAAAAAAAGTTACATGTTGTTATTTAGTATAGATATTATTCTTGTTAAAAGTATGTTGACAGTTTAGATTTACTTACATATCTAAAATTATCAGAATAATCACATAGTCAGCACTTGGTGTGCAGCTATTATGATGATGATTTCATCCAGCTAGGATAATCAATGAAATTAAAAAATATCATGGCGTTAATCATATTAGGTGGTGTTGGCGGAAGCCTTTTCCTTTTACCTTATATGAAATATTATTTTTATAATCAAATGCTCGATAATACTCAGCTATCGGGTGGCGAACTGGGTTTTTTAATTTCTATGTTTGGTATAGCTAGTATATTTACGTTGATCCCAGGTGGAGTAATTGCAGATCACTTATCGAACCAAAAATGTATTTTAGGTTCATTATTAGCAACTATTTTACTTACTATAATATATAGTTTTACTTATAAATCTTATCTTATCTCTTTAATTATTTGGTTCTTACTTGCATTTTCGACACTTTTTTTGGCTTGGCCTGCCATATTTAAATTGGTAAGGATTATAGGGGGGGAAAGTGCGAGTACCGCTTATGGGATCTATTATGCCTCTACAGGGATAACGGGTGCCTCAATAGGCTATTTAATGATAAAACTATATAGCTATCTATCTATTAATAATAGTAATGCATACTCACTCTCTATACTTATCTTAGCTATTGCAAATATATTTATAGCTTTTATTTTTTATTATGTATTTCGAGATTTCAAATATAAAAGCATATCTAATGAAGCAAAAAATACAGTTAACCAATACCTTTCTCTGTTAAAAAATCCGAATATTTGGCTTATATCATTAGTCTTTTTTTGTACTTACTCTCTTCATATAGGAATGACTTTTTTTAATCCTTATTTAACTTCCGATTTCGGTCTTAGTAATGAAACATCTGGAACTCTAACTTTAATTAGAACATATATCTTTATGTCATTAACACCTATTTCGGGCTTTATTTCTGACCGTTTTTTTAAATCAACGCTTAAATGGTTTTTAACCGTATGTCCAATCATTTTGATTTCCTTTATTTTATTAAATTTTAAAATCGATAATTCATTAATTTTAATTAGTATTTCAATGATAACGTCTTTTTTTGTATGTACAATTTATGCCTCAATGTTTTCTATTTTATCTGAATGCAAAGTACCTATTAATATAGCAGGTGCTGCAATAGGTTTAGTCTCTGTATTCGCCTATACGCCAGATATCATTGTACAACCACTATTTGGTCACTTTGCAGATCTTAATCAATATCATTTAATATTTTCGTTTTTGATGATTATGACAGTAATCATCATGATATTTAGTTTTATTATTTTACATCTAATAAAAAAAGAGAAATAATATGAAAATGCACCAAATAATTTATTTCTTAGCCATTATTGACAATGGCGGTATAAGAGCTGCGTCACGAAGCATTAATGTATCACAAAGCTCAATATTTAAATCTCTTGTTGATTTAGAGAGAGAATGTGGATGCCAATTATTAGAAAGGAAAACTAATGGCGGAATTAAACTAACTAGTACAGGTGAATTATTAGAACCTTATTTTCGTTCAATTGAATTAAATCTAGCTTGGGCAAAATCAGCAGTTGATAAAACAAAAACGGGTGATTTTGGAACAATAAGAGTTGGGGTAACCCCAATTATTGCATCTACTGTTTTGCCTGAGGTTTATCAGTGGTTTAAATGTCGATTTAAAAACGTACAACTTCAATTCACTGATGGCCTATTAAAGAACGTAACCCCTTTATTAAAATCAGCAAAACTGGATTATGCTATAGCGTTAATAATGGATGACTGGGTTTGGGATAAAGGTCATATCACTGTACATGACCTATTTAAGATACCTCATGGTTTTATTGCAAAGCCTGAACACCCTATATTTAAGGATATTAACAAGGCTAGTTCAATAAGTAATTATGATTGGCTATTTACTTTAGATTCCTTTGATGAAGCTAATGACTTCATATCTAAATGTATAAATCCTCAAGGAATTACGATGCCTAAATCAGTTATACTTGTTGATACATTTAGCTGTTATTCAATGTTATATAACACAGAGAGTATTGCTGTAGTCCCAAGCTATTTATTTAAAACAGCACCGGGATTTGAAAAAATGAAAACTATAAATTTAGATAAGCATAAAAAAAACTTTAAATTACCTGAATTAAAATTAGTCATGATGAAATCTCCTTCTTGCCCAAATAGTCATGCTGGTGAATATCTAATGCATTGTTTTAAATCCGTCATAGAAAGAGAATTTAAGCATTAATTCACCTAAGCTGCGGATAAGAATTGAACTAAATACCCAAGTCACGATCAGATTGTTTGGCAAAAACAGTCATAATCGCAAGGACTTGGGCAATAATTAATTTAGAAAAAATATACACTGATGTCGATGACAGAGCGCCGGTTCTCGAAATGTATAATGGCGTGGGCGTGATCATACGGCTCCCCTCTAATTTACGTGGGGAGCGATTTCGTTGAAGCAGGCCTAATACCTACCCATAAAGAAATAACTCAATCTTAATAATGCCAGCGGTTTAGCTTACTTTGCTGTTTGTCATTGTCATTGGTCTTTCCTCTTGATGTCAAGTTGGTTAATGTACTGAGCAATAACGCTCAATAGATAACTCATCTACTCTGGCGCTACCTAGATTTGCCCAAAATGCTATTGTTGAAAGTACATCTTTTTCACTTGATGCGACAAAAAGAGTTATGAAGGATGTTTGGTTCCATAAACCACTTGCTTTATAAACCGATTTGTTCATTTTCACTCCAACTAACTACATCTAATAACCTTATAACTAAACGGCCTTATATCCGCTACAATGCTTGTAGTTATATGATGGGAGCGATTTTATTTTTTCCAAGTGGGCGGGGGTCATGATTTTATCATTTTATGCCGAAAATTTAATCTACCTCAAAAATTTTCGATACATCCTTGGCACTTTTCAATTTCAGAAGTTCCCTCATTAATTGAGATCTCTTAGTCAGCGTTTCCTAGCTGTTTACCGCAATATAAAATTTTGCCTATAAGACTCAATTACCACGGAACATTAAAGAATTTCACCAAATAACAGTTTTTTACACTACTCTAGCGGCTAACGATAAAATATGGTGTGTCATAACGAAACCAGTTTACAAGTTTAACTGACTGATAACCGGTCGTTAATTATCAGGAGTTCGTGTATTAGAAATAGTCGTACATTTGAAGGGATTTGAGTAAGCATACGGGCTGTTTTAGGATTTAAACTTGCTCGTTTTATATAATCGGTCATACCAGAACCGAAAATGTAATAGCAAAGTTGTCATGTATACTTTGGACTAAGTTAAAATGTCCGTCACGTAGGTTCTTCATTTAAGATAGGTCACATGGCCTCTAATAAATTTCAATCAAATTTGGTAAATCAATTATGTTTAAAAAAATAAAAAAGATGTTCGGTGCTAGTTCTATTTCTAACGAAGAAATTAACCATCAGTTATTAAAGGCAGAACAAGGTGATGCTACAGCTCAGTATAATGTAGGAACCATGTATGATGCAGGTGCTGGATTACCATTTGATGCAGTGAAAGCTATTGAATGGTATAAAAAAGCGGCGATACAAGGGCATGCAAAAGCTCAGTATTCACTTGGAATGATGTATGAATTTGGTTATGGTTCACCTCACGACAGGGTGCAAGCGGTAGAGTGGTTTAAAAAATCTGCGGATCAAGGTGATCCCGATGCCTTATTTCATCTAAACCATGTATATAACAAAGAATCCCGATAAATTTAGAGCCTATATCATCAGATTTTTATTCCAACAATAAGAATGCATGCAAATTTTTTGTTACATTAAGACTGTTTAAACGACAATTTAACCTTTTTACACGGAGACTGTTGCTTCCCCTGTTATCTTCCTTAGTACTACAGAACCGAAAAAAGCCGAGAATTAAAATTTCTCGGCATGAAAAATAATTTCTTATGCGGATCTGAAGTTCTTTAATAGTTTAAATATAATCACCAATACTTAGGTTTTCATCATGTCTTCAAATAGTATCACTTATGTATCTTTAAACTTGTTCTGAATCTGTTTAATACTATAAATAACATAATTCAATAATTGAACGCCCCTTGAATTCAATCGCTTTATTAAATTTGAGTAAAGACGATTTATTAATAAAAGCTTGAACCTTTATTACCCCTTTTACATTAGAAAATAAGGCAGGTTGTAACGTTCCAAGTTTAGCCCAAGATGTGATTTTTTTTGAGGTACTATCGGGTAATAGATCACCATTTGTATGTTGCCAAACTATATTGGGATCGCCACATGATGCATTACCTGATATTGGCTGTACTTTTTCTGATTTACTATCTATATATAACGAGTTCAAGTCTAATGCCACCGCATAACCACCGATAGGAACACCTTCTTGGGTATTCCCTAATCCTCCAGCCATCATATTATTATTTAATAACTGAACCGGAGGCATTCCATAGCCGTTAGCACCTTCTTGTTTATTTGGTGCTAATGAACGTTCTATTTGATTAAACGTTTGAATTGCTATGGCCGTTTTTCCTGAATCACACTGTACCGTAAAATTAATATTTTTTTCAGGTAATATTGTATAAGAATGGTTACTTAACTCACTTCTATTTATAACACCGTAATCAATAGAAGAAGAATCAACAATAAGGTTGCATGCCGTTGTCATTTCTGAATAGCTAACGCCCAAACTTGTGCTTTCTCCCATTGTTTTTAAAGGAATTTTACTTCTTAATACAACACCTTTTTTGCTCAATGCATTAATCTTTAAATCAACAAGTAAATTGAAGGAAAATATTTTCCCCTTTTTACCCCTTTCCGGTTGAATACGTATATTGGGCTGAATTTTTATTTCCCTTTGTGATGATATCGCTCTATTTGAATTATTTAATTCAATAGCATCAATCAAAACGGGATTTCCATCTAGCATCGCATTATTTACGTTTAAAATAACTTCTGATGAAGTACGTGCAATTGCATCATTAAGACTAGGAAAATCAAGGTATGGTGTACTTTCTTCACTACACTCAATAGTTACAGGTACAACTCGAACCCCCGCATATATCGCACCATCTTGCTTTTTTGTATTAAAATCAGCTAGTGTTTCATAGTTAATCTCATCGGTTCCCATACGGATGTTACATGTTCCTTGGTTATTCGATGCAAGGACACTAAAAGGTAGGCAAATAAGGAGCCCTGTTATAAATTTTATCATTCTAAAGCCTTTAGTTTGCTATAAGACATACGGGATTTATTATTGTAAATAGTTCTGTTTTAGAAACGCTGACATCTTTAGTAAGTTCGATAATACATTTTTTATTATTTCCAATGTTAACGGAATAACTAGTCGGCAAGGTTAAGTTATCGATAATAATTCGCCCTGCATTGTCAGTTATCGTTAGCAAACTACCATTTTTATCATATACTTTCAGATTGTTAGAAAGCTTTTCCCCATTAAAAGAAGGAATTAAAATAGCACGGTTAACTTGGCTGACGTGAAAATTAACCAAAGGAACACTCCCATTCGCAGGTTGGAACTCTATAATACCATAAGGAATATTCATATTTTTAGGTAATCTTCGGTAGTCTATTTTTGCATAGTTAGTTCTATAGCTGTCTATGCTTGGTATGACAGCGTAACCATTACTATTAGTCATAATTATTCCTGAAGACGATTGTATAGGAATATTTTTTTGGCTTTCCGTTTTTGCTATTGCGAAAGTTTTAGCGACTCTTTTTGGTGAGAAGATAAGCTCATTGTCAAAATAAACTATTCCACCAGACAATTCACCATAGTAACTGCTAGTATTATTACCTTTACTAACGTTACCTGAAAGTAAGGTAACAGGCGTTGTATAATTCATGTTTAGTGAGACATTTTGATTATCTGGGTTAGTATTTTTATTCCCACTGATTGAATAACTCAAATTATCATAATTATGGTTACTATATCTTGTCCCATAGTTTTTATTATTACCGTAGTGATTCATCCAGCTCGATATACTTTGCTTATTACCTAACGAAATATCAACATTCAGATAAATAGTATTATCATTTTCGCGATTGTACAATCGGCGCTCATAACCCAAATAAATATTATATTTATTTGCAAATAGATTATTCCAAGTTGCATTGTAATAATTTACTGTTCTATCGCCAATTGAGCGATTCCAACTTAATGAAAATGTTCCAATATCGTTAACATGTGTATTCCCAGCAATACCATATTGCGTTTCATTGTTTTTTCTATGATTTGAATATAGATCTGACTCATAATCATTCAATGTTTCATTAAAGTCTCGATAATCTTTATTTCTATATAAAGAATTCATCACTAAACTAGTATTAGCCATGATTGGATAGTTATAGCTAAATGTATAATACCCACCATATTCATTATTTTTATCACTGTTTTTATTTTTGGATAGATTCGTTGTAACAGTTGCTAAAGATAAATTACTAAATTGATAAGTGTTACTTAATCCCAGACCTTGATAATCTTTGGACGCAAGTCCTCCGAAAGCAACCAGCATATCTGGACGCAGATTAAATCCTTTGCTGATATTCATAACATAGGGTTTTTTATCTGTTTTATTTTGATTTACCTTACCTAAACCAAATGATATACCTTTATTTATATTATTTGATGCTAATATAAAAGAACTAGCAGGAACGGTAAACGTATCCTTCTTATTACTTTGGTTTATTACAGTTACCGATAAGTCTAATCGATTATTTAGTAGAGGTAGGTTTTCTAATGTATAAGGCCCTTCAGGAACCGTTGTTGTGTAGATTAAAATCCCTGCTTGTCTTACCTCAATAATAGAGCGTTCAGATGCTATACCATTAACAACACCACCACCTTGAGATGAGTTATCCAATGCTAACTCTGGTATTAGCTGGAAACCAATAACTTGCCCAGAGCTAAAAAACGAATTAGATAAATTAATTTGGCCTATCTGTAAGTTTTTTTTCAGTGTTTCTAGTGTTTTCTCAGCATATAAGGTTTGATGATTGAAATTTGATTCACCATTAAAATACGTATACGTTTGGTCACTTCTCACGATCCAATTGTATAAGTTGAACCCCAGTGTAAAGTTTGAATTGAAAAATGACTGAGTATTGAAATCATTTTTAGAAGAAAAATATTTAGCATCATAATTGAAAACTCCAGACTTTCCTGTATGGAGCCAATTATTATTTGATTGATCTTTAAAAAGTGTTGGTGATGCATATATGTTGACCCGTAACTCACTAGGCAATAATTCTACCTCTAAGTTATCATAATCCTTTAATGTCGGGCACGCAGAGTTACTTTTAGATAACTCTATATTCGTAGCGTCAATAAACTTAGTATCGAGACAGAGTTCCCCTTGTGAATTAAAAGAAAAAGTACTCTGTCCAATATATTTATCATTTAAAAATACACTAACATTACTATCCCCTTGGGGGAAATGAGCTTTTTCACTATATAATTTAGCAATATCATTAGGTATTCCTTTGTGTTTTAATGCATCTTGATCGAAAATCACTTCATCCGCATATGAAGAAATAGCTATAGATAGTAAAATTATAGTAGTACTAATCTTGTTATTTTTAATCATTTTTACTGGAGTTTATTTTTACAGTATATTTTTTAGTCGTTGAATACCCCCATTGAGTATATGGTTGTATAGCAATTTCATTTATCTGTTTTGGAGCATGCTGATTTGTTGTTAGCTTTATCGATTGATTAGGTAAAAGGTAATTCGATGGTAATACCCACTCAATGTTTCCAGGCATACTTTCAATACTATTGCTTAATCTTACGATATAAGGACTAGGGTTAGTTACTTGTAACGTATTATTTTCGTATTTCCATTTCAGTAACTCCCATGGTGCATCATTTTCAACCAAATTTTTGGGCTTTATGATGAGTGGAAGGTTTTGTCGAATCGTAAATTTAATTTGATCAGCATTGGGGTCTCCTTGTGGCGGGATACCTTCAAAAATAACTCTCATCAATACTTCATGTTTTAAATCTGTGTTACTGGTTAGCATAAAGCGTATCAATTGCTTCGCCTTTGGTTCAACTCGAATAAGTTGAGGCGTAACAATAACAAGATTTTGGTATTCAGGGTCGACATTTACTAGTTCTGTTGTTAACAAAACAGGATAGTCATCTGTATTAGTCACAACTATCTCACCATCTTGACTTTTTTCATTAACAACAACAACTGATGTTGCAGGTAATATACCTGATGCAATCGATAGCTGTGAAACTAATAGCGTAATTATAAATAATAGGTATGTTTTTATTTTCATCTTAACTGTGTCATTTAAGTATAAGGCAACTGAACCAATTCAGTTACCTTATATAAATTAGATATAATTAAAATATAATTTAGATATAATTTAATTCAATTGTAGATAAACCATTGAGTAAAACAGGTTTTGTTTTACCAAACGTTGCTGCTTCTTCACTTACATAAGCTTGAACTTGTAAAATTCCATCATAGATACTAGCTTCGATAGGAGTTCTTTCTCCTGATTTTGCAAAAGAAGTTTGTAAATCCATGTTATTTGAGAATAAGTTACCACCTGAAGGCATCCAAACAGCGCTTGGATTGTAATAAATATTCTGAACTTGATTTCCTGAAATAGTTGTTAACGCATTATTTTCACCTAATGTACTAATATTTAAACTATTAGCTTTATAACGAACTATATAACCACCAATATTTACACCTGTAGATGTTTTACCTAACCCAGCTACCCCATTTGAATTATTTCCTGCAGGAACGCCTAATAAACTAATTGGTAGAGCTGCAAATCCTTGACTATTTTCAGTTGCACCAGCAACAGAACCTAATCTTTTGCTCACAGCTGATAATTTGATAGGCGCATTTGCTGAACAGCGAATAGTAAAACTGGTCTCATGTACTGGTAATGCAGCAAATTTACCGCCAAAAGAACCATCTTCAAATTTCAATGTATCAACATCAATTAAGCCATAATCGATATTCCCACCACCCGCGATATCTAATTCACAAGCTGATGGGTCAATTCGACCTGTAACACTAATATCGATTGAACCAACATTTACAGCGGAGGCTGCAAATGAGAGAGCCAACGCGGAAGAAATAACGAACGGTAATACTTTTTTCATTTTTCATTTCCATAAATAACAATTAATAAGAGTTCATTATAGGCATTGATATAATTAAAAACCTAATATAATTGTATTTACAGATGTTACATTTCATTAAATTATAATTGTTTTATATTTTATAAAAATCATCATCCTCTATATTTCAAGTAATTACAGACTATCTGAATGTAAAGTTCCGAAAAGCCATTCCATGTTTTATAATTTTTTAGACAATAAACAGTGTCATTAAATTTAAATTAGCATAGCTCATCCTAGCTATTAACATATTAATCAAAAAAAATTGATATATTAATTTTTATGGTTAATTTCTTTCTTTGAGATATTTTTCTTTTATTTTCATTCCTAACAACCTAATTTTTAAATGAATACTCGCAATTACATTTAATCTGTCGAATTTTTTCTTGCTTTGTTAGTTAATGGTTAAATCATTGTACTAAATACCAGTTAATTGAAATATAAATCTTAAAAAAACACGATGAGCCACACTTTAACCCAAAGTGTAGCTCATCGTTAGTTTTTTATAAAATGAAGTAATTTAAGATACGTATACTATTACCAATCAGCCCAACTGATATTTTTTAAAGTTCTCGGCTTGTTCTAACACACTTTTATAGACCTCGTCATTCGCCACTGGTGGGAAACCATAACGGTGTAATAATAAAATCAGATCGACTTTCAGCTTCGCTTTAATATCTTCTCGATTGCTCCAGTCAGGATATTGTGTGCTGTCATCGACAATAAGCTTCATATCCTTAGCAAGCGCCAACATTTTGTCATCATCATAAGTGAAATCGTATTTCTGGCACATATGCAACAAAATATCGAGGAAGGCTTTTTCTTCCATATCGATGCCAATGTCCTCAAACGACATCATTTCTGCCTTGATGTCATAAATCATATCCGCCATTTGTGCAGTAAAATCGTCGAACTCTTCACCATTGAGCACATCATTCTCTTTGCGTTGGTTATATTGTTCGACTAATGCTTGAAAGCGCTTGGAGAAGTTAATCCCTTGCAGCTGATTGACCTTTTGAAAATCACTAATGGCTTTTTGGAGCATCTTTTGCAGCAGTTGCATTTTGGTATTCGGCAGTTTGATTTTATTGATGCGCGCCATATATTCATCATCAAAAATATCGATGGTTTCCGCTTTGTCATCGCCTAATGTGAAAATCTCTTCCACGCCTTCCGCTTTAAGCGCTTCGGCTATCATCTCGCGTACTTTTTGGTTCATCTGCGCCGTGTCGGGTGCATCGCCTTTGGTTAATTTGTAGACGATAGAACGTACCGCGAGATAAAAATGGATGTGCTCTCGTTCATCTTGGGTGATATCTTCACTGCCCACGCAAACATCATAAGCGGCTTTTAACCGCTTTACTAAGCCCATAAAACGCAGTTCAACTTTCTTAGTTTGCAGGACAAACTCAGCCGCCTGATTAAGGCAGTCTAATTGCAGCGTTGGCGAACCTGAAAAGTAACCACGGCTATCAAATTTATGGAATACTTGTGAAAGTAAATTGAGGTGATTACGAACCTCAACGATAGACTGCTGTATATCTTCAAAGTTAGACTTATCGGCTTTTGAATACATCGCCAGCGCCATATTCATGCGGCTTTTAATACCGATATAGTCAACAACCAGCCCCTTTTCTTTTTCCTCGAAACGGCGATTCACTCGGGATATGGTTTGAATAAGATTATGCTTTTGCAATGGCTTGTCGATGTAAATGGTATCCAACTCTGGCACGTCAAAACCGGTCAACCACATATCCACCACGATAGCGATTTTGAAGTTGGATTTCGGGTTTTTAAACTGTTTATCTAACTCTCTACGATAGTCTTTCGTTCCCAGTAAGTTGTACATGGCCTCATGGTCATCTTTCCCACGGGTCATCACCATGTTGACCATCGGCAGGCGCATTAACTCGCTTTTCTCTTGCTCAGTGAGTTCGACGCCGTCGATTGCCTGTTTCGCGTCAAACCACTCCGGCCGTTGTAATTTGAGGCTCTGATAAAAGGCATAGGCAATTTCACGGCTGGCGCAAACCACCATCGCTTTGCCTTTAATCGTCGAGCCCTCTTCCACGCGCTTTTCATAATGCTGCGCAAAATCTTTCGCTAGCGCGTCAATACGGTCAGGATCGCCCAAAATAGAGTTCATATTCGCCGTGGCTTTTTTGCTTTCTTCTATTTGATATTCGCTAGTGCCTCGGGCTTCACATTCTTGATAATAGCGCTCGATTTCTTCTAATTTGCTGTTATCAAGGGCGATTTTAGCCGCACGCCCTTCATACACAATGCGTACTGTGATCTCATCATTCACCGATTCGGTCATGGTGTAGCTATCGATGGTTTCACCAAAGACATCTAAGGTGGCGTCGATAGGCGTCCCTGTAAAGCCTACATAAGTGGCATTCGGCAGTGAGTCATGCAGATATTTGGCAAAGCCGTAGCTCTTTTTAACCGTACCGTCTTCTTGGTTGATAGTGATTTTTTGGTCGAGGTTGATTTGGCTGCGGTGAGCTTCATCCGAGATACAGATAATATTGCTGCGTTCAGAAAGCAGTTGAATATCTTCGGTAAATTTATGAATGGTGGTGAGGAATACCCCGCCACTGGCACGCCCTGCGAGTTTATCACGTAAATCTTGGCGGCTGGTGACAGGCACAATAATTTCATCGCCAATAAAGGATTTTGCGTTGCAAAACTGTTTTGCGAGTTGTTCATCAAGATCGGTACGGTCGGTAATTAAAATAATTGTTGGGCTGGCAAAGTCGACACTTTTCATCAATAGACGCGCTAAAAACTGCATGGTGTAGCTTTTACCACAGCCTGTCGCACCAAAGTAGGTGCCCCCTTTACCACTACCGCCGATATTTTCACCACCTGCGGTGATCTGCTTACGCGCTTTTTCGATGTTGTAATACAACTTACGAGCCGCATAATACTGCGGGTAACGGCAGCATACTTTCACTTCATATTTACTGGTATCAGGGAAGAAAATAAAGTTTTTCAGCACATCCAATAAACGCGATGGATGAAATAGCCCTTCAATTAAGGTGTACAGGCCATTGATACCTTGTTTTTCCGTTGACTCGTTACCGCTGACTTTACGCCATGCATAATAGAATTCATAAGGGGCAAATAAGTTGCCCATTTTGTTATTCACACCATCACTAAGAATACACAGGGCGTTATAAACAAACAGCTTAGGGATATCGCGGCGATAGCGTACACACAGTTGTGTCCATGCATCAAATAGGGTTGCCTCTTCTCCACGTACCGCTGATTTAAATTCAAACACCACCAGCGGGAACCCATTGACATATAAAATGGCATCAGGGATGCGCAGTTGTACCCCACCGTCTCGCGCTTGGCCTTCGATTTCTAACTGGTTCACTAACCGGTAGCGGTTATTATCTGCCACAGATAGCTCGACTTCCCCTGCAAATAATTTCGCTAATTGATTTGGCAGGGTCTGGGTATCGAGCAGTTCGATATACAGGTCTTTTTGGTTGCGGTCTTCGCGCTTGAGTAAGAAGCCGTTACTGAGCCAATGGCAAAAGGTTTTGTTGCTTTGGTAGAGGTCACTGGCAGGAAGAGATTGCAATTGCTGTACAATCGTGGTGATTTCTCCGTCGGTGATGCCATCGGCTTGATATTGCCTTGCAAGGTACTGGCGTAAGTCATCCACTATCAACACTTCACTGTTGTCACTGCGCGGGATAGTATTGCCAATATAATGCGGGTAACAGATTTGCCCTGCATTGTTTGCATGTTGTCCTAGCAGACTAATTATTGCCTGTTCCAGTTTGGCTTCAGTGAAAATGTGGCTCATGTCGGTGGCTTCTTATTCGTTTTAAAATTTGTTTTATCGCGTTTTTAATTAAGCTAGTTTAATTGATTCGATAACAAAAACCGCCCCATAATCGAAAAAATGTGAAGCGGTCGAATAAATTAGATTAAGGTTTCTTCTGGGTTGTCTATTTTTATATCACTCAAAGACAACTCGCCGGAGATCAGTTTAGGGAGAAGCGTGTCGCGGAGTTTGGTTAAAACTATATTTTCTATGGATTGAACATCTATTCGTTTATCCCATTCCGAACAAAAAAAATCAAATTTATTAATTAATTCAAAAGGATATTTTATAAATAAAAGCGCTTTAAAATCTTTTTGATTGATACTACCAAAAACAGTTCCCTCACCTTCAAATACCTCAAAGTATTTAGATAAGCTATTCATCGAGTAATAAGTAAAAGATATGCATCCTGATTTATGTCTCGCAGCAGCTATCCCTCTCCCAATTGCACAATCTTCAGCCGCAAGATTAATATCACCAACAGGAGCCCGAACACTAATTAATGTGTCATTCTTATTTGCCATACGCTTTGGAGCAGTACAATAAACCCGATTCGTTGGAAACCTGAAACCGAAATCTGTTTTACCTTGAAAAAAAGGTAGTCCAATTCCTATTTCATTATATGTTGAACTTGGAGGAGATTGCCCCATCGTAACGTCAAACTCGGCACCAACATTTGAGAGAGTCCAAGATGTTGGAATCCATCCCCCAAGCCCCAATGCAGGCTCTGCACACTCTTCAAAAGAATCAGGAAATAACTGACGAATATCGTCTGGTAACTCTTTAAAATCATCACGTTCACGCACCGCTTTACGTATTTCAACCCGACGCAGTAATTCATCGGAGAAGGCTAAATCCTGCTCAAAAAAACCGGCATCGAGTGCGTTATCAATCACAGGGTCAAAATCCACAAACCATGATTTAAATAAGGTTTTCGCCATTTGTTCTAAGGTTTGGTTGATTTGGCGGTTGAGATCAATTTTGTTTCTAATCGCACTCAAATGCGACGCTATCATTGACTCATGCTGAAACCAACGTGGAATCTCAAAAGCTTTTAATACTGGTATTCGAATATTACTGACAGTTGTACCAGTTCCTTCATTCCATGATACTTGATGCTGAACAAAAGGAGATTGCAGTGCCCAGAACAGATATTCTCCAGATACTTCTGTTTTAGGTCTCAATAAAACCTGTCTCTGCCCTAAACAACATTTTAAACCTTTAGGAATAAGGCAAACCTCTCCCATAGGAGCCTCACGAGTGAGAACAAGATCACCGGCTTTAGGCTCTGCTCGCTTTATTCTGCTTTTATACCCGTTTTCATCAGTGAAACTTGGAGACGATAAGTCCAGCGAACCATTTCTGATATTTTGATTACGCAGAACAATATAACCAGAATCAGTCCATTTCGGAGTTGAGTGCGGGCAATCAATTATTAGCTCACATAAATCGATTAACTTCATAGTCACCAATTGTTCATTCCCCATAACCCAACGCCTCCATATTTTTACGAATCGCTTTATCCAACTCTGCGGCTTCATCCATCTGGCGATAAAGGGTTTGGGTCAATTCCTGCATCTTGGTTTCAAACGCCACACCGTCATCTTCGACCTCCGCAGCGCCCACATAGCGCCCCGGCGTTAATACAAAATCATTGGCCTTGATATCGTCAAGGGAGGCGACTTTACAAAAACCCGCCCTATCCTGATACTGCTCAATCCCAATCTCTTTCTTATCAACACGGCGTTTCAGTTCGCTTTCGCTACTGCGCCATGCATGGAACGTATCGGCGATAGTGGCGATATCCTCCGCTGTGAGCTCTTTTTGGGTACGGCTGATCATCGTGCCGAGGTTACGGGCATCGATAAACAAGGTTTCCCCTTGGCGATCCCGATAACCATATTTGGCACTGGCGTGTTTGCTTTTGCTGATAAACCACAGACAAACGGGGATTTGCGTGGTAAAAAATAACTGACCGGGCAGTGCAATCATGCACTCAATACGGTCATCTTCGATGAGTTTTTGGCGAATTTCCCCCTCACCGCTGGTATTCGAACTCATCGAACCATTGGCTAACACAAACCCCGCAACACCATCTTCACTGAGCTTAGACAACATATGCAAGATCCACGCATAGTTGGCGTTGCCTGTCGGTGGTGTTCGAAAACCGGCAAAACGTGGGTCGCTGGTAAGCTCGGCTTCATTACGCCAATCTTTTAAGTTAAACGGCGGATTCGCCATAATAAAATCAGCTTTCAAATCAGGGTGTTGGTCGGCAAAAAAAGTATCCGCTGGGCGTTCCCCTAAGTTGCCCGTTAGCCCCCTTACCGCCAAGTTCATTTTTGCCAATTTATAGGTGGTGCTGGTCAGTTCCTGCCCATAAATCGCAATATCTTTGCTTTTCCCTTGGTGGCTTTCCACAAATTTCAACGATTGCACAAACATACCGCCCGAGCCGCAGCACGGGTCATACACTTTACCTTGGTAGGGTTCAAGCATTTCAGCAAGTAGGGTAACGACTGATTTCGGGGTATAGAATTCGCCCCCGCCTTTACCTTCACTGGCGGCAAAGCGCCCTAAAAAGTACTCATAGACTCGACCAACCAGATCTTCTTCCCCTACTCCACATTCGGTCGCAAGAGTGTTGATATTTTCAATGCTGTCGATCAGTGAAGCGAGCCTTTTCGGCTCAAGCCCTTGGCGAGAAAAATAGTTATCCGGTAATGCGCCTGTGAGGGATGCGTTGCTTTTTTCGATGGTGGATAACGCAGTATCAATGATAACGGCGATATCATCTTGTTTCGCACGCTCTTGCACATAAGACCAACGGGAGACTTGCGGCAAAAAGAAAACGTTATCTTGTTGATAAAAAACATCCATATCAACAAAGGCTTCCTGACCATTCTTGATTAATTGGCTGCGTTTGGCTTCGAATTTATCACTGATAAATTTCAGGAACACCAAACTAAGCACGACATGTTTATATTCGGAGGATTCAACGCTACCACGCAGTTGATTAGCAGTATCCCAAAGGGTTTCTTCAAAACCTTTGCCTTTGGTGTTTTTTTTCGCAGGTGATTTAGCCATGTCGATAGATTCTCTTTTCTTATCCATTATTATCGAAGAACACTGAATTCGCGTTGGTTATTTTTACGCTAACTGCCGATAATGTATATAAAATAGGTTTGGCAAAGATTATCGCATAAAATCAGGTGGTTTTGAGTAGCTAACGCTAAAATTATATCAACCTATATAGCCTAATATTTATTGTTCAGGCTTATATGGAGAAAACTGGTAATCAACAATGTATGCGCCGATAGAGCCCGTTTTTGTTGTAACCCATACGGTTCCCGTATTTTCCTTGGTTTTCGATTTTGGCTCACTAATGCAAAATGAAACCCACTGCCCCGTATAGATTTCTTTTAACCGTATACCATATTCACATCGAGGGGATTTAATACGCGGAGGCCCTGGTGATACAATGTCATATTCTGTTTGGTATTGAATTGTTTGGTCTAATGATAAATAAGTAAGCACATTAAATGTTGGAATAATGAGCATAAGGCCAAGGAAGCCGCCCCAAAAATAATCAATGATTACATACTTTGATGGGCGAAAAAAAGGGTGCCATATTCCCCCAATAATCCCTGTAAGAATGGCAAAAACAATAATAATCGTCCATTTAGGAAACCATTCAAATAACACAATACTATCGCCTAAATGAAGCGAAAATGCTAAATAAGCTATGCAAGAGACGTAAAGGATAATAAAAATGTAAGTCGGTAATGATTTTTTCTTGCTACCTTTACTGTATGATTTGAATTGGTATTCCATGAAAATCCTTAGTTTATGTCCCTAAATTAATTATTACTGACCTTATTATAATTACTTGTATTATTATATAATTTAAAGCTACCTCAATACCATTAAGTGCATAAGATCTACATTTTCAATTCTAATGTTCAAGCTTCACTATCGGACTATTTTTCAGCAGCAAGAATTTATGCCATTATTAAAGGTATTATGACATTAAAAATTTTTGCTTAAATATTCAACAATGTTCTATTAGCCACCATCTCTATAAGAGGATAATAATATGTGTACAAGCTTATCAATAACAGATAGCCACAATAATATTTACCAAGGGCGAACATTAGAATTAACAGAAAATCTACCCTCTTGGATAACGTATTATCCTACAAATACTTTTTTTCAGAAAAAAGCCCCAAACGGGGAAAATGGGATCAGTTACATATCTAAATTCAATATTCTTGGCATAACGACCGAAGTTTATTTTGATGGCGATAACCATAATATGTTCCAAGGGCTAAATAGTGCGGGACTTGCCTTTAGTGCGAATATGATCTCTGATGCAGAGCTTGTACCGATTAACCCAGAAAATTATGACCAATCATTGCCTGTTACCTCATTAGGTGAATGGGCTTTATCCCTTTTTTCCCATGTCAATGAAGTTAAAAAAGCGATTGAAGATGGGTATTTTTGGTCTCCAACTCTCGTTAATTTTAGAAATTTAACATCACCATTCCACTATGCCTTTTATGATAAACAAGGCGGTAGCATTATTGTTGAGTCAGTAAATGGAAAATTACAGGTTTTTGATAATCCTACTCGCGTCATGACTAATGGCCCTGATTTTCAATGGCATTTAAAAAACCTAAACAACTATAGTCAGTTATCAAACCTTGATGTGTCTACCAACAACCTGGGCAATATTCGTGTTACCCAACCTGATAGTGGTATCGCGACATCAAATCTTCCTTCATCAGATACTTCTGTTGGACGCTTCATTCGAGCTGTTTTTTATAGCACCTATGCACCCAAAGGGGATAATGCAAAAGAAGCTATGACTACGCTAGCACATATCATGAATAATTTTGATCGTACTAAAAATATTTCAATCGGTAATATGGGTGAAGGTGAAGGAACAGCGAATAACGTACTTTCTGAATATACTGTTTGGACCTGCTTATCTGATTTATCTAATGGTGTTATGTATATTCGGGGATATGGTGAAATGAACTATAACCAATATTCAATGAGTCAATTTAGCGGTGAAGAAAAGCCTGTATTCCAAAAACTGAATATTTCTTAATTCAAGTTATAATGGCAGAAGATAATACATATTCGATTATTTTCTGCCATGTTATAAGCCCTATTGGCTATTTAATCGAAGTACCTTCATACCTTGGTAACGCATTCTCAATATCACCTAATGCAAAGGCTAAATCCACAGCAGCAATCACTGAACTGGTATAAGAATCAATATAAGCAAGCTCGGCGGTTAGTAATGCAATTTCTGCGGTATTGATTTCAGTCACCGTTCCTAAACCATTTTTATAAAAATCAACACTGGCGGTATAACTTAATTGGGTTGTTTCAACTAAATTCTTCGCCGCTTTATTGGCCTCAATCGCCGATTTTAGTGCATTTTCAGTTAAGCTCATCTCACGAATCGCCACTTCTTGGCTTTTTCGCAAATTCTCTTGGGCAATCAGAATATCGGATTGAGCATTCTTCATCCGTGCTTGCCTGACTCCCCCTTCATAAAGCGGAATACTGACACCGATTAGAATGTTTGAAGATGATGAGCTCTGGTTGATACCGGGTAATCCTTGTACATCTAAGCTGTTGTTCCCCCCCGCGACGGCTCCTGCTAAATAAACTTTAGGAAAATAGTCAGATTCGACCGATCGCGTGGTGTTCATCGCGGATAATGTCAGTTCGTAATTAGCGAGGACATCAGGGCGTTGAGCTAATGCGTTTCTAATCCTTTCATGAGTCAATGGCGCGATGTTATCAGGAAGAACTTCATTATCATTATATTGAATATTAATCGTTTTAAGTGGGGACATACCAATGGCTGAGAGTAATAATTGGTATTGATCCCTCTCTTTTCCCATCGCTAATACGTTTTGAAATTCTAATTGTGAGACCTGTTGTTTCGCTAATGCGACATCGAGCACCGTTGCTAGCCCGCGAGCTTTCTTTTGCTCGACTGCATACAATATACGTTGGCTACGCTCTAAAGCTTCATGGGTTATTTTGGTTTTTTTCTGTGCTGCGCCATAGGCATAATAGGCAATAGTCACATCATGAATAATTTTTTGGTGAAGTAAATTGAAGTTAAGATCAGAAGCTAAAGATGCATGTTTGGCCGCATCAGCGAGTGCTCCTCGTTGGCCAAAATCAAACAATAACCATTGGAAGGTCACAGCTGGAATGAAAACATGGTCAGAAACATCAATTTTATCCACTAAATCATTATGCGGTAACTTGACTGTCCCCCGTTGATAACCGCTTAGCGCTGTTGCAGTTATAACGGGTAAATAAGTACTTTCAACCATTCCCACATTAGTTGCGGCTTTTTTAGCAAGCTCCCATGCAATACGCGTTTCAGGATTATTTTTTTGTGCCACATCGATAAGACTTGCTAAGTTATATTGATCTTTAATCGGTTCATTATGTTCCGCATATAAATTTTCTTCAGGGGAAGAGATATATGCGTCCGCCTCATATTGTAAGGGCTGCTGCACATTTCCCATAAAGGAACGGCTTGTATCGACACAACCGGCAAGAAAAATACTGAGTATCGAGATGAGTATATATCGTTTTTTTTCGTTTCTCATTGATTGGGTCATTGTCATTACTTCTCACTCATTATTTCTTGAATGACTTGCTCTTTTTCTTGAGCCGATAAATTTGAAGGTATTGCATCTAATATGTCATATTTCAAATCACTGGCAGATTTCGAGTTTGTATTAACATCAAAATTATCTTGATGATTTGAAGAAATAAATTCAGACGGATAATGTTGGTAACTATCCACCGAAACTTGTGTTAAAAATTGATTAAAGAAATGGGTTAAAGCCCCGTTCTTATCTTTAAATTGAGGTTCGAACATTAATAAATTAATGTCATCTTTTATTTTGATGACGCCCTCATTGATTGCTGCAACTAAGCTGAGAGCCTCGACATTATTAGTATAAGATTTTAATTTAAAAGCGGCATAACTATCTAGAATAGTTCTAATTTGTGAGTTAACCGCAGCCATGATGGAGACAGGCCATACTTTAGTAAACATAATGAACATCACTATGTTACCTAATAAGATGCCAAGTATCCTATCGGAGGCAACATCCATATCATAGCTCGGTTTAAAACCATGAAGAACCGTTAACAAGAATGCCAGTCCTACTTGAACGCCCGCATAAGATATACGTTCATTACCTGCTGCTACCCATGCGGCCGGCAAAATACAGAAAAAAACGAGTACCATTAGGCTAAAAATATCGGATAAATGAGGGATGATATACAGAAGAGAAATAATCCCGATTAATGCACCAATTAAACACCCTATAATACGCAGTGTCAGCTTATGCACTGTTTCACCGACAGAAGTTAAGGCAACGACATAGCAAGTGATCATCGCTGTGTGGATACCTTGCCATTTAAAATAGTCATAAAAAATGTAACATATTAGTGCAGCACACGTTGTTTTAATGGCGAAATATTTATGGTTTGGATTCGTAAATGCGTCTTTAACAAAAAAGGGATTTTTGACTTTAGGGTCATTATTCACTTTATTCTTAAATAGAATATTTTGAAAGTCAGCCAGTATTTTCTGGCCATCTCGGTGGCTATTTTTTTCGTTTCTTAGCGTTTCCAACGATTCAATTTGGTTGTTTGCTAAACAATGTGCAATATATTGGCATTTTTCCGCGAGCAATAAGCGAGTTTCTTCTGAGGTAGCATCGGGTAAATTTAAGGACATAATCAATATTTCATAGGAATTATCAATCATGCTATCTAGCCACTGAATATCCTTTTTCCCTTTAAGAAAAAAGAGCTTAATGAGCAGTAGATTCCGCTTACATTCACCCTGAGTACTCAAAGCCTCACTGATTTTAATTGAATGCGGTATTTTCCCTAAAAAGAACTGGTTTGCCGTCTCAAAACGTTCAGCTAACTTATTCATTAATATCTTTTGCGGGCTAATCCCAAAGAAGTAATTAAAAATAATCACTAATAACATGGGAGATACGGCCATTAGTAGTGCGTATAAAATCCCTCTTGTCGCCGCATCGGCAAAAGGAACATCATCAATCAAGGTCATTAAAAATGCGATAACGAGAGCAATTAAGTTACCGATGTCACCAAGGCTACTAGCTGAGGACAAATACATAAACAGCCCTGAAAAAAGGACCATAAAGAAAAAACGCAACATCACATTTTGAATCGTTAAGTTAAATAATATAAAGATCACACAAACTGCGATACTGCATAGCACCATTACGCCAACACATAATAAAATGTTTTCAATTGCATTCGCTTTGACAAGGTAGATAATTAGGTAGCAGCTAATCGCCGATTCTGGAATTTCGTATAACATAGCAACACCAGCCATTAATGCACATAAAAAGGCAATGCGCCATGTTGTTGCGAAACGAAACTTAAATGGCAACAAATCTTGCTTTATTTGTCGCACGACCAGTAAAGTTTTAGCAGTCATCATCTTGAGATACAATATTAACAGTCGCGGTGGCACCTATCCGCATCAGGTTTTTCGGGGGATTTTCTAAAACCACCCTCACAGGAAAACGTTGCTCAACACGTACCCAATTTAAAGACTTAGGTACGTATGGTAAGTCTCGCGGTATATTTAGCAAATCGGTAGACATGACTCCCCAACCAATACCTTGTACTTTGCCTTTAATGGGTTGCTTATTATTAATCATTGAATAAACGACTGCGCAACTCCCCATCTGGATATTATCTAACTCTGTTTCTTTAAAGTAAGCAGATGCAAACCATGTATCTGTATCAATTAATGTAAAAACGGATTGCCCTGAAAGCACAAACTCCCCAGCAGACATTGTTAGCCCAACAATATACCCGTTGCTCGGCGCGGTAATTTCCGTGTTCCCTAATTCCCACTCCGCCATCGCTAGTGATAATTTTAGTGACTCAACCAGTGCTTCTTCAGATTTAGTGTTATTAATTAATGCATCAGATGCCACATTTTGCTTTTGAGCTTGTTTTAAACTGACTTCTGCATCACGTTTTAAGGTTCTTGCATCATCAACTTGTTGTGCGGTGACAAAACCTTTTGCTAACAATGGCTCTAAACGTTTTAATGACTGAGTTGCAAGGGCAAGGTTAACTTGTGCACGTTTTATTTGCTCTTCAGCAACTTCAGAATTTGATGTTTCGGCAACAATAACCCTTTTCTTATTACTTAACGCCGCTTCTGCAACGAGTAACTCGGCTTTCGCTTGACTCACCCGTAAAGCATACATAGTAGGGTCAATAGTAAATAACCGTTGCCCTTTTTTAACTTCCTGATTTTCTTTAATATAAAACTGGCTTATCCGTCCCGGCACGACAGAGGAAATATTGATTTTATTGGCCTCAATCACTGCATCTTCACTTAGTGGATTCAGTATTGATGATTGCAAGCTTTTCCATAGCAATAGTAATAAGGCAACAAATACGCCGATTGAGATAATGGTAGCTATCTTTTTCTTATTTTTTATATTCATAATTTAATGAGAAAAATAAAGTAAGGATACTGTAATAGAGATTGATAATAAGACACCAAAGTAAAATATTAGAGGAAAAGGTAATTTATCATCAATTTCTAAATAAATGAGAAAAACACGCAATAATATAGCGCCTATCAATCCAATTAAGACACATAGCATCCAATAAGGGAAATAAGCACCTAACATCGGAAATAATGGTGAATGACCTTGGTTGCATCCCACTAACAATAAGGATAGCAAACTAACGCTGATAATATGGCGATATTTTTTAATTAAGCTCAAGATAACGCACCTATCATATTATGACTGATTAACTTATTGATTAATTACTACTATAACTCTTTTTACATAATAATCGAATGGTAAATCGAAAGTTTATTAAACCTATAAAACTAAGTAAAATATGAATAAGACAGATTAAAGATATCTAAACCCGATATTCAATATCAGCTCTAACAATAATACATTGATATTAAAGAAATAACTTTTAACAAAGCACATGTGTGATTAAAAAATAATCAGCAAACTTAATTAAGCTGATATATGGGCTATATGACTCAGCTCACTTAAAGGGAGTTAAACGCATCATAAATTCGCAAATCAAAATATTCTTTACAACTTTAAACTAAATTATGCTAAAAATGATGCTCTGTAATTGACTCATTTATCGTCCACTTTTATAGTCGAATTCATAGCCATCTATACCGACTTTATGGATTGCTTACACAACACGGGTCTATAACTCAACATCACCCACAATTGATATCATCTCACTGCCCATTGAAAAATAGGGAAATAGATAAAAAAGGAATGTCTTAATGTTGTCTAAAGTTACTCGATTATTCCCATTATGGGCCTTAATCTTATCTATACTTGCTTATTATACGCCACACTCATTTACAGGGATCTCCCCGTTTATTAGCTATTTACTCATGCTAATTATGTTTACCATGGGGGTAACACTAAGAATTAGTGATTTTAAACGCGTAGTGACAAGACCTGCACCCGTGATTATTTGTACCTTTATTCATTACTTGATTATGCCCCTCGCAGCTTGGCTTTTAGCTAAAGCTTTTGATATGCCAGCTGATCTTGCTATTGGAATGATACTCGTCGGCAGCGTGGCAAGTGGCACGGCTTCAAATGTGATGATCTATTTAGCACGCGGAGATGTCGCATTATCTGTCACGATTTCGTCGGTATCCACCTTAGTTGGCGTATTTGCAACACCGTTATTGACGCTGTTATATGCAGATACATCAATCAGTGTAAACGTTATGGGAATGCTGCTTTCTATTTTACAAATCGTGATTATTCCGATTATTGCAGGATTAGCCATTCACCACCTTTTCAGTGAAACCGTGAAGAAAGTTGAGCCATTTTTACCTTCCTTGTCAATGATCTGCATCTTAGCAATTATCAGTGCGGTTGTTGCCGGTAGCCAAAGTCATATTGCCTCTGTTGGCTTTATGGTGGCGATTGCCGTGGTATTACACAATGGAATTGGTCTGATTGGTGGCTATTGGGGTGGGCGTTTATTTGGTTTTGACGAGTCAACGTGTCGGACTTTAGCCATTGAAGTGGGTATGCAAAATTCAGGGTTAGCTGCCACTTTAGGTGCTCAGTACTTTGGTGCTATGGCAGCACTTCCCGGGGCATTATTTTCTGTTTGGCACAACTTATCGGGCTCTTTACTCGCCGGATACTGGCAAGGCAAACCCACTAAATAGATACGGTTTAATCTCTTATAATGCCATAAAACACTGAACTGCCTCATAACGTTGGGCATTTTTAGTTAGGCGATTTATAAGGCCTAATTTCGATATTTAACGAAACTTAGGCCTTATAATTAGCGTTGAACCCTGTAGTATTGTAATTCTCTATATTCATCCGTTTTATCAATCCGTTCATCACCATCTTAAAATGGACTTTATGATACATTTCGGATTTTAATAGCCCGAAAATATTTTCAGCAACAGCATTGTTCACACACTGTTTCTGATAGTGACAATATGATGGGTCAGCAATGATAATTTTAAAATCGCAGTGATATTTTGACATAAAAAACCCCCAGTCATTGGTTTTCCAATAGATGGGGGTTATTTCATAGCAAGGTTTAAGTAATTACCTAATTCTTCGCTATTAACATGCCTGTGTTTTCATCACACTTTTGCAAAAAATACATTTTGCACCATGTGGGTTGCTGGCCGATATATCAAACTGTGAAGTTCTATATTGGGAGCCACTACAACAAGGGCATTTAAAATATAGATAGACTTTTATGATGTCTTTAAAGTGCCACCACATTGCCAGCAGCAGGGCCTTTCATCCCATTTTCAATGGTAAATGACACTTGTTGTCCTTCCGTTAAAGATTTGAAGTTATCGCTCTGAATTGCAGAGAAATGAACAAACACATCTTTGCTACCGTCTGCCGGAGTGATAAAACCAAAACCTTTATCATCGTTGAACCATTTTACTGAACCAGTCATTGTATTAGACATAGAATTTCCTTTAATTTTTGTAATTGCCATAGGGCATAGATTAGGTTTGAGTTTTACTTTTACTTATGGGAATTAATTAGAAGGAATTCGCAATGAAGAGGTATCTTAGATAGCACTAAATGGTGAACAACTTTAAACTGACTAGCATAAATAGGCCTGTATTCCAAACCAACGCTGTAATTAGGCCACATAAATACTAAGATAGCAAACTTTATTTTTTCCCCATTTTAAACTAGACGTCCAACTGAAAGTAGTTTAGAGCCAATCCACAACAGAAGTTATTATGGGACAGCCGTCTCTTGATACATGAGAACGACTTTATAGATAATAGCGAGCTTAAATCACTCAGTGACTAAAATCTCATAACATCGACGTTATCGTTTACATGACAAGGTTACTACCGGCATATTTTCATCACTCTGCTCACTGAATCGCACATGATGTCATTCACGCTGGCACTACCTATTTTATCAATCAATTAACATAACGACCGTCATTTAATCTACCAGTATACACAAACTCACCACAGGCAATTGTGAGTTTGTGTTTCATCTCAATTAACCACTATAGCAACTTACCTAACTGTAAAACTTTTGCAACGTTATACGCTGCTTGTTGTAAGTTTTCAGCCCCCTGATCTAGCGCCTCCGCCAACGGACTTAACCTTGGTAGAATACTGAAAAAAGCATTAATACCTTCTTGATGTAAAGCTTCAACACCCTCACCCAATACGCCACTTAATGCAATAACAGGAACATTGTGTCTAGCTGCAACTTTGGCTATTCCTAGAGGCGCTTTGCCACCGGCTGTTTGCCCATCCATACTACCTTCTCCCACAATCACCAAGTCGGTATCATGGATTTCTCGCTCTAATTTCACCGCATCAATAACGATATCAATACCAGGTTTAAGCTGTGCGTTCATAAATGCAGCGGCAGCGACCGATATCCCACCAGCAGCGCCTCCACCAGATAAATGTCTAAAATCATGCCCCTTCACTCGTTGAATGACATCAGCAAAACGATTTAAGCCTTTTTCCAATTCCAATACCATCGATGAAGTCGCCCCTTTTTGTGGACCAAATATTGCAGCAGCGCCTCGTTTTCCAACTAAAGGATTATCGACATCACAAGCCACTTCTATCGTACAATGCTGCAATTGAGGAGACATATTTGTGGTGTCAATCGTTGCGATGTGATTTAAGATTTCACCGCCTAAACCAAGTTCATTTTGTTGGCTATCATAAAAAATGGCGCCTAGAGCTTGAAGCATACCAACGCCACCATCAACGGTCGCGCTTCCTCCAATTCCTAAAATGATTTTCTCCACCCCTTTTTCGAGGGCATCTTGAATTAACTGGCCTGTACCATAGCTTGTCGTATGCATTGGATTACGCTGCTCTGGGCTAATTAACATCAACCCACTGGCCTGTGCCATTTCAATGACGGCGGTTTTGCCCTTGTGTAATAAGCCATAGTAAGCACTCACTAGATCTCCCAATGGGCCTTTAACTTCAAGCGATACTCGTTCACCACCAACGGCTGCAATGAGTGCATCAACAGTTCCTTCCCCCCCATCTGCAATTGGTAAACAAAGATATTGGGCATCTGGAAATACACGTTTAAACCCTTTAGCAATAGCATTTGCTGCACATTCTGCACTCATACTTTCCTTGAAAGAGTCAGGGGCTATGATAATTTTCATATATGGCTACCTATAAAAATTTTAAGTAATCACTTAATAATATTGTTAATTTAGCAAAATATTATCGGTTATCAAAATACATCCACTTTGGCAATTTACCCATATTGCTTATAAATAAATTATCTTATTAGATTTAAGATAATTATATTTAGCACCCTGTCTTAAAAATTTTTTAGTGCTAAGTATAGCCATTATCTTCCTCTCGCCATTGTATCAAAAAAAACCAAATGATAAAGAATTATGTGGAAAATTTTTCCACATAATTTAACCATTAAATATCAGTATATTAACTGGCAATCAATGATAAACTAAAGCCAAAACATACCAGAAAAAATCAAAACCAATCAAAAATAGATTAAATTAACTTAAACAGAACAAATAACCTCAAAATAAACAACAAAAAAATGATAAATAAAAAATAAAAACAACCATAACTAATTGTTTATAAAAGGGATTTATCAATAATAGTGCTCTAGATCTATTTTTTGGAAAAATTTTTTAAATTTATATTGCATCTATCCATTAACGGTGGCTATATTGAACTCAAGAATTAATTCCTTTGTAGTTAATATAATTAAAAATTAAGCTAATGCTGATAACTATATATAAACAATTAGTTATTAAGTTGATGCGCATATAAAAAATAATATTATTTAAAAATTTAAAACAATATCTTTATTACTTTATTAAAAATTCGATTAGTTAAATCTCTCGTTTTCAAATTTAAATTATATGCGTGAAAGGACACATATATGAACAACTCAGAAGAAAAAGAGATTTATCGTGAACGTGGTTATACAGATGATTTATTACCTAAAACACCGGAGCAAAGAACATGGAAAACATTTAATTACTTTACACTATGGATGGGTTCTGTCCACAACGTTCCTAATTACTTAATGGTTGGCGGTTTTTTTATTCTAGGTCTTTCTACTTTGAATATTATGTTCGCCATCGTATTAAGTGCAATATGTATCGCTTTCGTTATGGTTATGAATGGTGCTGCGGGGTCTAAATATGGTATCCCATTCCCTATGCTACTTAGGGCATCTTATGGAATTAAAGGCTCACTCTTTCCTGGCGTGTTAAGAGGTTGTATTGCGGCTATTATGTGGTTTGGCTTGCAATGCTTCACTGGCTCATTAGCGTTATTAATATTAATTGGTAAAATTTGGCCTGAATTTTTAAATATTGGTAATGGTGAAACCTATATGGGTGTTACCATTCCTGCATTTATTGTTTTTATTATCTTCTGGATAATGAATGTGGCCATAGGACTAGGTGGAGGTAATGTATTAAATAAACTGACCGCCATTCTTAACCCGTGTATTTATATTTTATTTGGTGGCATGGCGATTTGGTCAGTTTCTTTAGTTGGCATTCAACCTATTTTGGATTATATCCCAAATGGTATTAGTGAAGCACCAAGTAAAGTATTCTTTTTCTTTATCGTTATTAATAGTGTTGTCGCTGTCTGGGCTGCACCAGCGGTAAATGCCTCTGATTTCACGCAATATTCAACCAGTTTTAAACAGCAAGCCATTGGGCAAACTGCCGGTTTATTAGTTGCTTATGTTCTCTTTGCCATTAGCAGTGTGTGTATTTTAGCTGGCGCCAGTATTCACTATGGCGTTGATACATGGAACGTACTCGATATTGTTCAGAAATGGGATAGCTTATATGCCTCACTATTTGCGGTAGTTGTTATTCTCATGGCGACAATTTCGACCAACGCCGCTGGTAATATTATTCCGGCAGGATATCAAATTGCTGCGCTATCCCCATCAAAACTCACTTACCGTCACGGTGTTATTATTGCCAGTATTATCAGTGTATTAATTATGCCTTGGAAATTAATTGAAAATCAGGACAGTATTTATACTTTCTTGGATATTATCGGCGGTATTCTCGGCCCAGTGATTGGCGTCATGTTATCGCATTATTTCATCGTCATGCGTACAAAAATTAATTTAGACGTTTTATACACCCGTACAGGCGATTATAAATTCTATGAGCATGGATTTAATGTTACCGCTTTCGTTGTCACTGTTATCGCTGTTATTTTCTCGCTTGGTGGGAAATTCATTCCTGTGTTAGAGCCTATATCACGCTTATCTTGGTTTGCTGGCGTCATATTAGCCTTTGTTCTCTATTCTTTATTCAAAAAAGACACCACTAAAGTGGTTGAAAAAAAAATAAAAGTCATGGCTGATTCAGATATTGGCGTAAAAACCCCTGTGTAATCTGAATTAAATGCCCTATTCAGCCCGTTTCAATATATTGAAAACACGCTGAACAGTAATGTTAATAAAATGAAATTATAATCTTATCTAAGGAATACCCTATGTCATACGATTTAATCATTAAAAACGGTACTGTTATTCTTGAAAATGAAGCAATTAAAACAGATGTCGCTGTAAAAAATGGCAAAATTGCCGCTATTGGTGCTGGCTTATCAGGTGCAAAAGAAGAAATCAACGCAGAAGGTCTAGTCGTCTCTCCTGGTATGGTTGACCCACATGCTCATATTTCTGAACCAGGCAGAACACATTGGGAAGGTTACCAAACAGGTACCCGATCCGCCGCGAAAGGTGGTATTACAACAATTGTAGAAATGCCATTAAATCAATTACCTGCAACAGTAGATCGTGAAAGTATTGAAATTAAATTTGATGCGGCTTCGGGTAAACTTTCCGTCGATGCCGCACAACTAGGTGGTCTTGTTTCTTATAACTTAGGCAAATTAAAAGAACTAGATGATGTCGGCGTTGTAGGTTACAAATGTTTTATAGCCACTTGCGGCGATAAAACTATTGATAATGATTTTAGTGAAGTAAATGACTTTCAGTTTTTAAGAGGTGCCGAAATTATTAGTGAGTTTGGCTCACCAGTATTAATTCATTGTGAAAATGCCGCCATCTGTGATGAGTTAGGGCGTGAAGCCGAAGCTGAGGGGCGTTTAACGGCTCACGATTATGTCGCTTCTCGTCCTGTATATACTGAAGTTGAGGCAATCCGCCGAGTGTTGTATCTAGCAAAAGTGGCTAATTGTCCCGTTCACATTTGCCATATCAGTAGCCCAGAAGGGGTCACTGAGGTAACAAAAGCACGTCAGGAAGGGCAAAGAGTAACCGCTGAATCTTGCCCTCATTATTTTGCGCTAACAACAGATGAGTTTGCCAAAATCGGCAATACCGCAAAATGTTCCCCGCCGATCCGTGATGGTGAAAATCAAAAAGGAATGTGGGAAAAACTATTTAATGGGGAAATTGATTGTCTTGGCTCAGACCACTCCCCTTGCCCGCCTGAAATGAAAGAAGGCCATGTATTCAAGTCTTGGGGGGGCATTGCAGGCATGCAAAACTGCGTCGATATTATGTATGACGAAGCGGTTCAGAAGCGTGGTATGAGCCTACCTTTATTCGCCAAAATCATGGCAACGAATGCAGCTAATATTTTTGGCTTAAAACATAAAGGTTCTATCACGGTGGGTAAAGACGCAGACTTTGTGCTCATCAAACCAAACTCAACCTATGAGCTGAAATCTCAAGATCTCGAATACCGCCATAAAATCAGTCCATATATTGGTCGCAAAATTGGTGCCCAAGTTGCGCGTACCATTTTACGTGGAGAAACTATCTACGATATTAAAACCGGTGTTCGTGAAACGCCTATCGGACAGTTTATCTTAAAACACCAACAGTAATATGATGTGAATAATACAGCACGCTCTTTATTGAGTGTGCTGTATTGTTATTTATAACAGGATGTCATTTATGTTTAGTTTGAACAAAGATAATGCGTTATCCGGCTTACAATGGTTCTTTTTTATTTTCTGTAATACTGTTGTCATTCCTCCCACATTACAATCTGCATTTCATCTGAGCAATACCACCACCCATACCATTACCCAGTATGCCTTTTTAGCCACATCATTAGCTTGCTTAATTCAAGCTATTTTCGGGCACAAACGATCTATCATGGAAGGCCCTGCAGGGCTTTGGTGGGGAACTATTTTATCTGTCGCATTTGCCGAATCTGCCCAAGGGACACCATTAGACGTTATTGGTGGAAGTTTTGCTGCCGGGATTGCAATTGCAGGGATCATAACTGTAATTATTGGTTTGAGTGGAGCAGGAAAATATTTGGCATTACTATTTTCACCTGGAGTTATGGCCGTGTTCATGCTGTTACTCGGTGCGAACTTAATTACTATTTTTCTAAAAGGCATGTTAGGTTTACCTTTTAGTGCCACAACAGAGATTGTACATATTAATTTTAGTACCTTTTTGCTGGCTTTATTTATTATGGTACTGATCATCGGAATTATTGTCTTACTCCCTCGCCATATTAATAAATATGCCGTACTGATTGGTTCAATACTAGGTTGGTTATTATTTGCAATTATCTTTCAAAGTGATTCAATCGGAACGAATGGCATTGAGTGGCAACTTTTTCCTCTCGGAAAAGTTGAATCTATTAATTATGGCATTGTCGCAACCTGTATTATTGCTTCATTATTAAATACCTCAAATACTTTTGGTGCGATTAAAGGAACCGATTTATTCCACCCAGATTCACCCGCGACCCCTGCTATGTATCGCCGAAGTTTTATTACCTCTGGAGCACTGACTTTTGCCTGTTCACCTCTCGGCATTGTCCCTTTCGCGCCATTTGTTTCTTCAATAGGTCTAATTACTCAAACCAACGATTTTAGTAAAAAACCCTTTATTATTGGTAGTTTACTATTTTTTATTATTAGTATAGTTCCGTTTTTTTCAGGGCTATTTTCTACCTTCCCTTTGGTTATCAGCAGTACTGTCATGATGGTTACCTACTTACCCTTACTTTGGTCCTCCTTGTTATTTATCCGTATTTTAAATTTAAACCCACGCAATATTTATCGCCTTGCTTTACCTATTTTCATTGGTATATTTTTGATGAGTGTTCCCCCTACTTATATGCAAGACATTCCATTAATGGTAAGACCTATCATTACTAATGGTTTATTAATGGGAATTATAATTTCTATTGTGCTTGAAAATATATTTAAGTGGGATACTGTAAAATAGGAAAGATAAATAAGTATTTTTTGCACAGGTAATATCTACTCATGGTATTACCTTTTTTATTCACTTAATGTTCACTTAGTACAATGCAAAAAAAAAGCCCCAGATACATGGGGCAAATAAACGACTAGTTAAACTATTGACTACTTAACTTACACTTAAAACATGAGGATCATTGCATTCAAACAACCAGTCTACGCATTAATCTCCTAATTTGTGGTTAGCCATGATTTCGATTGCTTTGATTAAGGCTGAGTGGTCATTATCTTGTCCACCATGTGCCGCACATAAGTTGAACAGCTCCTGACAGGTCGCCGTATTCGGTAAGCTCATCGATAAAGCCTTAGCGCCCTGCAAAGCAAGATTTAAGTCTTTTTGATGTAAAGAGATCCTAAAACCTGGGTCAAATGTACGTTTTACCATGCGCTCACCATGCACTTCAAGGATACGCGAAGATGCAAATCCTCCCATTAATGCTTCACGCACACGCGCAGGATCGGCCCCTGCTTTTGA
This sequence comes from Providencia sp. Me31A, assembly GCF_050487165.1. Lineage (NCBI taxonomy): Bacteria > Pseudomonadati > Pseudomonadota > Gammaproteobacteria > Enterobacterales > Morganellaceae > Providencia > Providencia sp. Me31A. The sequence continues at coordinate 44,614 of NZ_JBKQGZ010000020.1, forward strand.
CGCAAAAACTAACGCTTCTGAAACGGCTTCAATGGTTAATGCAACAATAATTTGGTTAGCGACCTTACAGGTTTGCCCATCACCATTTCCGCCTACCAAACTGATATTTTTTCCCATTAATTCAAATAGTGGTTTTACTTTTGCAAAGGTTGCATCTTCACCGCCCACCATAATGCTCAGAGTGCCTTGCTTGGCGCCAACTTCGCCACCGGAAACGGGCGCATCTAAGTACTGACCACCTAATTCATTGACTTTTTTTGCGTATTCTTTAGTTTCAATTGGGGATATCGAACTCATATCCACAATAATTTTTCCTTTCAATGCCGCCGATGCACAGCCGTTTTCACCAAATAGTACCTCTCCAACATGCGGAGTGTCTGGTACCATGATAAAAATAATATCAGAATTTTCAGCCACTTCCTTCGCTGTTGAAAAAGCTTTTGCCCCTTCATTAGTAAGGTAAGCCGGAATTTTTCCACGGGTATTTACCGCCAACTGATGGCCACCTTTCAACAAGTTAGCGGCCATTGGGCCACCCATAATCCCTAAACCAATAAAGCCTAATTTCATAACATTCTCCTAATTATAAATACGGTTTCATCCAGCCTAAACCGGCTTCGGTTGTCGTTGCTGGTTTATATTCGCAGCCAATCCAACCTGTGTAGCCCATTTGTTCGAGCTGTTTAAATAGATAGGTATAATTAATTTCGCCAGTCCCTGGTTCATTGCGACCTGGGTTATCCGCTAATTGAATATGGCAAATGTGCTTTAATAAACGCTTCATTGTTGCAGTTAATTCACCTTCCATACGTTGCATATGATAAATATCGTATTGGAAGAAAATATTCGTGTGGTCAACACGTTTAATTAAATCTTCAACTTGTGCAGACTTATTGAGGTAGAACCCCGGTATATCATAGGTATTCACGGCTTCAACTAATAAACGAATGTTTTCCTTTTCTAACTGCTCGGCTGCATAACGAAGATTTGCAACGAGGGTTTCCATCGTTTTTTCTTCACTAAGGGATGGATCTTTTCGCCCTACTAAGCAATTAATTTGTTTACAATTCAAGACTTTTGCATATTCAATGGCTTTTTTGACGCCTTCTTGAAACTCTGCTTGTCTTTCAGGTAAACAAGCAATGCCTCTTTCGCCAGCATTCCAGTCACCTGCTGGAAGGTTAAAAAGAACTTGAGTCAGTTTATTTTCATCCAACGCTTGCTTGATTACTTGCGCTGAAAAATCATAAGGAAACATGTATTCCACGGCTTTGAAACCATTTTTAGCCGCCAATTTAAAGCGCTGCATAAACTCAGCTTCAGTAAATAGCATGGATAAGTTAGCTGCAAACTTAGTCATTTTCTCGCATCCTTATTGATATTGATAAAATGCGGTCGCGGTTGGCGCATCGGCTTCTGAAGTCGCTATCTCTTCAAATTCAGTGACATTATCCAACTCTGTTCCCATAGAAATATTCGTGACACGCTCCAGAATAATTTCCACAACAACAGGCACACTGAATTCTTTCATGAGTTTTTCAGCTTGTTTGAATGCAGGTGCAATATCTTCTGGTTTAAATACACGAATCGCTTTACACCCTAAACCTTCAACCACTTTGACGTGATCAACACCATATTCACCGATGGCTGCATTATTGATATTTTCAAAAGAAAGTTGGACACAATAGTCCATATCAAAGCCACGCTGTGATTGACGGATCAGTCCCAAGTAAGCGTTGTTCACTAAGACATGGATATAAGGCAATTTGAATTGAGCCCCAACCGCCAACTCTTCAATCATAAATTGGAAGTCATAGTCACCAGATACCGCAACAACTTTACGTTTAGGATCAGCGGCACATACCCCTAATGCAGCAGGTAAAGTCCAACCTAACGGGCCTGCTTGACCACAATTGATCCAGTGACGAGGTTTAAAGATATGCAACATTTGAGCTGCGGCAATTTGCGATAAGCCAATGGTTGTGACATAGCAAACATCGCGGCCAAATGCTTTGTTCATTTCCTCGTAAACACGCTGAGGTTTTACCGGCACATTATCAAAGTGCGTTTTACGTAACAGCGTGCGTTTACGCTCTTGGCACTCATTCACCCATTTGCTGTAATCAGGTAAAGAACCCGCTTGTTTACGTGCTTTTGCACGCTCAACCAGTAGTGCTAAAGCCGCTTTAGCATCAGATACAATCCCTAGATCCGGGCAGAAAATACGGCCAATTTGTGTAGGCTCGATATCGATATGCACCGTTTTACGGTCGCCGACATATTTTTCGATAGTACCGGTATGGCGATTAGCCCAACGGTTACCAACCCCCAATAAGAAATCTGATTCTAATAAAGTCGCATTTCCATAACGGTGTGCGGTTTGTAAACCTACCATACCCGCCATCAATTTATGGTCATCAGGGATACTTCCCCAGCCCATTAACGTTGGAATGACCGGCACATTACAGATTTCAGCTAATTCTTGCAGTTTATCCGACGCATCTGCATTGATAACGCCACCACCAGAGATAATCAGTGGTTTTTTCGACGCAAATAGCATATCGAGTGCTTTATCAACTTGAGCGACTGTCGCCGCTGGTTTGTATGTTGGCAGTGGCTCGTAAGTTTCTGGATCAAACTCAATTTCAGCGACTTGCACATCAAAAGGTAAATCAATTAATACCGGCCCCGGACGGCCTGAACGCATTAAATGGAAAGCTTGCTGCAGCACTCGAGGAACCAACGCAGGCTCTAACACCGTTGTTGCCATTTTTGTAACGGGTTTTGCGATAGACTCGATATCCACCGCTTGGAAATCTTCTTTATGTAATTTCGCTCTTGGGGCTTGGCCTGTAATGCACAAAATAGGAATTGAGTCAGCGGAAGCGGAATATAATGCCGTGATCATATCGGTTCCAGCAGGGCCTGATGTACCCAGACACATCCCAATGTTGCCCGGATTTGTTCTCGTATATCCCTCTGCCATGTGTGAAGCGCCTTCTACGTGGCGAGCCAGATAATGCTTGATCCCACCATGCTTACGCATCGCACTATAGAATGGATTGATCGCGGCTCCGGGAACACCAAATGCCGTTGTGATCCCTTCTTTTTCCAGTACATACATTGCAGCATCAACTGCGCGCATCTTAGCCATAACAACTCCTATTTGGAAAATTTTTCCAACTTGATTTTTTGTCTAAAAAAACCGTTTTTTAAAACGGATTATCTATGTATTCTGTACTTGTTGGTAAATTAGCTCATTGATTATCAGCTAATAACCTGTTAACGCTTAGTTTTTCAGCGGATGGTGACACCCGCTGGTGTCTTGTCTTTATTGGCGCTCACCTAATGCAGCGCTGATATCCGCAGCAACGTCTCGAACCAGTTCCCCCAGTTCAGTAAAACGTTCTTCAGTTACTCTTGAGCTAGGTCCCGAAATAGATATTGCTGCTATCACTGAATTATTACGATCAAATATAGGTGCCGCTAAACAATTAAGACCCAGTGCGTGCTCTTCATTATCAATGACATAGCCTAGTTCTTGGTAGTGCTCTAACGCCTTTCTTAACACATTAATACTGGTTATGGTTTTAGGGGTAAATTCCTGTAAACCGGAACGTGTCACAAGCTCTAACATTTCTTCTTCATCAAGTGGGAACAACAACGCTTTTCCTGCACCTGATGCGTGTAATGGTAAGCGACTACCTAAAGGTGCACACATTCTAACTAAGGCATGACATTCACATTGGCGGATCAAAACCGCATCTAAATTATTACGGATAGCAAGGTTTGCCGTTTCCCCTGATAGCAACATGAGTCTGCGCATAAATGGCCCTGCCACTGACACAACGTCTCTATCATTCATATACGTAGCCCCAACCGTAAATGATTGTAGGCCGATATGCCACCAGCCAAGCTGCGGGTCTTGAAAAATAAATTCTGATTGCTCAAGGACTTTCAGTAAACGAAATGTCGTTGATAAAGGCAAACCTAACTGCTCGGATAAAACGGAGACTGATGAGCTACCACCTGAATTGGCCAGAAATTGAAGAATATCCAGCCCACGTTCAAGTGCCTGCGCACCTTTTGGCGAACTTTTATCTGTCTGTGGTCTTCCTTTTGTGCGTGGTTCAGTCATTTATTTTTACCTTTTATGGTTGCTATCGGCAGAAAGGCGTAATATTGCCTAAGCCCAATAGAGTAGTTAAGGAAAAACTATTTGACAAGGCTCAGGGAGATCCTTAACAACACAATTGTCTGCGCCGCCTCTATCTACCGTTAAAAAATCCGTTTGTGATTGAAATGCATAAATAGGATGATGCCATACATCACGATGATAATTTACCCCCTGCTTCCCATTGGTAATAAATGCTCGCAAGGTACTAACAGGGATATCATCCCCTGGTTCTGCAACAACGACGATAAAGCGCTCACCATTCATTGGGATAAAAGCCTGACTGGAAAGCGGATGCTTCTCTAAAAGCTTAACATTCATTGGCATATCAATAGGTTCTGAACGACTGATACTCATTAAAACTGGGTTTTCATCCGTAATTTCTGCTTTACCTAAAGCATGATAACGCTCAGTCGTACCATCATTGATATGAAAAAATTCAGATCCTTCAACTTGGATGACGTCTCCATAGGGGGCAAACGCTTCCGGTGTTAGATCAGATAGAACAAGTTTCATTGTTTTCTCCTAGCACACTAAAAATTTTAAGCCACTATTTTGTACAACCACCTATATGACAAAATCAGTTTATCAGGTTGTATTGTATTTAACACCATTTTTTGGAAAATTTTTCCAACAAAAAACACAGATCACAATTTTCCATTTTTTACTGAATATAATCCTTTAATATTCAGTAAGATAATACTTACTAACAATTATGCAGAATTTATGCTTATTGCTTTCTATTATGATGAAACCTACTTAGTGAGTGACGTAAAACAATATGTAGATCTAAAAAATATTATAAATTGATTTTTCCTTTAGCTTTAGGGAGATGCAAACATGTTAGATCAAGAAACAATGACAACTTTTATCACCGTTGCACAGTGCCAGAGCTTTTCTCAAGCCGCAAAACAACTCTATAAAAGCACCGCAACAATCAGCTATCGGATAAAAATCTTAGAAGAATATGTTGGAGTGCAACTTTTTACTCGTACGACACGAACCGTTAACCTGACCTCGGCGGGGGAATATCTCCTTGAACATTGTCGTGAATGGCATAATTGGTTAAGTAATATGCCAAATCAGTTACGACTGATTAATGACGGTGTCGAACAAGAAATCACAATTGCAATTAATAACTTGCTCTATGAACCGGATGCCGTCGCTGGCCTACTCCAACACCTTACTGAACGCTTTCCTTTCACTCGTATTAATATCACTCGTCAAGTGTATATGGGAGTATGGGACGCCCTACTAAGTAACAAATGTGACATTGCTATCGGTGTTCCAGGATCTGAATCATTGGACAGCGATGTCAACACGTTACTTTTAGGTAAGATAGATTGGGTGTTTGCTGTTGCCAATCACCATCCACTCGCTTCTATTGACGGTATTATTGGCGATGAACTACTACGCGGTTACCCAACCATCAATGTAGAAGATACTTCACAAGTTTTATCCAAACGCACGGCCTGGTTATTATCGGGTCAAAGGGAAATCAAAGTGCCTGATATGAAAACCAAAGTACTCTGTCACCTTAAAGGAACCGGAATTGGCTTTTTGCCTGCCTCTATTTGTAAACCCTATATTCAAGCCAAGCAACTTATTGAAAAATCAATTAAAAGACCAAGAAGGCCATCTCCATTATCCTTAGCTTGGAATAGTAACCAACAGGGAGAAGTATTAAAAACGGTCGTTAAGCTGTTCAAATTACGAGATCCCATCATTCAAAGTTTGCTGAGCCCAATTGACCCAGCAACTAAGTAAATTTGAACTCACTATAAAACATCCAGATATTGCTTATGCGTTGGGGGTGGAAAACTTTCATCTAATAAAGCAATATCGTCTTCATCTAACACCAACTGGCAAGCTTGCGCATTTTGCAACATGTGCGCCTTGCTACCTGACTCAGGAATAGCAACCACTCCATCACCACGGATCACCCACGCTAACGCTACCGTTGCAGGTACAACTTGATATTTTTGTGCGATAATCTTCAAGGTTGAGTGTTGTAATAATTGATTACCGCTTCCGAGTGGTGAATAAGCCATTAACGGCATTTTTTTGTGTCGACACCAGTTCAGCAATGAATAATCAATACCGCGACTACCAAGGTTGTATAACACCTGATTAGTGGCACAATAACGCCCACCTGCGATATTGTCATATATCTCTTGTAGTTCATTGATATCAAAGTTAGATATTCCCCAATAACGAATTTTCCCTGCGGTTTGCAATTGTTCGAAACCCTTGATGGTCTCTTCAAAAGGAATATCGCCAGCCCAATGCAATAAGTACAGGTCAAGCCTATCCGTGTTTAATCGGCGCAAGGATGCCTCACAAGAGTTAACTAACGCTTTACCCCCCGCATTGAAAGGATAAACTTTTGATACTAAAAACGTTTCATCTCGTCGTCCTGCGATTGCTTTACCAATTAATTGTTCAGAAGCCCCATTTCCATACATTTCTGCGCTATCAATTAATTTTAAACCGACATCAAGGCCAGCCTGTATGGCCTCAATTTCTTCTTTTGCACTTTTACGCTGCTGCCCTAAGTTCCAGCTACCCATGCCAATAGCGGGTAAAATATCGTGGCCAAATGAAACGCTTTTCATTACTGATCCTTTGATTATCAACACAATTAATTACTACGGCATAATTTTCGTTCCTGCCTCTCCTTTCAAAATAGCATCTATCTGCTTTAATGCACCAATATAGGCAGGTTTACCAGAGCGTTGCACAAAGCGACTAACCGCCATCAATTTCGGCCCCATAGAACCATCATCAATCGCCATAGGGGCAATCTCAGCTACCGTTGCGTTTCTAATCACGCTTTGCTCTGGTGTTCCCCAATTCCGATATACGGCATCGGCATCCGTTAAAATAATGAGGTGGTCACACTCAAGCACTTCCGCTAATAAAGCGGAAGATAAATCTTTATCAATAACTGCTTCGCTACCACAAAAACCATTATCTTGCACAATAACAGGGACGCCACCGCCGCCATTACAGATGACAATATGATTTTGATCTAACAAGCATTTTATAGCATCAATCTCAAGGATACTTTTCGGCTCTGGCGATGGCACCACTCGACGATAATATTTGCCATCGGCTTTGATTGTCCAGCCTAGCTTAGATTCTAGCTCCTCTTTTTCTTGCTTATCATAGACAGGACCAATATATTTAGTTGGGTTTTGATAGGCAGGGTCATTACCATCGACTTCAACACGAGTTAGCAATGTAGTGACCGGCTGTTTAGGGTGTTTGCGCCCCAATTCTTGCATCAACATATAACCAATCATTCCCTGACTTTCGGCCACTAAAATATCCAAAGGATAAGCAGGAACCTCGGTATAGGCTAAATTCTGCAACGCCAATAACCCGACTTGTGGTCCATTGCCATGTACAATCACCACTCGATACGTCTGCGCCAGTTGCCCCAAAGTGCCCGCTATCGATGCGATAGCTTGATATTGGTTTTCAGCGCAAAGCACTTCTCCACGCTGCAATAATGCATTGCCACCTAAGGCGATAACAATAGTTTCCATATTTGTCCTCGTTTATTCGCGAACGTTAACCCATTTCATCCATTCCCGCTAACCACACACCAATTAATGTATCCGCACCAGAAAAATGACCGACCTGAAGCAATAATCGAACCGCTTGTGATAATTTCATCGGCTGTACTAACGCCGTTGCTAACGTTTGTAATGGAGTAGAAAAGATGCCTTCGGAAGCGAAACGTAAATAGTTCACACTAATCAGAGTCGTTAATGACTCCAATGGGGGCGTTCCTTGAAAGAAATTAGGGAGCTTGTCTTGATTAATTTTCTGATTAAGAAAAGTCACTAACAGCATACCTATTAAAATATCATCGAAGCTCGGGGTTAACCCAGGCCCTTTGCCGATTAAGGATTGCCAATCAATGGTATCCCCTTGTAGATATCGCTGATAATTCGCTTTAAGTGTTTTTAATTCACGACACAACACACCATTCATAACCTCAGACAAACTACCATGCAGACCACTTTTTGCTTTTGACTGCCTTAATATGTCCCACAGAGCAACCATGCTTCCTTCCGGTATGGTTTGTGGCATTAATTTCAATGACAAGCGTTCTTTAGGCGCTTCAAGTTGCCAATGAGGGCTAACCAATCGGTCTTTTTGATATTCAATTCGCTCACTGTGGTCATCAAAAATCGCTTGAAAATCAATTTCAGAAACCATCCATCCCATCGGACTCAACCCACGACCATAGCGATGTAATGTCAATAATTCACCTGAAGGAGTGACAAAATTAAGTGCATGATTAAAGCGCCCAACGCAATTCAACATTCCTGTTTCTCTAGGCAAGTGAGCGCTAACAGACAGTGCTTTCATGATCATTTTTAAGCTCCTTCAGTATGAAAACTAGCGATTTATTCACTGATGCCCATTTTTTCAGCGAGTGCAATAATCGCTTTTTCGAAGCAGGCCAGTGGCGCTCTTACCGTACCCGCACCAATTTGACCAATCCCCGCATCTTTATGCGCTATTCCTGTGTTAATAAGCGGTGTTATACCTGTTTCAACAACTCGACGCGCATCCAATCCGATACAAGCGCCTTGGAAATCCCAAGTCGGAATTTGCAGCATCATGTTGTGCTCTAAGTAAATTTCCGTCATTTCTTCTGACACTTCTAATGCAGCACTCATGCCACCACCTGCACCAACAAAACGCGTCACACCCGGTGCGGCTACCATCGCTGCCCCACCAATACCGAATGCTTCGGTAATTGCACTATCCCCAATATCTGGGTTAGCATCTGCTTGGCTGTAACCTGAGAAAAAGAGACCTTCTGGTGTGTTAACCGGTGCTGTAAACCACTGATCACCCATTCCACTGATTTTCACGCCAAAGTTTTTACCATTACGTGTTAATACTGTAACAATGGTTCCATGTTGAATTTCTGCGCCCGCATCCATAGCTGATTTACAATAGGCCATTGCAAGATTGAGGAAAAATTGGTCTGTAATACTTAAAAATTGCATCACTTGCTGTAGCTCAGTTTTCTCGATATCCAGTGAGCTCATGATTGGCGCTAATTGCCTCAATAACAATGCTGACGTTGCAATGTTACGTTGATGAAATTCATCACCCATAGTGATGCCTTGAGCCATTACCGCTGTTAAATCAATACCATTTTCTAGTGTTTGTAAGGTTTTTTTCAGTACAGGTGCTAATGAATCACGCATCCAACGATGACGTGCTTGCACATCTTCCCCATAAGCCCCAAAACGCATGACTTTACCAATACCTTCATTCATGTTGCAGTAAGCAAAGTTGCCATGCGTCATATTCTTAACAACTAACATTGGCATATTGGCGGAAGTAATTCCCCCCATAGGCCCTACCGCTTTGACGCTATGGCAAGGAATAAATTCAATTTCACCATTATTCAATAAGTTAAGTGCTTGCTCTTCATTATCTGCCCATTTTTCAAATAGGCAGGCTCCAATACAAGCACCACGCACAGGCCCACTCATTTCATTCCAAGTAATAGGAGGCCCTGCATGCAGCAGTTTTTTACCTTGTTGTAAAGTTGGAACGAGATCTTTTGCAGGTTCAACACTTTGCCAAAAAGGACGAGCGGCACGAATACGTTCAATTACTGCGGTATTTGCTTCTTCAATCGTTGAGTACATATCCAAACCCTTATTTCAATTTTTTCAGAATATTAGCTAATTTTTTATTACCACCAGCAACTGGAGCCCACTGGTAGTGAATAACTGGAATATCATTGGCTTGTAAGTCATCCGCAAAACTACGTATACCGGCGTTAATAACAGAAACACTTTGTAAGATGTCTTGCTCTATTTGTGGAAATGCAATCACAGGCGGGGAGATAATATTGCATGCAAGCGTAACGGCTTCTGGTAGTGAATTCATAACAGCAATGCCTGCATCTTCTAAATAGGCAATTTGTTCAGAGCGTACTTGTGGGTCTTGTTCCGTCCCTGTCACTGTTGCAATAACCGCAATCGGTGAATGACTTGGACGTTGTTTTCTTAATGCATTGATTTCTTTGGCGAGTGTTTGCGCTGAATCCATTTGAGCGCCGTAACCAATAACAACATCCAGTAATAACACCCCCACATCATTTTTCTGAGCAAGATCTGCAATTTGCTGGTTACGAGTGGAAGGATCTATCATAGGATGAGGTTTACCTTGAGTATAAAAATCATCACCTAAGTCAATGATCTTATGGCCACCTTGGTTAAGCATCATTCCTTGATCATGGGTAGCGTCTGTTTGTAATCCTAATTTTTCTGCCAATAGCATTGCGCACTCAGCCGCTAGCGTCCCCCCTGCATACAAACCTGAAATGGCCTTACCTTTTGCTTGTGGCTGGAGCGCTGCGGCTTTTTCAACACAACCAAGCATTGCTGCAACACGCGCAGTTTCATCCAATGTTTCAGTAAAGTATAAATTTCCGTCCTGTTTTATTTCGGGTTTTGTACCAAGAAATAATGCAACAACGGGCTTTCCTTGGGCTTTCAGCTTATCAATAACTTTATGACGGATTTCTTTGGCTGGCGGTTTAGAAACAAAAGCAATAACATTGCTTTGTGGATCTGCAGCTAACAATTCAATGGCAGTCATTGCACTGACACCACCAATCTCAGCGGTTAAATCACGGCCACCTAATCCAATCGCATTTGTAATACCTTGCCCCGCAAGCGTGATTTGAGAGATAAGCTCTTGAATACCTGTTCCCGAGGCACCAATAATGCCAATGTTTCCTTTTGGCGCTACGTTGGAAAAAGCCAGTGGTGCCCCCGCTAAATAAGCTGTACCACAGTCAGGTCCCATTACTATCAAGCCACGCTCGCTCGCTTTAAGCTTTAACCTACGCTCATCCGCTTGTGACACATTATCGGAGAACATCATGACGTTACAGCCATCATCTAGCGCTTGATCGGCCAGCTCTGCGGCAAACTCCCCCGCTATGGAAACTAATACAACATTTGCATTAGGAAGTTTATTTTTCGCCATTCTCCAACTACGCACACGTTGCAGCTTTTTCCCTGTCTGCTGCTGTCCTTGAGCTAATGCTTTGAGTGATTCATCCAGCGCTTGTGCAATTTCATCAACAATAGCGGTATCGGCAGACTCGGTTTTAATCGCAACACAAATATCATTGGGTGTTGCATCATCAAAGGATGGATGCCAAAATCCGGTCGCATCAAGTAACGACTTATTCGCAGGTGTTCCCATCATGACGGATATTTCTGAAACATTTGGAGATTCACTTAGTTTTCGCGATATCAGCATTAAGCTCACTGAATCTTGGAAGCTCCCTTTTTTTATGAAAGCATGGATCATAGTGACATCCTTTAAACAGCTTTTATTAATTGAAGTTTTATTTACTCAATAAATGAGATGAAAAAATAAATAGGCATTTATTGAAAAATAAAATTACAAATAAGCCTTATAAATAAGTTGAGAATGCTCACACTTTATATATTGTTAGAAATTCCTTTAAAATAAGCTTGGTATTAAAAGAAAAAACGTCAAACTTAAAACTATTAGATTCGTTCTAATAATTAAGAGGCTATTTGCATAAATTTTTATAAAATCGAATAAAAATAATCTAGATCACATTTATAGATAATTTAGTTGTTACATTGGTATCAGCAAAGAGTTTTATTAAACTTCAAAAACACTAAAGGGTTATTTATGTATGAAAGTTTCTAAAGAAAAACTCCATCAGCTCATCGCTAATAAAATCCACGCGGCAGGATTATCTAAAGATCATGCTGATATCGTTTCTGATGTTCTTGTCCATGCCGATGCAAAGGGGATTCACTCTCACGGCGCGGTACGTGTCGAATATTATGCAGAACGCATTTCTAAAGGTGGCACAAATAACTCACCTAATTTTACTTTTGAAAAAACAGGCCCTTGTAGTGCTGTCTTTGATGGTGATAACGGTGCGGGTCATGTCGCCGCCAAACTGAGTATGGATGAAGCCATTAAAATGGCAGAAGAAAATGGGATTGCAGTCGTAGGTGTGCGTCGCATTGGCCACAGCGGCTCATTATCTTATTTTGTTCAACAAGCTTCTAATGCAGGCATGATAGGTATTTCTGTCTGCCAATCAGACCCAATGGTTGTGCCTTATGGTGGAGCTGAGACCTATTATGGCACTAACCCTATCGCATTCTCTGCCCCAGGTGAAAAGGATAATATCACATTTGATATGGCAACAACCGTACAAGCATGGGGCAAAGTTTTAGATGCACGTTCAAAAAATGCAAAAATTCCTGATACTTGGGCTGTCGATAAAGACGGTAATCCAACAACAGATCCATTTGCAGTAACAGCTTTAGTCCCAATTGCTGGCCCTAAAGGTTACGGTTTGATGATGATGGTCGATATTCTCTCGGGTGTGTTACTGGGATTACCATTTGGTAAGCATGTTAGCTCCATGTACCACGATTTAACGCAAGGCAGAGAGCTTGGCCAATTACATATTGTTATCAACCCTGCTTATTTTACTGACCCTGTTATGTTTCGCAAACATATCACTCAAGTCATGAATGAACTAAATGCCGTTAAACCTGCTCCAGGCTTCGATAGAGTTCAGTTTCCTGGACAAAATAGTTTAGCAAGAGAAAAACAAAGCGAAGCAAATGGCATCGATATTGTCGATGATATTTACGATTATTTGGTTTCTGATGATATCTACCAAAAATCCTATGACAATAAATCGCCATTTGCTAGCTAAATAAATACGGAAATACGATGATTAATCGGATCTCCTGCCAATATTTATTGCAACGTTCTTCCCCTAGTCACTCAATAAATAAGTGACTAGTGGCACTTTGCCAAATATAACAAGACACAGTAGAGCCATTAATTATTTTCTTTTGCCTATGAAAAAATATCGCGCTGTAGTGACAATACAAACTATTTTGTTACTACGGCACACTGTATGAAAATCACTAGGTGGTATAGATATGAAGGACTTTACAACAGAAGTTAAAGAAACTTCAAATTGGCTGTCTCAACACGGTGCTGTAGAAAATAATGGCATGACACGCCTACTTTATACCCAAGAATGGGTTAATGCGCAAAAAGCGTTAAAAAGTGCATTTGAGCGTTCAGGGCTATATGCCTATTATGATGATATTGGTAATCTATTTGGTCAACTCAAAGGGAGTAAATTTCCAGAGCAAGTGATTTTATCAGGCTCACATATAGATACCGTTGTAAATGGCGGAAATCTAGATGGACAATTTGGAATTGAAGCGGCTTATATCGCATTAGACTATCTGCATAAAACTTATGGTCAGCCGCTAAGAACATTAGAAGTTGTTTCCTTGGCAGAGGAAGAAGGTAGCCGCTTCCCTTACGTGTATTGGGGCAGTAAGAACATTGTTGGTATCGCTAAACAAGAAGATGTCGAACAGATTTCAGATGCTAATGGGATCAATTTTGTCGACGCGATGTCGCAAGCCGGCTTTAAATTCCGTCCCTCAACCCAAAAGCCTCGCAGTGATATTAAAACCTTTGTTGAATTACATATTGAACAAGGTAACGTGCTTGAACGTGAGCATATTACCATTGGCGTTGTGAACAGCATCGTCGGTCAACGTCGCTACAGTATCACCTTAAAAGGTGAAGCCAATCATGCAGGCACAACACCAATGGGGTATCGCAAAGATACCCTATGTGCATTTAGTCGAATTTGTTATGAATCCACAGAAAAAGCCAAACAGTATGGTGACCCATTAGTGCTCACATTTGGTCGAGTAGTTCCCCACCCAAATACAGTGAATGTGGTTCCAGGTCAAACGGACTTTACCATTGATTGTCGCCATACCGATAAAGCTACACTTGTCGAATTTACCACAATGATAGAGAGCGACATTCAACGAATTTGTGTTGAAATGGGTATTGAAGTAAAAATCGATCTCTGGATGGATGAGAAACCCATTCCAATGGATGGGCAGCTTGTTACTCTCGTAAAAGAGATTTGTGAAAAAAATCAATATAGTTATAAAGTAATGCATAGTGGTGCTGGCCACGACTCACAAATATTTGCCCCTATTGTTCCAACCGTCATGATGTTCGTTCCCAGTATTAAAGGGATCAGCCATAATCCTGCAGAAGCCACTAAATTAAGCGACCTTGCTGAAGGTGTGAAACTACTGACGGAAGTTTTATATAAATTGGCCTATATGGAATAGATTTCCTGCAATATATGACCAAAACAACAAATAATGAAATTACTTAGGAGAGTATTAAATGGGTTATTTAGATAATCAAATTGGCTACCCAAATGATATTTTGGCATCACGTGCAATTATCAAAAAGGATAATTATGCCATCATCCCACCTAACGGGGTTGTTTGTAATATCATTCCTGGTTTTACTGACTGTAATATGACAATTTTATCCACACCAAAATTAGGTGCGAGCTTTGTTGATTACGTAGGGACCTTATTCAATGAAGGTGGAAATTTAGCTGGCTTTGGTGGTGGTAAAATTGAATGTATCATTTATGTCATTGAAGGTGAGCTCATCACTTTTGCTGATAAAGATGAACATAAATTAACTCAAGGTGGTTACTTATATTGCCCTGCTGGTGTCACAATGCGCTTTAAAAATAACAATAAGGGGAATCCTTCAAAAATATTCTTGTACAAACGTGTTTATGAACCAACAGAAGGCCATAAAGCACACGTCGTTTGTGGTAACGTGAATAAACTTCCTAAAATTGATTATGAAGGAATGCACAACGTTCATTTACAAGACTTATTACCTAAAGATCTAGGTTTTGATATGAATATCCATATCCTCACTTTCCAACCTGGCGCGAGCCACGGTTATATTGAAACCCATTATCAAGAACATGGCGCATTAATATTATCAGGTAAAGGTATGTACAACCTCGATAACGATTGGGTTCCAGTCAAAAAAGGCGACTATATTTTTATGGCATCATATGCACTACAAGCAGGTTATGCTGTTGGTGACGAAGAATTTAGCTATATTTATTCTAAAGATTGTAATCGTGATATTGAGCTATAATCTAAAATAATTATTTTACAATTCACTATCTATATTCTAAGTAACATGAATTGTAATCACGTTAAATCCCTCTGCAAAAAAGGCATTACTTATTAATGCCTTTTCTTTCATCAAAATTCATTTAGCCATGATATAAAGGAATAAACATGAGGTTAATTAAATATACGCTAATTTTTTTATCTTTATTATTTTCTGTAAACTATGCAACGGCAAACCCAATTTATAATATTGATGAAATAAATAAAATGAGTGCTGAAAATTACGAAAAAGCATTCTCAAATATTTTTGAAGATACAACATGGCCCATTGTCGAGAGCGCTGCTAAACGCCCTTTTTCTGGGTTTGTTAATATGTATATGAATATTATTGATGTCGTTGAAAAATCAAGTGAAGAAAAACAATTAGAGCTAATTAAGTCCCATCCCCAATTGGCGTGCAAAAATTTACGCAATGATAACGCTGCAGCATTATCACAAGGAGAACAATCAGGTGCGGGACTTAATGAATGTACAGATAAAGAGGCCAAAGAACTGGCAAAGTTAAATAAAGAATACAATGAAAAATTTGGTTTTCCTTTTTTATTAGCAGTAAAAAAAGCAACTAAACAACAGATTTTCTCGGCACTTAAAACTAGAATCAATAATACTAGAGATCAAGAGTTTAAAATTGCCTTACAGCAAGAATATAAAATTGTTCTATTTCGCTTATTAGATACCGTTCAATAATCACTGCTATATACAATAACCACTGCTATATAGTTAATAAGGATAGCTGAAAATGAATAATAGCCGTAGAAATTTTATACTAGGTGCATCGGCCTTAGCCACCGCTGCGGTCACTCAAAAAGCCATAGCATCTAGCGACACACCGACCAATAATACAATGAAAAAAATCCGCTTACTTGTGCTTAATCCAAATACTTCTGACAAATTTACTCAACTCATCGTCTCTGAAACGCGCAAAGCCGCAGGAGATAATGTCGAGGTTGTAGGGCTAACATCCCATTTTGGGCCTGACTATATTGGTAGTGAAGTTGCTATTGGTATTGCCATGCACTCACTCATTGATATGATGGCGAAACAACTTAAAAAAGATGCCCAATTTGATGCTGCTATTATTGCCGGCTTCGGCTGTGGCGAAGCCGCTATCTTACAAGAAATGACGCCTTTCCCCGTCATCGGATTACTCGAAGCCTCTCTTTCTACTGCCTTATTATTTGGGCGTAAATTCTCCATTCTATCGGGTGGCGAAAAATGGAAACCTATCTTAGAAAAACAAGTTGAAAATTTTGGTTTAGCAAACCGGTTAGCTTCCGTCAGAACAGTGTCAATGACAGGAGCAGAAATTGTTGAAAACCCAGATAAAGCTTATGACATGATAGTGAAGCTCAGCGAAACTTGCGCGCAAAAAGACGGAGCATCCTGTGTCATTTTGGGCGGCGCTGCGCTCGCAGGCTTCCCTGCAATCATTCATGACCGTGTAAGTATCCCACTGATTGATAATCTAGCAGTAACCATTTCGACGGCGCTCACTCTCGCAAAATATGTTCCCCAACCAAACCGCCAGCAGCAAACTCCATCACCTAAGATGGGTAGCCAAAATTTATCACCTGAGTTAGCTGACTTTTTAATGAATAAATAATTAGGTGAAAATTAAATGAATCGCCAATCACATACACTTGTATGTGATTGGTGCGAATACACGCAGCCACCAACGCTGCGACTTGATGAATAACGAGTATATGTTTTACCAAAACAGTGCATACAATACACACAAGATAATCATGATAGCGTAAGAGGCAATATTAAAGCCCTTCGATGTTTTGAACGTCTCTGAAGTTAAGATAATCGCCCCATCGCTGTCATCTTCTTTCGCTGTTGTTAAGCTAATCAAACCAATCACTACTGCCGTAAAAAAGAAGGTGTACATCATTTGGTCTAAAAATGGCATTCCTAACGGCATTAGTTTTAAGAACAAGGCGAATGGGATAGAAAGCAGCACACCAATAATTGCGCCTTTCGCATTGGTTTTTTTCCAGAATAAGCCTAATAAGAACACCGCCAAGATCCCAGGACTAACTAATCCTGTATATTCTTGAATATATTGGAAAGCTTGCCCAATATTCCCTAATAATGGTGCGATGAAGCAGGCAATGATAAGTGCGACGACAGCACTGATACGTCCTACATTGACTAATTTCTGATCCGCTGTTGTTGGCGCAATGTATTCTTTATAAATATCCATCGTGAAAATAGTTGCCACAGAGTTCAACATGGATGCTAAAGAAGAGACAATCGCCGCAGTCAAAGCAGCAAATACAACACCTTTTGCACCAACAGGTAAGAACTGTGTCAGCCACGGATATGCTTTATCTGCTTGTGCAAGCGTTGGCATATGCTCTTGAGCCATTGAACCAAGCCCTGATAACAAAGCAGGATCAGACACAATGACGAACGCAGCAATACCAGGCACTACGACTAAAATTGGCACAATCAGTTTTAAGAAAGCCGCAAAAACCAGCCCTTTTTGTGCTTCGTTAATTGATTTAGCGGCTAATGCACGCTGAATAATATATTGGTTAAAACCCCAATAATATAAGTTGGCAACCCATAAGCCACCAATCAGTACTGCAATACCCGGTAAATTACTAAATTGCGGATTATCTTGGCTTAAAATCATTTCAAAATGCGCAGGAGCCTCACTGGCCATACGGCTCATACCTGCAAATAGCCCGGCATCACCGCCAATATAACTCACCGCCATAATCGTCGTTAAGAAGCCACCTAAGATCAGGAAAAATACTTGTACCACATCCGTCCATGCAACCGCAGATAAACCGCCATACAGGGAATAAATCACAGCAAATAAGGCCAAGCCGAAAATGGCATAATACATTGGAATACCTAGGATTGTTTGTAATGCTAACGCCCCTAAATAAAGTACTGAGGTTAAATTAACAAAAATAAATAATGCTAACCAGAATACTGCTAAAATCGTTTTTAACGTTTTATTAAAACGTTTTTCGACAAATTCAGGAATAGTGAAAATGCCTTTATCAATAAAAACTGGCATAAAATATTTAGCAACGATAATCAGCGTTAATGCTGCCATCCATTCGTAGGATGCTATTGCCAAACCAATAGAAAAACCAGAGCCGGACATTCCAATGAATTGTTCCGCGGAGATATTTGCTGCGATTAATGAAGAACCAATCGCCCACCAAGGTAATGTTTTACCGGCTAAAAAGTAATCTTCTGTCCCTTTTTTCTGTCCATTTTTATTACGAGATACCCAAAGCCCGACACTAATAATGATCAGCACATATAGAATAAATATTCCGTAGTCTAATGTGCTTAACCCGACCCCTTCAGTTTGCATAATGAAATTCCTTCGCCAAATGGTAACGATGGCAGTGTAAACGTTACCACAAAAAATCACCGTTAATTAACTCACATATTTTCATAATGGTCTTAGAAGCATTATAAGAATAATCTAACTGACGGATAATAAAGAAAAAACATGCATGCTAAAAATATAAAAAGTCAGATAACAAGAAAGCCAAGGCCATAAAAGGGCACTAAAATGTGATGTGCCCAACAATAAATGATAACGTTTACATTTCAACTATCGACAATAAATTGAGAAAGGATAGAAAACTCAGGATGACAATGGTCGTACCGAATTGCGTTGAACTAATGTTGGCGAATAAATTAAGTTATCTCCCACTATTTTCTCGCCTCGAGCTAAAGATAGCGCTAATTGTGTCGCTTTTTCCGCCATCATTTGAATAGGGTAACGAACTGTGGTTAGACGTGGATGAATATATCGTGCAATCAATACGTCATCAAAACCAATAACAGAAACTTGTTCAGGAGAGCGGATTTCGTTTTCATCCAATACCGCAATGGCGCCTGCTGCCATAAAATCGTTATAACCAACAACAGCTGTAATATCCAATGACTTAGTTAACAAATTGGTCATGGCTTGCTCCCCCCCCTCTCCATATGGCACCCCATATTCAATATAGCTATCAGAGAGTGCAATTCCGTTATTTTTTAAGGCATCTTGATAACCGAGTAACCGTTGCACAGCATCTTCAATTTGATGATTTGAGGATATGTATGCGATTTTAGTATGACCGTGCCGGATAAGATGTTCCGTCGCTAAATAAGCCCCTTTGTAGTTGTTCAAGGAAATACAGCGATTAGCTATTTCACTAATATGTCGATTTATCAATACCATACTAGGTACTTCCTTCGCATATTTAATCAACTCGTCATCCTCAAGAGCTTTAGAATGGATAACCAGCGCATCACAGCGGTTATTAATTAACAATTCGATGGATTGGCGTTCTTCTTTTGCATTATGATAACCATTACAAATCAAAATATGTTTACCATTTTTATGAGCGATGCCATCCACGGCTTTAACCATAACGCCAAAGAATGGATCAGAGACATCGTTAACTAATACACCTATTGTATTGGAACTTTGGTTAACAAGTGCGCGAGCGGCAGCATTTGGGCGATATCCTAGCTTATTCATTGCATTTTTTACTGACGCGATAGAAGCTTGGCTCGCTTTTGGTGACTGATTGATCACCCGTGAAACTGTCGCAACGGAAACTCCAGCTTCTTTTGCCACATCTTTGATTGTCGCCATTGTGCACCTCTATAATTAAGATAGCTTATTAAACAATGAGCTAGGATTAAAAACAATGCTATAGCGCATATTAAAATCATTTAAGTTCAACCAATGGATTCACTCCGTGTTAAAAAAGAAAAAACACCGCGATAAAGCGATGTTCATAGTCAAAACTTATTCTCTATGGCAATTAATTCAGAAACAAAATTGATAGCAAGTCTCGCTACTGTAGACTTGATTTGCTTGTGAAATAGGACTGTACTGTTCCCCCCACTCAGGCCGGTTGACCGCATCAGGTGGAAATTGAGTTTCAAAAGCAACACCTGAATATGAGAGATAGTCTTGCGATTTTCCCGCCACAGATAACAAGTAATTTCCTGTATATAATTGCATAGTAGGCATAGTCGTGAAGATATTCATCCGCACATCCCCCTGCGGCGCAATCAGTGACGCTACAGCCTGTCGAGTATTAATCCTTTGATTATCAAGAATAAAGGTATGGTCATATCCTTTTGCCAATCGCTGTTCTTCATCTTGCAAGAAGTCACGCCCAATTCGTTTGCTTTGGCGAAAATCAAAAAAACTGTTAGTGACATCCCGCCATTCGCCTAGCGGGATACCTTCTTTGTCCGTAGGTAAATAATGATCAGCATAAATTTCAAGATAATGCTCTAATACGGTGCTATCACTATCTTCCCCAGCCAAATTAAAATAGGTGTGATTCGTTAAACTAACTGGGCACGTTTTTGTCGTTTGATGCTTATAGCGAATAATGACTTGGTTTTCATCAGTTAAGAGGTAACTCACATCAACTGACAATTGACCTGGAAAGCCTTGATCCCCATCAGGTGAGAGCAATGAAAAAACAGCTTGTTGTTCATCTAATTGCGAAACATGCCAAATTCGATAACTAAAGTTATCTTTCCCGCCGTGTAAGCAATGAATGCCTTGATTGTTTGATACAATATAATGTTCACTACCGATGGAAAATTGAGCCTTCGCAATACGGTTGGCAACACGACCGACTGTCGCCCCCAAATAAACGTTTTGTTCCCTCTGTTTCGCCATGTTTGGTGAGCCTAAAACGACATCTCGTTGGCCGCTAGCCAAGGGCAAGATACAACTTAACCAGCTAGCGCCTAAGCTAGTTAAAACCACTTTCATGCCATTTTTATTCGATAACTCAATGAGCTGCAGTTCTTGTAGCTGTTGAGCATTTCCTTGAGTAAATTGCATTTTTGCCTCAGTTTCCAATATATTTTATTGACTCAAGCTATTGTGCTTGCACCCGCACTCGGTTGGCATACATAAATATCAGCCTGTAACCCTGTCGCTTTTGAGTATTGTTCATCTACTGCTGCCATAACAGGCTGGACAAATTTCTGCTGCATCAACGCGACGACACACCCGCCAAAACCCCCCCCTGTCATCCGTACTCCACCTTGGCTACCTAATACAGATTTAACAATATCAACTAAAACATCAATTTCTTTTACTGTTATTTCAAAATCATCACGCATAGAAATATGTGATTGTTCCATTAATTGGCTAAGCATAAATAAATTATTTTCTGTCAGTGCTTTTGCCGCTGCTAAAGTACGCTCGTTTTCGCTAATCACGTGCTTCGCCCGCTTAGCAACCAATGGCGCTAATAAATGCTGTTTTTGCAAGAATTCATCATAGCTCACATCGCGTAAAGCCTTTACACCAAAGCGCAGTGCTGCTGCTTCACATTGCTGACGTCGTGTATTGTATTCGCTTCCCACTAATCCACGTTGTTTATTCGAATTTATTATCATCACGACTAAATCATCAGGGATAGAAATAGGAAATAAATCTAAACTACGGCAATCGATGAGTAGCGCATGCCCTTCATCTCCACAGGCAGAAATGAGCTGATCCATAATACCGCAGTTACAACCCACAAATTGGTTTTCGGCTTGTTGACCATTTAACGCTATCTCTTGCTGACTAATGTCTAATTGATACAACGCTTTAACTGTCTGAGCTATAACAACTTCTAATGATGCAGAGGAGCTCAACCCCGCACCTTGAGGAACATTACCACTCACCGCAATATCACAGCCACTAAATGAAAAACCACGTTGTAATAAGAATTTGATAACACCTCGAATATAATTCGCCCACATTTTTTCAGGTAAAAAGGTGATGTCTTGGTCTAAACTAAATTCATCGCAATCATGGTTATAATCAGCAGCTACCACTCTGATAATACGGTCTTTACGCTTCGCCGCCGCTGTCATGGTTTGATAATTAATCGCACAAGGCAGAACAAAGCCATCGTTGTAGTCGGTATGCTCACCAATCAAATTAACTCGACCTGGCGCTTGAACATAAATATCTGGTTGATAACCAAATGTTTTTATAAATGACTGACTCACTATTTGTTTCAACATTTCCATTTATGCCTTCCTTAATGGTCACAGTTAACTTACTTGGATAATAAAAACCAAACAGGTAATAATTTTAAAAATGATCCAACGGGCTAAATTAAAATTAGTGCTGCTTATAATGAATATCGCTAACATCTCTTAACCTCTGAGCTGCCTGCTCCGGCGTCAAATCACGTTGAGTTTCTGCTAACATTTCATAGCCCACCATAAATTTTTTTACCGTTGCAGAACGCAATAGCGGTGGATAAAACAGCGCATGTAATTGCCAATGAGCAATATCTTTAGGCTGTTTAAAATAAGGTGCAAAGTGCCATCCCATTGAATAAGGGAAAGAACATTGAAATAAATTGTCATAACGGCAAGTCAATTTTTTCATCGCAACACAGAGATCTGCCCGAACCGCCGCACTCATCTCATCAATTCGTTTAATGTGTTGTTTAGGTAATAGCATCGTTTCAAATGGCCAAGCCGCCCAATATGGCACTACGGCTATCCAATATTCCGTTTCGACTACCGTACGCGAACCATCTTTTTGCTCCGCTTGCCCATAATCAACTAACAAATTAGTGCCATGTCGTTGATAATATTGCGCTAAAAAATGATCTTTACGGGCAATCTCATTAGGAAGAAAATCACTCGCCCAAATTTGCCCATGAGGATGGGGTTGAGAGCACCCCATGATTTCGCCTTTATTTTCAAAGAGTTGAATCCAAGCAAAACGCTCGCCTAACTCGGTAGCTTGTTGCTGCCATGTTTTCACCACATTCTCTATTTCAGAGATTGAAAGTTCAGGTAATGTTTTACTGTGATCAGGCGAAAAACAAATCACTCGGCTAATCCCACTTACTGACTGTGATTGAAATAATTCAGATTGATTTTCAGGCTGTTCACAAGCGTCTTCTAGCAATGCACCATGGTCATTTTGAAACACATAAGTACCTTGATAATTAGGATTCACTTCCCCCGAAACTCGCGTGTTTGTTGGGCAAAGAAAACAATTCTTATCATATTTAGGCAACTGCGCTATCGATGGCTTTTCATCTTGTCCACTCCACGGGCGTTTAGAACGATGAGGCGAAACTAATACCCATTGCCCCGTTAAAGGGTTATAACGACGATGTGGACAATCAGTAGGGTTAAATTGCATTGTATTCATTAAATTTTTCTCCTAGCCATCATATCCATTAGGGTTATTCAATTGCCAACGCCAACTATCTTCGGCCATATCATCAATTGAACGAACTGCTTGCCATCCTAACTCACGATGGGCCTTTGCCGGTGTCGACCAATATTCAGCAATATCACCCGCACGACGCGGCTCGATAACATAAGGAATGGGTTTTCCGATAACATTTTCAAATGCATGTAGCACTTGTAACACGCTGATCCCATTGCCCGTTCCTAAGTTGTAGATATGTAACCCTGATTTTTTCCCCACCGTCTGTAATGTAGCAACATGCCCATCCGCCAGATCCATCACATGGATATAATCACGAACGCCAGTGCCATCTAGTGTAGGGTAATCGTTTCCATAAATGGCGAGTTTTTCCCTTTTTCCTACCGCTACTTGAGTAATATAAGGAGTCAAATTATTAGGAATACCTTGAGGATCTTCCCCTATTAAGCCTGATGAATGTGCCCCTACGGGGTTAAAATAACGCAAAAGAGAAATCGACCATCGGTTGTCGGCTTGATAGAGGTCTGCTAGACAGCGCTCAACCATATATTTACTCGTGCCATACGGGCTTTGGGTGTTACCCGTCGGGAAATCCTCTGTAATAGGCAATGTACTTGGCTCACCGTACACCGTGGCTGAGGAGCTAAAAATTAAACTTTTTACGTTGGCGGTATTCATGCAACGCGCTAAAATCAATGACCCATTGACATTAACATCATAATATTCAAGCGGTTTAATTACAGACTCACCAACGGCTTTGAGCCCTGCAAAATGAATAACAGATTGAAATTGATGCGAGGTAAAGATACTGTTGAGTTGTATTTCGTCTCGCACATCACATTGATAAAATACAGGGCGTACACTTGTTAACTTTTCAATGCGATTGAGAACCTCAAGTTTGGCATTACATAAGTTATCAATGATCACTGGTACAAAGCCTGCATCTATCAATTGAATACATGTGTGACTGCCAATATAGCCCAATCCACCAGTAACCAATACCTCTCCCCGCGGCATACTCCCCCCTTACACCACTCAAATGTTATTTCAGCTTTCAACTGATTATTACAACAGAGTATAGCAACCCGCTGAGGTAGGATTCTGTGATCAATCTCGATTAAGTGTAAACGCTTACATTATTTTAAAAATAAAAATAGATTAAATAGTTGAATTAAAATTGAACAGTCAAACAGCAAATAACCATTTGGCTTGATAAAAAAAGGTTTTTATATGTTATTTTCAGTCTACTTTATTTTTGCAGACCTGATAAAACGAGAAAAATAGCTAAGAAGGATGACTATCAAATAAATAAATGGCTCTGGGGTCAAGGTTTTTAATGACAAAATATAATGAAGTATCACCAATAATATAAGGGGGTAGAACAAAGCATGGACTCTTTTCCACCAAACCACTAAATTAACTCGAATCCACTCAAATGAACTCAGAGCCATTAAAAATAAAATAAACCAACAGGCAAGGCCAATCACCAAATAGACCCGTGAAAAAATTTCACTGAAAAAGAAAGCAAAATTTCCCCAACCAATTTCAAGCAGTAAATAACTACTCAAGTGTAGCGTTGCCCAACAAAAACACCACAAACCTAAAAGTTTTCGAACTTGAAATAAAGTTATCCATCCAGAAAACTGAGCAACCATCGGTATCAGAGCAACTGCCACTAATAAACGCAACGTGGTAATACCTGTAAAATGCTGAATATCTTTCGCAGGATCTGCACTTAATTGATTAAATTTAATCGCATACATTAACCCTATTAAAGGTAATATAGCGACAAGATGAAATAGCAACTTTGTCAATACGACTTGCAATTTCACTAGAAATTTCTCCGTAAATCTAGCCCATTATATAAATGCGCAACTTCTGCACCATAACCATTAAATAATTGCGTAGGTTGTCGGATAACCTGCCCTAACCCTCCTGAACCAATAAAACGTTCACTCGCTTGCGACCAACGCGGATGGGCAACCTTTGGGTTAACATTGGCATAAAAGCCGTATTCATTAGGAGCAGAAAGATTCCATGTTGTTGGCGGAATAGACTCCGTTAAGCGAATAGTCACTATCGATTTTATGCCTTTAAAACCATATTTCCAGGGCACAACTAAGCGAATTGGGGCCCCATTTTGATTCGGTAATTCTTTACCATAAACCCCTGTTGCCATAAATGTTAACGGATTCATGGCCTCATCTAATCGTAGGCCTTCCACATAGGGATATGCTAGCCCGCCGCCAACAAACCGGCTGTCTTGTCCCGGCATTTCTTGAGGCGCATAGCGAGTTTCAAAAGCCACATATTTTGCTCGGCTATTAGGCTCAACCAATGCTAATAAACTGCAAAGTGGGAAACCAACCCAAGGAATAACCATTGACCACGCCTCAACACAACGCATACGATAAATACGCTCTTCTAGAGCGAATTTATGGCGAATATCATCTAAATTCAACGTGATGGGACGGTTAACCTCTCCTTCGATCCTAAGCTGCCATTCCTCTGTTTTCATCGTATGTGAATATTGAGCAGGATCGGATTTACTGAGTCCAAATTCATAAAAATTATTATAACCAATGACTTTATCTTCCGGCGTTAATGTTAAAGCAGGCTGATATTCCTCAGGTTGAATAAACTCAAGTTTTTTACGTGGTAATGTAGGCGTAAGCTTTTCATCATTTCCTGTAAACCAAGACAACAAGTCTGCCTTTGCGACAGATGCGATAGCTACCCCTGTTGCTCCAACGCCTAGCAATTTGAGCAAGTTTCTACGTTTCATCATAAAAACGGACTCAGGAGTAATATCTGATTGATTGTTATTTTTAAATTTTTTCATACTTTTCATCCTTAAATAGCCACTCGTCAAGACACTCGCCCAACAATATCGCGGTTAATCATGCACGCTCACTTCAATACCGTTGTTATACCGAATAACGCAGTTTTAAGGCTGACAGAATGATGACAATTTTGTCATGTTGGCATTGTCTCAATAGGAAAATAAAGGCTACATACATTCTGATTATCTATACGCTCAAATGTAACAGAGCCTCCGTGTAGTATCATAATGGCCTGAACAATGGATAGTCCTAAACCACTTCCCTCAGATGTTCGTGCATTATCACCACGCCAAAAACGGTCAAAAACCTGATCACTCTTGGCGATTAAATCACCTTGATTGCTAACCCTTACGATAACATGATTATTTTCAATCTGGGTTGTTGTTACGATTTGACTTGCCGGATATGAATACTTAATTGCGTTAGAAATCAGATTCATAACTATCCGTATTAACAAGACTGCATCAGCATGAACCCTTATCGTTGATGGATGATAAATAAGCTTAACTTGATTCTCTTCTGCATAAAAAGCAAAAAAACCATATACATCATCAATGATTTTATCGACTAAAATATACTCTTTATTTAAGGCAATATTTTTATTTTCTGCTCGAGCGATAAATAAAGTATTTTCAATCAACTTAGACAAGGTATCTAGCTCTTCAATGTTACTTACAATAATTGATTGATACTCATCCAATGTTCTAGTTCTTTGTAAGGTGATTTCATTTTGCACTTTGATGGCATTAATTGGCGTCCTAAGCTCATGAGCTAAATCATCCGCTAACTGAGTCAATTTAATAAAATCACTTTTCAGGCGGCTTCTCATTATATTCATGGAATTACCTAAACTTTTTAATTCTTCAGGAAGCTGCTCAATATTAATTTGCTGACTAAGTGTATGAATATCGGTTTGTTCTGTGACTCGACTTAAATGATAAATATCGCGTAGCCCTCTTTTAACAAGTACAGCGCTTAGAAATGCCATACATAAGATAGTAAAAACTGAAATAGCAATACTCTTATTAAGGTACTCAGAAAGAACGCTATTACGCTCGATTGATGCTTTAGCAATAACGACATTTAAACTTTCTGATGGCGAGTTAATCATAAAATTAATCGCAGAAACTGGCATACCTTCAGCTGTTTCCCAATGGGTAATAGCAGCAAGATCAATATCATTAACATTTACAGTTTTAAGATGACTAGCAAATAAAATATCTTGGTTAGTATCAACAAGCACTTTATTATTTATATCTGTGATATAAATAATGTCTTGCTTCATATCCATCATACGCTGAAAGTAAATAGGCAGTGTTTTTATATCAATCCCACTCATTATCAGTTTAGCTAATTGATCGGCTCGATTAACTAATAACGTATTATCCCTTGATACCATTTCATTCTTAAGTGTCTGATAAAGAAATAACGTGATAACCCCTACATTAGCAACCATGAGCAAAGTAAAAAGAAAAATTAATTTAAACTTTAATGACTTTTTTTTCATTTCTTACCCTCATTAAACCGATAGCCCATCCCTCGAATAGTTTCTATCAGCTTAATGTCAAATCCATCATCAATTTTTTTCCTAAGCCTTCGAATCGCAACATCAACAATATTCGTATCACTATCAAAATTAGTTCCCCAAACCTCACTTGCAATCAAGGTTCTCGGCAAAATTTCATTAGTATGTAAGGCAAAAAAAAGTAAAAGTGAGTACTCCTGTCGAGTCATTGGAATACTCAGTCCTCCGCGCTCAACTTCATGACGTGGTAAATTAATCGTTAAATCGGCTATTTCGATCGTATTGGAAGTTAGTTGTCGATTGTGTAATTGATTGCGTACTCTCGCCAACAATTCAGAAAATGAAAAAGGTTTCACTAAATAGTCATTCGCCCCTAATTCTAATCCTTTAACGCGATCCTCGACCGCATCTCGCGCAGTTAAACAAATTACAGGCACCGACTTTGAGGTACGCAAAACTTTTAGAATATTCCACCCATTCATCCCAGGCAGCATAATATCCAATATAATCAGCTGATAATCATGTTCTAATGCCAAATACAGGCCATCACGCCCATCAGAAATGATATCAACAATAAACCCGGCTTCCTCTAAACCTTTTTTAACCCAATTACCTGTTTTTTCATGATCTTCTATGAGTAATATCTTCACTATTAATGCCCTTAAATCCGTTTGGCAAGCACCTAAGCTCTATGCTGGTTAAAGCTATATCGCTCAAATCATAATTCTGATTAAATATTTGTAACACTAAAAACCTAATTTGCTAGTAATAAATTCAAGGTCATCCTTATTTAATGACTAGCGAGTAAAAAATTAATGTTGTTTTTTTTATTTTTACTCGTCCACTCACTTGAGCTTTTGTATTTATTTAATTAACAGTTTTGCCCGTTTAATGTTATCTATTACTGTACCTCAAGCTTATATATTCTAAAGAAAATAAGAACAATAGAAAAATATCCTACTGCCAAAATAATGAGTAGTTGAATAACAAAATCAAAACAGGATATGTTCACAGAAACAGCGTCAGGTGAATTTCAGTAATACCGTTCAGCGGCCACCTTATGTTTTGGTGACCTGACACTCGCTTATCATGAAAACGACATCGAGCCTCGCTCAACTATTTATTATTCACTGTAAATTGATTAGCTCTAAGTTGCTTTGATGACACTATATTCACTCCACGAATAGGATTAACCGCAGCATCGAATAGCGCTTTCGCAATATTACTTGCAGGACTTACCTGACAACTTGCAGGCAGTAAGCGAGATAACATTGAAATAATGCGTATCACCACGACTTCACCTAGGCGTTCTTGCTGGCGATGGCCACTAATTACGTTTGGACGAACTAGCGTTAAAGAATCAAACCCGAATGCCATTAAGCGGTTTTCAAGCTGACCTTTTACTCGGCTGTAGAAAAATGGAGAATTGGCACTCGCCCCTAATGCAGATGTTAAAACAAACGTTGGGCAATGCCATTTTCGAGCAAGTTCAGCACATGCTAGAGGATAATCATAATCAACTTGACGAAAGGCGGCTTTGGAGCCTGCGGACTTCATTGTTGCACCCAAAGTACAAACTACCGCATCAACATCCCACATTGCCGCCTCATCAGGTAAATGATTAAAATCGACTCTTGGTGCCCATAATTTAACATGTTCAGGTAAATCATGGCGCGTAGGCGCAATAACCTGCGTCACTCGGGGATCGGCTAAAGCCAATGATAAAACATGGCTGCCAACCAACCCCGTCGCCCCAACAATGAGTATTTTCATGCTATTCCCCCATGAATAAGTACCAGACCCTAACTATAGATTAACATTCCATATGGATAATGGCTTTTAATACGTATTTTTACCAGTAAATGTGCTATTTCTGTACAGATGCAGGTGTTTGTGTCTCTTTTGTTGTTTCATTGTGAAAATTGCTTGATATTGGCAATGATTCTAAAGATAATCATTCTCAATATCATTTCGATTATCAACACACTGAGTATGGTAAAACACTATGACAGCGCCAGTTGCAGAAAATAACGTCGAAACAGCAAAACAATCCGTTAAAAATGACGTAATAGAAAGCCAACAGCTATTGGGCCCTGCCGGTAAGGTCTCAATTCAGCACAATGGTGAACTTTATCAATTAAGACAAACACGTACAGGTAAGTTGATTTTAACTAAGTAGTTTGTGCCCAAAACTTAATTTGCAAGCCACCTAGGTTAATAATCCAGGCAGCCAGCTTAATCTAAACATAGGAAAAGGTTTCTTATGGAGTTTGAACTGACGTCTGTATTTTTCATTTTTGGCATTTCACATCGAAGATATATGGATATTAATTCGATGCAAGAAGCTCGGGTTATCGCACAAGCGATAACTGGCTATCCCTTCAGTTTCCAAACACCATGGCCGTTTAATTCTGTTCGCATATCGCTTGCGCTCAGCTTTTCCTATGTTATTCCAAACTCAGGTCCTCCTGACCAAACTTCACTTGCTTATTTATATTAATCAACTGTAAGTCACTAATTAATAATTAATTTATTCATTCGGCCTGTTGATATGAATAAAAATGAAAAACTTTATGGAGTAGCCCAATATGTCCCATGTTTTACGAGTGTCAGTGATAACCAGTGCGATCTTAGGGGTTATAGCAAGCGCACAGGCGCAATCTACTGATATTTCTGCGAAAAAAGATGTCAATGATGTCATGACAGTTTACGCCACAGGGAGTGAACGTGACAGTTTTGAAGCCCCAATGATGGTAACTGTGATAAAAAACGACTCACCTGAAACCAAAACAGCAAACAACGTCAATGATATTTTACGCAAAGTACCGGGGATTGGTGTCACGGGCACGAGTCGAACGAATGGGCAAGATATCTATATGCGTGGTTTTGACCGTAAAGGGATTTTGACCCTTGTGGACGGCGTACGCCAAGGCACCGATACCGGCCATGTTAACGGGACATTCATTGACCCTGCACTAATCAAACAAGTTGAGATCATCCGTGGCCCTTCTGCCCTACTGTATGGCAGTGGTGCAATGGGTGGCGTGATCGCATGGGAAACGGTTGATGCTAAGGATTTATTACGCGATGGCCAAAACCAAGGTTTCCGGGTCTTTACCCAAGGTGCAACAGGCGATCACAGCTTTGGTTTCGGAGGCACTACTTTTGGGCGTAGTGACAACCTAGACGGCTTATTCAGTTTTGTGACCAAAGAAACCGGTAATGTCCGCATGAGTAATGGCGATGACATGAAAAATAAAGAAACTATCGGTAATTTGCTCGCAAAAGGAACATGGCAAATCGATGATGCCCAAAAGTTATCAGGCCAAATGCGTTACTATAACAACGATGCCCATGAGCCGAAAAACCCTCAACAAATCACCAGTGACAGTAAGAATTTAAAAGTTAACCGCACCACTCGCCAACGCGATGTACAAGCCACGTACCAAGTAAAACCCGCTTCGCAAGATTGGCTTAACCTAACAGTCACACCATATTATTCTGAGGTCAACATTACCGCTAAGGGTCAAGGCACTCCTTACGAAGGCCGAACACAAAAAACCTACGGGATGAAACTGGATAACAAAACCCATTTTTACGACCTGCCTGTCGCTGCTCACAATTTAACTTATGGAAGCGAAGCCTATCGTCAGAAGCAAACCCCCTATGCTAATACAACCCAGTTTCCTGATGCAGATATCACCTTTGCTTCTGGTTTTTTACAAGATGAAATCACCCTAAAAGATTTGCCTGTTTCATTTATTGTCGGCACACGTTATGACCATTATAAATCGAAAGCCAAAGGCAATGACGAAACCAAAGAAGGTAAATGGTCATCTAAAGGGGCGGTGAGTATTACACCAACAGATTGGTCAATGCTATTTGCATCCTACTCTGAAGCCTTCCGCGCACCAACCATGATGGAGATGTATAACGATAGCGTTCATTTTCCAATAGGGCAAATCTATAATAAATGGCGTCCTAATCCAAATTTAAAACCAGAAAGTACTCGTACCGCAGAATATGGGTTTGGCTTACGTTTTAATGACTTATTAATGGAAAGAGACAATCTCCAATTTAAAGCCAGTTATTTTGACACCAAAGCCAAAGACTATATCAATACCTATGTAACCCCTAAGCCAGACTTTATAAACCCTGAAAATAACTACACCACCTCAATCAATACCAAACGCGCAAAAATTTGGGGGGTTGATGCATCATTAGACTATACAACCGATTATTTCAGATGGAACTTAGCCTATAACCGAACCACAGGTAAGAACGAATATAACGGTGAATCAATCACATCAATCAAGCCTGAATCATTTACCAGTAATCTCTCTATCCCTGTTGCAAATAGTGGCTTTTCCGTAGGTTGGTTAGGTGAATTTACTCGCCATACTGACTTTAACGAAGCCACTAAAGCGGCACCACAAGCTGGCTATGCCGTACATGACTTCTACGTCAGCTACCAAGGTGACGGGCAGCTCAAAGGGTTAGGAACCAGTGTCGTATTAGGCAATGCCTTCGACAAAGAATATTACTCATCACAAGGCATTCCTCAAGATGGACGTAATGCCAAGCTGCTTGTCAGCTTCCAATGGTAATTCACACAATATTAAGGAGATACACGTGAATTCAACACTTTTCGAGCGTTACCAACAAGCCAAAGCAGATAACAAAGCCAAATACGCTCGTGATCTTGCCGCATACCTAAATGTATCTGAAGCACAACTGCTTCATTGCCGCGTCGGTCATGATAACGCCGTTCGCTTAGACGTGGATGCCCCAACATTACTGACAGAGCTTGCAACCGTTGGTCAAGCCAAAGCGATTACCCGTAACGAGTATGTGGTGCATGAGCAAGTTGGGCGCTATGAAAACGCGACATTTAGCCCTCACGGCGGGTTAATTTTAAACCCGCGAGCGCTTGATTTAAGGATGTTTTTTAGCCATTGGGATAGTATTTTCGCATTAACCGAAGATACCAAACATGGCCCGCGTCACAGCATTCAGTTCTTTGATAAACAAGGTGATGCGCTACACAAAGTCTACACCACTGACGAAACGGACATGACTGCATGGCAAGCTCTGATTAAAAAATACACGACTCAAGACAATGCTGAACTAAACCTCCAACCTGCGGTTCCCTTTACTAACCAACCGGTTAGTGACGAACTAAAACAACAATTAGAACAACAATGGCGTGATATGACCGATGTACACCAATTTTTTGTTCTACTTAAGAAAAACAACCTCAGCCGCCAGCAAGTTTTTGCTGCTGTCAGCGATGATTTGGCTTGGAAAGTTCCTAATGACTCCTTCAATCAGCTGATTAATACCGCCTTTAAAGATCAGAACGAAATCATGATTTTTGTGGGCAACCGTGGATGTGTGCAAATTTTCACTGGTGAAATCAAAAAAATCATGCCATACCAAAGCGAAGGTT
Source organism: Providencia sp. Me31A (assembly GCF_050487165.1). Classification (NCBI taxonomy): domain Bacteria; kingdom Pseudomonadati; phylum Pseudomonadota; class Gammaproteobacteria; order Enterobacterales; family Morganellaceae; genus Providencia; species Providencia sp. Me31A. The sequence continues at coordinate 77,922 of NZ_JBKQGZ010000020.1, forward strand.
CAGACTTAAAGTGGCTAAACATTTTCAACCCTGATTTTACCTTACACATGATTGAAAATGGCATCGCCGAATGCTGGGTAACTCGCAAGCCAACTGATGATGGTTTTGTCACTAGCCTTGAAGTCTTTGATAACCAAGGAAATCAAATCGCACAAATGTATGGGCAGCGTACGGAAGGGACTCCAGAGCAAGAGCAATGGCGCCAACAAGTCACCGCATTACCACGCATTTAAATTCAGGTAACTTATTATGAAACAATGGCTTCTAACAATTGCAACGCTGGTTATGTCTGTAAGTACTTACGCAGCAGAACGTATCGTCACTTTAGGTGGTGACGTAACTGAAATTGTGTATGCACTTGGTGCAGAGCAACAACTTGTGGCTCGTGATAGTACCAGTCTTCACCCAGAACAAGCGACAAAACTCCCTGATGTGGGCTATATGCGTATGCTAAATGCGGAGGGTGTTTTATCTATGCGCCCAACGTTAGTACTAGCAAGTGAGCTTGCGAAACCTTCGATGGCCTTAACACAGATAGAAAAAAGTGGTGTTAAAATTATCAAGGTGCTGGGAAAACCTAGCGTAGAAGCCATTCCTGAAAAAATCGCCACCATCGCTAATGCCGTAAATAAACAGGAACAAGGTAAGCAATTAGTAGAGAAATTTAACCAAGCGCTAAGCCAAGTCGATACAACTCCTATCGATAAAAAAGTCCTGTTTATTATGAGTCATGGTGGCGTTATGCCTCTTGCTGCGGGTCGAAATACTGCTGCAGACAGTATGATAAAAGCAATAGGAGCCCGAAATGCTATGGACAGTTTTGATAGCTACCGCCCATTATCTCAAGAGGGACTGTTATCAAGCCAACCTGACTTAATCGTTTTTACACAAGAAGGTGTTAAGTCATTAGGTGGGGTAGACAAAGTATGGAAATTACAAGGAATGTCAATGACACCTGCTGGAAAAAATAAAGCCCTACTTGTCGTTGATGATGTCGGTATGCTCACTTTTAGTTTGGGTACACCACAAGTCATGCAACAACTACGTGAGGCATTAGAAAAGTCCCAATGAGTCGTTTCAAAAATCCACTTTTAGTGATTATCGTTTTATTTATCGCACTTTGCGGTTTGACGCTTATTGCCTCTAACGCAGGTGCGATAAATTTCTCATTAAAAGCACTGTGGCAGGCATCTGCCACAGATCCTGATTGGCAAATATGGTTAAATATCCGGCTTCCTCGCATTTTAATTGCGATTTTAGTGGGTCTTGCTCTTGCTGTATCAGGAGCTATCATGCAAGGGCTATTTCGTAATCCCCTTGCCGACCCAAGCCTATTAGGGATCAGCAGTGGAGCCGCATTATCTGTTGCTGCTTTTATTGTTTTCTCTATTTCATTACCTAGCGTTATACAAGGTTATGGTCATGTAGCCGCTGCATTCATTGGTAGCCTCGCCGTTTCTTTTGTTATTTTTAGTTTAAACCGTTCATCTAATGGTAACCTTGCTCGCCTACTCTTGGCAGGTATTGCCATTAATGCCCTGTGCATGTCCTTTATTGGCGTTCTTAGCTATATCAGCAATGACCAGCAGCTCAGAACCTTTAGCCTATGGATGATGGGGACATTAGGTAATGTAGATTGGACGTCACTCTCTATCGCGGCTTCGGTCATTTTACCAATTAGCGCGGCCTGTTTAGTGCAAGGTAGCAAACTCAATATTTTACAATTGGGCGATGAAGACGCTCATTACCTCGGATTAAACGTTGAGCGAACTAAATTTGTGCTCTTATTTCTCAGTGCCATGTTGGTAGGTTGTGCGGTTGCAATGAGCGGTGTCATTGGTTTTGTGGGTCTTGTTGTTCCCCATCTCATTCGCATGACACTTGGTCCTGATCACCGCTGGCTTATTCCAGGTTCTGCTATCGTCGGCGCGGGGCTATTACTGGTCGCAGACTCGATTGCTCGAACCGCTGTTGCACCTGCTGAGATCCCAGTTGGTTTACTCACAGGCTTGATTGGTGGCCCCTACTTTTTATGGCTAATTTTACGGCAGCCTTCAGGGAGAATTTAAGCTAATGCCCAATCACACTACCTTATTAGAAGCTCAAAATTTATCTTATAAGATTGATGACAAGACCCTAATCTATGATGTCAGTTTATCAATAGAAAGAGGGGAGATGGTCGTTATTATAGGGCCGAACGGCGCGGGAAAATCGAGTTTATTAAAGTTGCTGACGGGCTATAATACACCAACCCAAGGCGTTTGCTTACTAGAAGGGCGGTCAATTATCGACTGGGAGCATAATGCATTAGCCCGAAAGCGTGCGGTGATGAAACAGCATAGTCATCTGCAATTTGCATTTACTGTAGAAGATGTTGTGGCAATGGGCAGAGCACCTTACGGCTCAGAGCATAAGCAAACGGCTATTGATGAAGCACTATCGCAAACGGGTTGCCAATCCTTACGCTTGCGGGACTATCGTCAGCTTTCAGGTGGGGAGCAGCAACGCGTACAGCTGGCTCGTGTGCTTGCTCAACTATGGCAACCTATAGCGCAAGGGGCTTGCTTATTTCTTGATGAACCCACGTCAGCCCTTGATTTATACCATCAGCAACACAGTTTACGGTTATTACATCAACTGACTCGAGAACGGCCTTTAGGGGTTTGTTGTGTCTTACATGACTTAAACCTCACCGCATTATATGCAGACAAAGTTTTGCTGATTCACGAGGGGAAATTAGTGGCCAAAGGCACTCCTACAGAGGTTTTAACGACCGAAAACTTAACGCGTTGGTACCAAGCTGACCTTGGGGTTACCCTACATCCAGAAAATAAAACACCACACGTCTATTTACGACACTGATTCTGTTTCAACAGCACTTTAGCCAGCCAAGCCTTATCTAAAGTGCTGATTTATTGACCATGTTTTTATATTCGAAATGAATCATTAAAGCCCTCTCTGCTCTACCTGTTATTTTTACGTATTTTATTCGCTAAGCAGCCTGTTTTTTTATCTTCATTTAGATACACAACCAATAATAAAGTTTTTGAACAAAAAATGTGTAAAATAGATATAATATTTCGATTAAAATTCTAAATTTGAAAAAAAATATCAAGTAATTTCACTTAGAATACATGTGTAAAAAAATTTAGCACCAAGGAAACATCATGGAAAAAAATATTATAACAACATTAATTGAGCTAACTTATCGTGGAAATGACGATGTCAAAATAGCCGCAATTTCTGCATTGGGAGACTACCATTCAACCGTTGAGCAACAAAATGCAATTAATCGACTGTTAGAGTTGTGTAAAGATCCAAACCGAGATATCGCCGTGTCAGCAATAAAATCATTGAGTAAATTATCTGGCCATTTTTAGTCCATCAAGCAAATCATTATTCTAGGAAAATCTTTAAATCCGCATTGATTTTATTCCCCCTCCCTTAGCCCCTTGTAAACTACATCGGACATATTGACAGCAATAAACAATATTGCCCATTTTTACCCTTGATTCTTTAATATTCAAAAAGTAACAAACGCTTATGATTAAGCGTTTTTATACATTACACTTTTATTTTATACTGAAAATTACAGTATATTGGAATAAAAAACCAGACTACATTCAGCTAGCGCTCTAATCCACGCAGACCACTTAAGAAAAGACTATGTTATATAGAAAATAGATTATGAGGTCATAAAAACATAACTAGATTGAACAGCAAGAAAAATGATGATGTCAAATGACAGTAATTTCAGCCTTGCGAGATGTAAAGACGCTATCAATTGGGTGGTGACTTGAATTGTGTAAAGGCACAAGTAGGGATATCGCTATCCGTGCGAGCAACGCTATTAGTCAACGTTCAAATTGCACTCTAAATAATCTGTGGAAGTCTTTATGTCATTAATAGAATTGTAATAGAAAGGTGCAGGCCATTATCGCCTACACTTTTCTATCTCTATATTTTACTTCAAATTTTGTGCATGAAATGCAATATGCTCACCGACAAAACTACTAATAAAATAGTAGCTATGATCATAACCATCATGTAACCGTAGAGTATATTTATGCTGCTTTTTATCGCAGATATCCGCCAATAAGCTCGGTTTCAATTGGTCATGTAAAAATGGGTCCGCAGTCCCCACATCAACTAAAATAGGTGGGATAGATGCAGCCTCGTCGAGTAAATGAATTGTATCATATTGTGCCCAAGTCGCTTTATCATCGCCCAAATAAGCCATAAATGCCTTTCGTCCCCATGGAACTTGGGAGGGAGCAACAATAGGTGAAAATGCAGATAAACTACAATAACGGCTCGCATTGCGTAAGCCAATCATTAATGCACCATGCCCCCCCATTGAATGGCCAAAAATAGAACGCTTTTCTGTGGCGGGCAAATGTGCTTCAACTAAAGTCGGCAACTCAGAAACAATATAGTCATACATTCGATAATGACTATTCCACGGCTCCTGCAATGCATTGACATAAAAACCAGCTCCTTGCCCAAGGTCATAAGCATCGTCATCGGCAACCTTATCACCTCTTGGACTGGTATCCGGCGCAATTAAAATGACACCATGAGCCGCCGCATATTGTTGTGCTCCCGCCTTGGTAATAAAATTCTGCTCATTACAAGTCAGCCCCGACAACCAGTAAATAACGGGACAAGCCTGTACTTGCGCTTGTGGCGGTAAATAAGCAGCAAACCGCATTTCACAGCCTAAAACCGCAGATTGATGTTGATAAACATCCTGCCAACCACCAAAACAGGCATGGCGCTCAATTCTCTCCATCAAATGCTCCTTATTCGTAATGAATCACTGTGCGAATCGACTTACCTTCATGCATTAAATCAAAGGCTTCATTAATGCTATCCAGAGGTAATGTATGAGTCACAAACGGTGATAGCTCAATATCCCCTTTCATCGCATCTTCAACCATTTTAGGTAACTGACTGCGCCCTTTTACACCACCGAATGCTGTACCGCGCCATGAACGCCCCGTGACCAGTTGAAATGGACGTGTTGATATTTCCTGACCTGCACCAGCCACGCCAATAATAATCGATTGCCCCCACCCTCGGTGGGCGCTTTCTAATGCTGCACGCATAACATTGACATTACCAATACATTCAAAGGTATGATCAACCCCCCATTCCGTCATTTCAACTAATACTTGCTGAATAGGTTTATCAAAATCATTTGGATTCAAGCACTCAGTGGCGCCAAATTGGCGTGCTAAGTCAAATTTAGATGGATTCGTATCAATTGCGATAATACTCCCCGCTTTTGCTTGTCTTGCGCCTTGGATCACCGCCAAACCAATGCCACCTAATCCAAATACCGCAACAGAATCACCTTCTTGTACTTTTGCTGTATTATGAACAGCACCAATCCCTGTTGTAACGCCGCATCCTAGCAAACAAACTTCTTCATGGTTTGCCTCTGGATTAATTTTGGCTAAAGACACCTCTGCCACTACGGTGTATTCACTGAATGTTGAACACCCCATATAGTGATAAACTGGTTGACCGTTATATGAAAAGCGCGTTGTCCCATCAGGCATCACACCTTTACCTTGTGTTGCGCGAACAGAGACGCAGAGATTAGTCTTACCTGACTCACAAAAAACACATTTTCCGCATTCTGCAGTATAAAGTGGGATGACATGATCCCCAACACTAACACTCGTTACACCTTCCCCCACTTCGACCACCACACCGGCTCCCTCATGACCGAGCACGACAGGGAATAACCCCTCAGGATCATCCCCTGATAACGTAAAAGCGTCAGTATGGCACACGCCTGTGTGACTGATCTTAACCAGAACTTCGCCAGCCTTAGGTGGCATAACATCAATTTCAACAATTTTTAGTGGCTCACCGGGACCAAATGCGACTGCGGCACGTGATTTCATCGTTATTCCCTCTTTAGTTATCGCAAATATGTTCGAATTAATGAGATAGCATCATCAACAGACTCTTTCTGTAACGGTGTTGTTGCAGACTCCTGAAGCCCTTCTCGTAAATGACTCTCTAACACCCCGGCCATTAGTCCATTTACTGCACCACGGATCGCCGCAATTTGCTGCAAAATAGCAGCGCACGCAACTTCATCTTCAAGTGCGGACTCCAGTGCTAATAACTGGCCCTTTATTTTTCTGACACGGGTCAGAACAGCTTTCTTTTCTTTTGGCGAATGCGGCATACTCTAGCCCCTTCAATATACATAGGGGGAGTATAGTATTGATAGGGTTATCTGTACAGAATTAACATTTTTTTCACTAAAGAAATTAAAAATAGAATGATTAATCGGGGATATGGTGGCAGCACATATCCTTGCCCTGCCACAAAATAAAGCCAAAAATTTATAATAAATTAAAGTACTTATCGGGTTGATTGATCGGGGGAAGTGGTCGAATATCTAACATATCAAGGGCATTTCGCTCAATACTGTTACAAATCGCATTCAAAGAAAGGTCATTAGCTGATGTTCCAAAGGGATCTTCTAATTCTTCTGCTAAAGAGTCCCAAGCTAAAAATGTATAGGAAATGAATACTGAAACAAAGGGGGTCATATAATGCAAGTCAACCACCAGTGCAAATGGCAATAAGGTACAAAACAAATACACCGTACGTTGCAAAATTAACGTGTAAGCAAATGGTATTGGCGTATTTGATATTCTCTCACAACCCCCTAGTACCTCAGACAACGCATTGATGTCTTTATTAATCGATTGAAATAAAACGTCACTGATAATTTTATTATCACGTAACTCCCCTACTTTTAGACCAATTTGCAGTAGTATGCGGCTAGTAGGAAATGGGCTACGTATGACTTCATCAAAAATATGGCGGGGCAACAACCGATATAAGTCGACAATGGGGCTAGTCTTTCGTAATTCGTGCTTTAAACTCCAACCAAAAGCAATCAATAAATTGGCAAATTCCTTTTGCGCAGCCTTATCATTAGGTAATAATCCTTTAATATTTCTTAGGATATTTCTTTGATTAATTAACAATGAAGCCCACAATGTCCTCGCCTCAATCAAGCGGCTATAGCAGGCGTTGTTGCGAAAACCTAAAAATATTGCAATAGCAATCCCTAATAAACTAAAAGGTGCGATGGTCAGATGAATACCTAATTGCTCGTACCATTGAAAACTCAATACAGCAACTAATGACATCATGATATTTAAAGAAAGGCGAAATGTGATTTTAGACAGCACAGAACCATGCCAGTCGAATAAACGAAAGAACCAGTGTTGATGCGGGCGAATGTCCATAATGTGATAAATATATTGTTAATGAAACGACATTAACTCATTATTTCATTTATCAAACTGATAATCTACAGATAAAGGCCTGTTAACATTGTCAACAAAGTAACGGATAAAAAGAAATACTTCCTATAAAAACAAGCGGATAAAATCTATCCATTATTAATAAACTCGCTAAAGAGCATTCAAATGACACTCTTTAGCGACATTCCAATCGATGATTTATATGTTAATTTAATTAGATAAGCGGTAAAAACACACATAAATCATCTTAACATCAATGCATTATCATAAATTTTAATGACTAACTTTTTAGCGCTTTTAAACGCTCAACTTCATCTCGTAATGCATCAATTTCTTTCTCTAGCTGATGAGTTTCATTGAAATCATAATATTGATTAAGCTTTGTAGGCCCTGTAGCCCCTGAATAGTGATCAACACAATTATTTTTCACATTAGAAATCGCACGTTCTAAACCTGCTACTCGATAGCGGTTTCCATACGCCTTAGCATATTTCAATTGTTTTTCTAATTGGTATAATTTGTTGTCACAACCATAATATTTATAGCCCGCTTGGGAAGATAATGGAATGAATAGTATCGATAAGGTTATTAACAATACCTTTTTCATTTTAATTCTCCTAGTCAGAAAATAATTTAACCGCTACTATTTCATCACCTTTAAATATTATTAATATAGGTAACCTCCTAATTTGGCTTAAGTCAATAAAATATAACGATAGAAATCTTTGTTAATGAACAAAATGGTAACTATCATTTATAATTAATAACTAAAATAAAATGTAAACACTTTTACAGATAATTTATTACAGACAGACACATTTTTCACTGTTATCTTATGTGCTAAGGACTATTCTACAAGGATGTAGCACTAAAGTCGGTTTTATCCGCAGTTTTATACCTAGCTTTCATACCTAGCTACGTAGTGTAGCCATCATAATTTTATTATTTACTTCTTCCTTTCTCAAACATACATCAGCCTAGCAAACCGTTCTTAGGTTAAAAAGAATTTCTATTTTTCACAATCTACCATCGATTAAATAGCCAAATAAAAAGTTATTACTATTATATTTAAGAATACTCTAGAATAGCTAAGACCATACCATGAATGAGTTTTTTATTTTGCGGCGATTTAGAGAATAACGATATACTGTTTTTCCAGTAAAATATTCTACCTAATGAGATTCGCAATGCAGCATGCTGAATTAGAACTAACATTTGCTGATGGTAACGAGCAACGATTTCACGATGCATTAAAGCGGGAAAGTCAAGCATATCTACAAGCAAAACAAGATCATGTGTACGCCAGTAAAATTGACCTCACAGTAATTGCCTTATTATTTGTGATTGCGATACTAAGCTATCTCCCTACTCTTTTTACTGAATCAACATTGGTTTACACATCATCCTACTTTGTATTCGTATTACTCATCATGCTGCTAAATGTGATAGGCCAACATGATGCTTGCCATAATACATTATTCAAATCACCGTGGAAAAACCGTGTTTTTGGTCGCCTTGTCACCCTACCTTTAGGTTTAGAACCTGAATTTTGGCGCACACGCCATGTTCATTATCATCATCATTATGCCAATATTGAACATTATGATTTAGATACTGAAGAAAATGGCATATTTCGCCAAACTCCTTTTCAACGGTGGCGGCCTTTTATGAAATATCAGCATATTTATTGGCCTTTCGTTGCCTCTTTATCCCTAACATGGATAGCGTTAGTATTTGACTGGTCAGATAGAACAGGTAAGACCCCATTAAAAACCAAAAAAGTACTGGAAGGTAAGCTAGGTTGGGGGTTATTTCTAGGCAGTAAAATTAGCCACCTGATATTAATGCTCGGCATTCCGCTTATCATCGCGTACAACCATGATATCAGTTTAACTACAATATTGATTACCTATCTATTGAGTCAGATGATCGCCTCTATTTTTGTGATTTATTTATTACTTGGCACCCATTGGGCTGAAACTGCGTTTTTTACAGCCCCTGAAGATAAACAAGTCAAACATGGTTGGTATTACCATAATTTTGTGACGGCATGTGATTGGCTCCCTACCCCACACTGCTTATGGCGCTTAACGGGAGGGTTAAATTACCACCTAACTCACCACCTTTTTCCAAACTGGCACCATCGCCATTACCCTGCGTTAGCTAATATTTTGGCAACACTATCACAACAGCACAACATGCCCTATCGCTGTATTAATTACAAACAGTTAGTTGCCGCACAAATCCGTTTTCTCAAAAAAATGGGAAAAGCTCCCTCATCGCTTGACTAACAAAACGCGTAACTGCTGAATACACATAGCGAGCCCTATTTACTACATATTCTAAATAATATTTAGAATATGTAGTACTTAAATACTTTCTTGAGATTTAATTCCATCTACTTTGCCACTTTATTTAACCTAAATTCCCTTACTATCCGTGATCAATAATTAAAACGTTTGATTTAATTATTGATATAAAAACATACCAATAATTATGTATTTTTATACAAAATAGCGATCATTTATCATTTGTTTACTATTCATTTATTAATAAAACATTAAATAGGTCGTTACTTTTATTGATGTTCTATTTAAGTTATTAAAAATATAATCAAAGAAAAATTATATTCCAAATTACACACTACAATTTTAGAATGGTTGACGCTCTCATGAAAAAAGCAGAGTATTTTATTAAAAAACTACGCACACTCATAATTAGTGATAAGTCATATCTCACTAAAAAATTCACAAAAAAACTCAATTATCGTCCTGATTTTAAAGCACCTAAAAGTTTTAATGAAAAAGTAAACTTTAGAATGCTACGTGATAAAAACCCGCTACATGCGCAATTTGCCGACAAAATAGCAGTTAGAGATTATATATCCCGTACAATTGGAGAGGAATATTTAGTTCCTATAATCGCTTATTATAAAAATGTCGATGAAATCAATATAGATAAACTACCTGAACGTTTTGTTTTAAAATGCAGTCACGATAGTGGCAGCAGTGTTATTTGTCGTAATAAAGCACAATTTGACTGGCTAAAAGCTAAAAACAAACTGGCGCTTCATTTAATCAAAAACCTCTACTATATTACTCGAGAACGTCATTATAAAAATATTCCAGCACAAATTATTTGTGAGGAATATATTGATTTATTCGCCAATAAAAATCGGAAATTAATCCCCGAAACATGCAGGGTTCACTGCTTCTCTGGTAAACCTGTGTACGTAGAAGTTGACTACACAGATAAATTTGGCACTGAATATATTAATATTTATGATATCAATTGGCAGTTACAGCCAGTGACTTTTGGCTATCCAAATATGTTAGAACCCGTACCTGAGCCACCATTGTTCAAAGAAATGCTACGGTTAGCAGAAATATTAGTTACGCCATTTGATTACTGCCGAGCTGATTTTCTGATATCTGATGAAAATACGCTCTATTTTAGTGAGCTCACATTTGCCCCTAATGCGGGTAGAACAGTCATTTCACCACTGTCATGGGACTTTAAATTAGGGGAGTTATGGGAGCAACGTATCACGCATTCAGCCCGCTATTCTTCTATAGAATCTAAGCTGGCTACGTCCGGCGTCCTTAAAAAGAAATAATGATAAAAAAAGCTCCGTTTATCAGGAGCTTTTTTTATTGATCCACTAAATTTAGTTAGCTAACACACTGGCTTTACGCCGTAAGCTTGAAATTAGCATATAAATTGCAGTCACTAACAATACAATAAAAAAGAAATCAACCAAGCCATTACGCTGGTTTAAAAACGCCCCAGCGGCAATTGGCCCCATCGCTGAACCAATACTGTAACTAAATAACATCACCTGAGTCGCAGCAACAATATAAGAAGAGTCTAAGCTATCACAAGCGAGTGTAATCGCCACAGGGTATAGAGCAAAAGTAGACATCCCTAATAATGCTAAAGCTACAATCATGACTAAATAATCGCTAGAGATGTAAATGACTCCCATAGCGAAAACGCCAAGTAAAGATACCATTGCTAATAACAAAGTTTTGCTCATCAAAACTGAAAGTTTGCTAACAACAGGCTGAATTAACATTCCACCCAAAATAATTGAAGCCATCAATACCCCTACTTGGTCAGTGGTGAATTGATCTTTTTTCAGTGCTAATGGCATTAACCCATAGATTGTTCCCATGGTAATACCGGAGACCATACAACCAATAATCGCAGGTTTACTTAAGCGAGCAATTTTCTTCAGTGATAACTTTTGGTGTGAACCACTGTCAGGTTGCCCCTGACGCACTAATAAAGGAGGCATAACAGCTAATAGCAATAATCCTAAAACAACCATAAAAGGATATGTGCCATGCGTACCAATCACCCCAATAGCCAACTGTCCAAGAGTCGTTCCGCCATACAATGACGTCATATAAAAACTTAGACGTTTTGCACGTTCTTTCGGGCTATCACCAATTAATAACCAAGACTCAACGACCACAAAAATCCCTGCAACGGCTATCCCTGCAATCAAACGGTTAGGCAACCAAGCCCCAATGTTTGGGGCCCATGGCAATACAACCACCGTAGCCGCTAACATCAATAAGAAGCCAATAAAGGCAAGGCGATGGCCAATTTTTGCAATAATTGGTTCAATCAACATTGACCCAATTAATAAACCAATATAGTAAGCACTCGCAAGCCAGCCGGCATATTGTATGTCGATACCAAAGCTACCCATAGATAATGGGATTAGGCTCATTAAATAACCCGATGCAATAGCAAAAATCGTTAACCCTGCAACAGGAACGAATGCATTGTCGCGTTTGCGCATGATAGTAGTGGACTGATTCACGCCCAACTCTCCAACTAACAAAATAAATAATATGCGCTGCAACTACATCGTAGAATACGACAACATTGTGCTCCTAAAGAAGAACACATTTCGGCGATTAGTGCAGTAGTGAAAAACTAGTGATAAGACTAAGTTGTGCGCAATATAGATCGTTCAATCGCGAAGTTAAAATGAGAAAATCTAATGGTCACTAACAAAATAATTTATGTGAGAAAAATCACGTTTTTCAGTGAGTCAATTTCAGCTAAAAAATCGCCATAAAAACAAAGTAAATATATAAAAATCAAAATATTACAGCAGAACAGACAACAAACCGAGTTGTTACAAATAGACACAACTTAAGTGAAATGGAAAATATTCCAGAAGCACTTAATTACAAAAAAAATTCATTTATCGCTGTGTCCTACCCAATTATATTATCTATACGAAGTAATAGTCGCCTTCTGTTATCGAAACCAAATTATTTGCCATATTTAACACTGAACTCAATTTTATTTCTATTTACTCATAATTTAATATGTTTAAATAAAAACGCAGACAATCATTTTTTAATCGATGATAGATAACACCATTAGGGCTTTAAAGATGCCGAAGAAAGCCGCCGCCAAAGCGTAGTTCGGCTAATCCCTAAATATCGAGCAACCTTTTTACGATCACCATTAAATCGCGCCATAATTTCTGCCAACGTTTCCTCACTTTCATCGCTTATTGCTATTTTAGGCTCTTCATCAGCCTGCCTCTCAGGTGATAAGCTCTCCAACATCTTTTTAGTTATCGCTTTTTCAGGGTAGGCGCTACAATATAATGCAACACGCTCCATTAAGTTCCTGAGCTCTCTAACATTACCCGGCCATTCATAATCTAAGAAAAAATCACGGCTTTTTAAAAGCTGCTGAACACGAAAGGAAGGTAATGGCAACATCAGCCCCGCAAAAGCTAACTTTAATAAGCGCTCTGCTAATACGAAAATATCATCCTCACGTTCATTGAGCGCAGGAATTCGCATTCTAAGTACACCAAGCCGATAAAATAAATCTGCACGAAAACGCCCTTCTTTCACCCAACTATCTAAGTCGCAATGGGTCGCACAAATGACTCTGACATTCACCTCTAGCGGTTTATACCCCCCGATACGTACCACCGAGCGCTCTTCGAGTACACGTAAAAGCCGAGTTTGTAGTGCTAAGGGCATTTCACCAATTTCATCTAAAAATAATGTCCCCCCATTTGCCACTTCAAATAGACCCGCTCGGCCACCACGACGAGAGCCTGTGAATGCACCTTCTTCATAACCAAATAATTCTGCTTCTAATAATGTCTCTGGGATTGCGCCGCAATTCACTGCAACAAAAGGCATCTGCTGTTTGCTACGTTTATGTTGATTAAATAGCATAAACTCATGATGAATGGCCTGCGCCACCATCTCCTTACCGGTTCCACTTGCCCCTTGAATTAAGACTGTTGCATCAGAGCGTGCATACAACATAATGGTTTGCCTAACAAACTCCATTGATAGCGATGAGCCTATTAAGTCATTGATCGTATAGCGAACTTTGGCTGGACTAGCTGGCAAATATTTATCTGGTAATCGCTGATGTCGCAAAGACATCCGGCTCAATTCAATCGCATCAGAAAATGCTTGGCGTATCGTTTGGGTGGAGTAAACAAAAATACCGGTCATTGCCAGCTCATCTGCAAGATCCATAATTAGACCTGCTCCGACAACCACCGTGATCCCCATAGCTTTCAATGCAGCCAGCTGAGCCCTTGCATCTTCAGCCGTCACATAGCTACGTTGTTCAATACACAAACCAAAACGTTGTTGGAACTCATCTAACGAAGGAATAATGCTTTTATAATGAATAATGCCAACTTTATCACTCAACTCCCTAGCCTTAGCCAGTGCTTGCATCACATCAAAACCACTGACCTTAACCATAATCACAGGAACTGAAACATGGCTTTTTAAGTAAGCCCCATTCGAACCAGCACTAATAATCGCATCACAATGTCCTGTTTTTAATCTCTGACGAACAGTTTCTGCAGCCTGCTCGAAACCAATATTCAATGGCGTAATGTCAGCTTGTTCACTAAATTCAGGGCTAATATCACGAAATAGGGTAAATAAGCGAGAAACAGAGATAGTCCAAATAATCGGTTTTTCCACAAAAATAGCCCCTTCTATGATGTTTCATCTACGTTTCAATTAACAATAAATTGTTTCAACGAAACACTCCAATCGATTATTTAAAACCTGCGCTAGTTGTCACAAAATAAACAAAATATTAACCATTTGATTTTTATGACTAATTTTAAAGTGTTTTTTTTAGCTCAACTTGGCACATCAATTGCTTTATAACTATAATCACAATATCCAGTTACATATATTTAACATTTTATGAGGCAAATATGTCAGCAGGAAAAAAGTTTCGTGAAGCTATCAACCAAGAATCCCCACTGCAGTTAGTGGGGACTATCAATGCCAATCATGCACTCCTTGCAAAGCAAGCCGGCTACAAAGCTATTTACTTATCTGGTGGTGGTGTGGCAGCAGGCTCATTAGGGATGCCAGATCTCGGTATTTCCACACTAGAGGATGTGCTAATCGATATCCGGCGTATCACTGACGTTTGCGACTTACCTCTCATGGTCGATGCCGACATTGGCTTTGGCCCTTCTGCATTTAACGTAGCGCGCACGGTAAAGTCTTTTTGTAAAGCGGGCGCAGCAGGATTGCACCTTGAAGACCAAGTTGGTGCCAAACGCTGTGGTCACCGGCCCAATAAAGAGATAGTGCCTACACAGGAGATGGTCGATCGCATCAAAGCCGCTGTTGATGCTCGAGTTGATGATAGTTTTGTTATTATGGCACGTACAGATGCACTCGCGGTTGAAGGTATCGATGCCGCTCTTGAGCGCTCGCAAGCTTACATAGAAGCTGGTGCAGATATGCTATTTCCTGAAGCCATCACTGAACTTCCTATGTATCAACGCTTTACTCACATTACTGACGCCCCCGTTCTTGCAAATTTAACCGAGTTTGGCCAAACCCCATTATTTACCCTAGACGAACTACGCAGTGTGGGGATTGCTATTGCTCTTTATCCACTTTCTGCCTTTCGAGCCATGAACAAAGCCGCAGAGCAAGTGTATTCGACGCTACGTCAAGAAGGCACTCAAAAGAACCTTCTGCCATTAATGCAAACCAGAGAAGAATTATACCAAAGCATTAATTATTACGATTATGAACAAAAATTAGATGCCCTGTTTTCACAAAAAAATAATCGCATTCAACGACTCATTTAGACACAAAGTTGCGCCTCCTCTATCCCCTACAAGGAAACTATGATGAACGAACAACTTAGCAGCAGTGAAGTTTCATCCTTTAAAGCCAAAAAATCGGTTGCGCTCTCCGGTATTAATGCGGGAAACACCGCTCTGTGTACTGTCGGGCGTAATGGTAATGACTTACATTATCGAGGCTTTGATATTCATGACCTTGCGACTCAGTGTGAATTTGAGGAAGTGGCTTATTTGCTAATCCACAATAAGCTTCCTACCCACTCCGAACTCACTACTTATAAAGAAAAATTACAGTCTTTGCGTGGTTTACCTGCAAGTGTCAAACAAACCTTAGAATCCATTCCTGCCAACGCACACCCTATGGATGTTATGCGAACCGGTGTATCAATGATGGGCTGTGTCCTACCAGAGAAAGAAGCCCACACCTTTTCGGGAGCCCGAGAGATTGCGGATCGTCTTTTAGCCTCATTAGGATCTATATTGCTGTATTGGTACCACTTTAGCCATCATGGACGCCGTATTGAAACTCAAACCGATGATGACTCAATTGGCGCACATTTTTTGCACCTACTACATGGCAAAAAACCACCTGTTCAATGGGAAAAGTTTATGCATATTGCCTCAATTTTATATGCAGAACATGAATTTAACGCATCAACCTTTGCAGCAAGAGTCATTGCAGGGACAGGAACCGATTTTTACTCAGCAATGACGGGGGCGATTGCAGCCTTGAGAGGCCCCAAACATGGCGGTGCCAATGAGGTTTCATTAGAAATTCAACAACGTTATACCTCGATGGACGAAGCCGAACAAGATATAACAACCAGAGTTAAAAATAACGAAGTGATCATCGGCTTTGGTCACCCTGTCTACACGCTCGCTGATCCTCGCCACCCTATAATCAAATCCGTGGCCTTGCAATTATCAGAGCAAAGCTTAAACCGCCACCTTTATTCTGTGGCAGATCGCATTGAATCTGTGATGAAACGTGAAAAAAACTTATTCCCAAATCTGGACTGGTTTTCTGCCGTCGCTTATCACTTGATGGGAGTTCCAACCGCCATGTTCACGCCACTGTTTGTCATGGCTCGTACTGCGGGTTGGTCAGCCCATATTCTTGAACAGCGACAAGATAATAAAATTATTCGCCCTTCTGCCAATTATATTGGCTCCGAAAATCAATTATTCATTCCAATAGAACAGCGTCAATAAAGGTAAAATAATGACCACACAAACCGTTAGTTCACAGAAAATTGAATTTGATAAAGTGATCAGCGATATCGTTGATTATGTAATGGATTATCCGATTGTGTCTGACTTAGCTTACGATACAGCTTATCATTGCTTACTAGATACACTTGGCTGCGGAATGGAATCTCTTGAGTACCCCGCTTGCAAAAAACTGTTAGGCCCTATCGTCCCTGGCACCATTGTCCCCAATGGCTCGAAAATTCCGGGCACCCAGTTCCAATTAGATCCAGTTCAAGGAGCATTTAATATTGGCACAATGTGCCGCTGGTTAGATTTTAACGACACTTGGCTTGCCGCTGAATGGGGGCATCCATCTGATAACCTAGGGGGTATTTTAGCTACGGCAGATTGGTTATCCCGTGAAAACATAGCCAAAGGCAAACCCCCACTAATCATCAAAGACGTTTTAACCGCGTTAATTAAGGCTCATGAAATCCAAGGTTGCATCGCATTGGAAAACGCCTTTAACAAGGTGGGTCTTGACCACGTCATTTTAGTAAAAGTCGCGTCTACTGCTGTGGTTTCACATCTATTAGGGCTAGATCGTGAGCAAATCCTCAATGCCGTTTCACAAGCGTGGATAGATGGCCACAGCCTGCGTACTTATCGCCATGCGCCTAATACAGGATCTCGCAAATCTTGGGCTGCCGGTGATGCAACCTCCCGAGCCGTTAGATTGGCCTTAATGGCACAAAAAGGTGAGATGGGTTATCCCAGCGCGCTAACCGCTAAAACATGGGGGTTTTATGATGTCTTATTTGCAGGACAACCACTGCGTTTTCAACGCCCTTATGGCTCATACGTAATGGAAAATGTGCTATTTAAAATTTCTTTCCCAGCTGAATTCCATGCACAAACGGCGGTGGAGGCCGCTCTAAAGCTGCACGATATATTAACAAAAATGGGGAAAACGACAGAAGACATTGCATCCATTGCTATTCGTACCCACGAAGCATGTATTCGCATCATTGATAAAAAAGGGCCATTACATAACCCAGCCGATCGTGACCACTGTATTCAATATATGGTCGCCATTCCATTACTTTTTGGTCGCTTAACCGCCTCTGATTATGAGGACAATATCGCCAGCAATACTCGCATTGATGCACTGCGGGAAAAAATACATTGTTATGAAGACGTTCAATTCACACGGGATTATCATGATCCAGAGAAACGTTCTATCAGCAATGGGCTAACAATTACCTTAAATGATGGGCAAATATTAGAAGAGGTCGTTATTGAATACCCTATCGGTCACAAACGTCGAAGAAAAGAAGGTATGCCGCTGTTGTTGAAAAAGTTCAGGATCAACTTAGCAAGGCAATTCCCTGAAGCTCAACAAATTCGAATCTTAAAAGCATCGCTAGATAAACCGCTATTAGAAAAAATGCCAGTTAATGAATATATGGATTTATTCGTAATTTAATATTTAAATATTCGATGCCGCAATCGTGCGGCATCAATCCTGAGACAGGATTTCAACTAAAAAACAAATTGGTAGCGAGTTTGGCTTGTATAGTTTTGATTAGGCTTAGCCACTAAATTGTTCGTTTCTCCCCATTCAGGGTGATTAATTGCATCAGGTGGAAACTGTGTACTTAATACAACACCTGAATACGATGTATAAACTTGGCTTTTTCCTGATATCGCAACCAAATGATTGCCACTATACATCTGTAATGCGGGCATCGTGGTAGCCATATTTAATTGCACATCACCATTTGGTGCACCAAGGGTTGCTACAGTTTTCTCGCCGTCAGTCAACGTGCGATTTAACATCCAAGTGTGTTCATATCCCCCGACAGCGCGCTGTTCTTCATCCTGTAAAAAATGACGGCCTATACGCATGCTTTGTCGAAAATCAAAGTGCGTTTTTGCAACATCTCGCCATATTCCAGTTAGAGCGCCATCACTATCTATCGGTAAATAGCTATCAGCATGGATTCGCAAATCATGTTCAAGCGCTGTCCTGACAGAATCTTCCCCTGCAAGATTGAAATAAGTATGGTTACTCAAGCTAACAGGGCAGTGAGCAGAAGATTGGTACTTATAATCAATTATGACCTGATTATCTTCAGTTAACTCATAACTAACTTCAACATATAAATCCCCAGGGAAACCTTGATCTCCCGCTGGTGATGTAAGTGAAAAAAGCGCTTTTTGTGGACTAACTTGGAATATGCCCCAAATACGATGGCTAAAGTTGTTTTTACCACCATGTAAACAATCATTCCCTTGATTATTAGAAACACGATAATGTTGACCCTCAATGGAAAACTGAGAACCACTAATACGGTTAGCGACTCGACCAATAGTAGCACCGAGATACACCCCTTGCTCCATTTGCTTTGCCATATTCGGGGAACCTAAAATAACATCTCGCTTTCCTGTGGTTAAAGGAAGTATACAGCTCACCCAACTCGCACCAAGGCTAGTTAAAATAATTTTCATGCCATTTTGATTCGTGAGTGCGATAACCTTAGGACTTCGCAATGCCTGATGTTTTTCTTGAGTAAAACGCATTTATTCCTCAATCATTCACTAATAACCAATTTCACCGAAAGAAACCGTCATTCACATTTATGTGTTGTGTGCTCTTGTTACAACGAATTAATTGTCCACAGCTTTACCATAGAGAGCAATAATTTATTAAGTTAATAAATAAAAAACCGAGCCATTAGTCCGCTCGGTCTCAATAAATAAATCGAATAATAAACAATCAATGTTGAGTGTTTTTATCATAAGGGTCAAGGTGGGTCATCACATCTAAAATGAGTGGATTTTCCATTAGCGTTTTGCGTACATTCACTGCGATATCATGACCCACTAAGATACTCATATTACCATTGAGCTCTAAGTGTACATCAACGAGTAAAAAATCACCTGACTTGCGCGTTTTTAAATCATGGTATCCCGCAAGTTCATTACGGCTATCCAAAACAGCACGAATTTCTTGCAATGTTTCTTCATCCGCACCTTTATCCATTAAGTCCTGCATGGATTGATTAGTAAATTTAAACCCCATTCTAAATACGAATATCCCCACAACTAATGCAGCAATGGGGTCCAAAATTCGCAACCCACATAAGCTCCCCACAATACCAATAGCAACAACTAATGAAGACGCGGCATCGGAGCGTGCATGCCATGCATTAGCAACTAGCATACTTGAGTTCACTTTATTCGCGACATGTAACATATAGCGAAATAACCCTTCTTTTGCCACTAAGGCAATTAAAACTGCCACTAAGGCGATCATATGAACTTCAGGGATCAACTCAGGATTTAGTAATTTTTCAATAGCTGACCATACCATCCCTACACCAACAATTAATAAAATTATCCCTAAAATCAATGAAGCCCCATTTTCATAACGAAAATGACCATAAGGGTGATCTTCATCTGGCTTTTTATGACTTTTTTTATTCGCAATAAGAACCACAAAATCGGCAATAAGATCCGATAATGTATGAATACCATCGGCAACTAACCCCGATGAATGAGAAAAAATGCCTATAATTATCTGCCAAATTGATAAAAACATATTTACAACAACACTAATTAGTGTGCTTTTCTTAGCAGCTTGGTACCTAGCTTGTTGTATTTCAAACTCATTATTTTTCTTGATTAATGCATCGCTCTTATTCATAAGATATATTCTTTAACGAAAAACAAAATAATTATCATTCAAATAAACTTTTTAAATCAATAAGTTAAATAAACACCTAGTAAATATTCGCACATTTTGTGTTAAAAGTCCCACTATAAATTATAAAAAAAAAGTTTAACTGATAATAATTATCCTTTATTTTTACATAGTTAATAGTGTTAGCTTTGTAAAAGGGCATAATGCGCACTCAATAGCATTTCTTACTTTTCATTTAACTTATAGTATATTAATGATAAGTCACTATAATTAATTTCGAATAACATATAAAAGAGGTAGCTATGTATAAAAAAATCCTAGTTCCTATTGACTTATTAGAAGATGAATTAAACCAAGAGATCCTGAAACACATTGAAGCATTAGCACAACTAGGCTCCCCCGAAATTCATTTTTTTTCAGTCATACCCAGTGTAGAATTATTTTTTGGAATTGAGTTTGCGGCGCTACCTGAAAATCATAAAGAGTCAGCAGAGCGTTCAATCCTAGCTATGCGGGCACTTGAAGATATAATTAAAAATGTTAAAGTGCCAGATAAGCAAATCACCTGTAAAGTGAGTATCGGCTCAGCCAAAGATGAAATTTTAGATTATGCTCAAGAAATCAATGCAGATTTAATTATTGTTGGCTCTCATCACCCAAGTACATCGACTTACCTATTAGGGTCTACCGCATCTGCGATTGTACGTCACGCTAAAACCTCAGTATTTGTAATTCGTTAAATTCCTTTATAGAAAATGCCGCAACTGCGGCATTTTCTTGAGAATTATTTTTTGCTGGAATCTAATAGTTTGTCATCCGTTGACCAAATGCGATATTTCACTTGCATATCTGATGGTGCATAAACCACGATAGGTAGCTTACTGTTATAACGGATAAAAGCATCGTCACCTAACTGTGTTGTAATAAAACGGTCTTTAGGCGGTTCTGAACATCCCATCATTGTTGACGCAGAGCCTTTAACCTCATCTAATTGATAGTAGCTGTAACCCCAACCTTCCAGTGTTTTTTCATCAAGTTCCCCCATAAACCACTGATGGTTGCAATCCGCTTTCATGACTTTTCCAATCACTAGTTCAACCATAAAATCACTTTCATTTTTCTGATCGGCTAATTGAATCACATGGCGAGTCATACCAGATTCTGCTTTTGGATATGGCGCGATCTTTTCCAAATCTTCCGTTGCTACCGCACAAGATGAAATCAGTGCTGCTGCCATTACAGATAAAATCGCTTTTTTCATTATTTATTCCTATTCCAGAAGATTAAATCAATTTAAAAAACTAAGCTCAACTACATACTAAGTCATTTTCACTAAAATTATCACTATAGATGATTCTTAATTACAAAAAATAAAGATATTTCATTTACTTTTAGTGTAATTCTATTTAATTTTAGTTGAAAGATCATAAAATTGATAAAAATTATGTAAATTACTGACCTTTTTAGTGCATGAAATATAGCCAGTGATTATACTGAAATTGAGGCTTAATACATTCTGAGGAGGTAGTATGTTATCAGCAGATCAAGATTTAGTTTCAAAGTTAGTGTCTACACATCCCCGTTTTCAAACTCTTTACGAAAAACATCATCGACTCGATAAAGAAATTAGTAAGCTCGAAGGCCCATCAGGGGCAGGTTATAATGAACATGTTGCCAAACTAAAAAAAGAAAAATTACACATTAAAGACGAGATGCAAAAAATAATGCAATCCAGTCAATAACGTGCCATAGCAATAACGTTAGTATCACCTTTCATTGTTATCTTATTAAAGAAGAAGATAACAAAACACTGCTAGTCAACTAAAAATGGCCTCAATAGCTTATCGCTTTAGGTACTTTGCAAAGAGTTTATGATGTTCTAGCTCAAGAGGGTAACTTTCATTACCCTCTTGTTCCGTTACTGTATCTGCCCTTATATTTATTGAAATACATCAATAAAAGGTGCAATAAATCACAGCCTCCTATCCATTAAATCAATAAAGTTGTATATTAAATACATATTATGGACTCATAGAGGTCAGTATGACAGGAAAACGTATTCATCGTGAAATTAAAACGATTGAAAAAATGATAAAAATCTATGAGAAGGCACATCCTGCGCCAACCGACTCTCCTGATGACTACCAAAAACTCTTTTCTTACGCTATAAATAGGCTAGAAAAGTGCCGTTATGGGGAAGAAAAACCCGCCTGTAAGCAATGTCCTATCCATTGCTATCAACCCAAAATGCGCGAAAAAATGAAGTTAGTCATGCGCTGGGCTGGGCCGAAAATGCTTATTTATCATCCCATATTAGCAATACGCCATCTCATTGATGACCGTAAGCCAGTTCCTGAATTACCCCCCAAAACAAATAAAAGAACCAATCGTAGCGAGGAAAAACACAAATAATAAAATCGTATCCACCTAGTGGCATCCAACAGGTAGTATAAACACCATCATAGGTATGACTAAAAATCGATCAAATATTATTACGGCTTAATCTATCTAAGCCCAATAAGATATTTATTAATACCATTATGTATTTGTTAATATTTTTTATTTCCCCACTTTTTACATAAAAAAACAAAGGCATCATAGCTTCATAAATTGGATAAAATTTGACATTTTCATTCATGGATCATGTTGCTCTAAAAAATAATAACTAAAGTAAACTAATTACCAAAACATATATTTATATTACCTATCAAAACCATCATCAATATCTATCAATCAAAAATTGAGATATATATCTCATTTTTTGTATGTTTTAGGCATTTTTGTCTTATTTTTTTTATCGATAAGATAAAAAAAATAATTTAATTTCGTCAGTAATCTATATAAACATAAAAAATATTAATCAATACTAGTTTTAACGAATTTTTCAGTCATTAATTACATAGCTATACTAGCTAATACCACACAAAAAATGATGACTTAGTATGAAAGTAGAAAAAAAATCCATGCCAAGCGTAATAAATGAAATAAAATTAACAACTACACCCCTCAACAATACAGATTAATTATCTGATAAATAATTAATAATAAGAATATTATAAAATAAAACTCTAAAACACCTCGGAAATAACATCAAAAAGGCCACAAAAAACTCGGTAAAAGTATATTTTGAAATATTTATTAACATTTAAATTTACAGTGTGACACAAAAATAATCGATTTATATAATTTCAATCATACAAATAGCCTCCATTTTTTATATCAATAGAAATAAACTCTCGATATTTAATTTTGGAAATTCTATTTTGATAGTTTAAATACGATTAAAAGGTGTTAATACATGCACGTTAAAAGCAATACAAACCAACAAGTTATAAAGCGAATGAGCATTAACAGTACCATGTCTCATAATATTATTGATTTAGCAACAAAAGGGATAATTATCGTTGAACAAGGCTCATTAGTATTAGAAACCCCTGCTAGTACACAACGCTTAAATGAAGGAGATATGCTTTACCATAAACAAGGTTCTTACTCATTCCAGTTCACTAAAAGTTCAACAAATTGCCAATTACTTTGGGTCGCTTTAGATGATAATTTTTTACGCAATTTTATCGCTATCCATGGTTCTTCATTAAGTGAGATAGAAAGGAATGATAGCTCATCAAGTGATATCATCAAATTTACCTCATATTCATTAATCAATGATATCAAGATAAGCTTAAATTCATTCATTGACCATGAATACCCAGAACCCATCGTATCACTTCGGATCAGCGAGTTATTGTTGCTTCTTAGTTACAGTGAGCAAGGAGCCTTATTACTATCTAACTTCAGGCAACTCAGTAATCGACAAGCTGAGCGCTTACAATTATTTATGGAAAATAATTACCTTAAGGAATGGAAATTAAACGAATTTGCACGAACCTTCGGAATGGGGCTAACAACCTTTAAAGAATTATTCAATACCGTCTATGCAACATCACCACGCTCTTGGATCAGTGAAAAACGCATCATGTATGCACACCAATTATTAGTAAATACAACTATGAGTATTGTTGAGGTTTCTATGGAGGCAGGTTTTTCTAGCCAATCTTACTTTACTCAAGCTTATCGTAAACGATTTGGATATACACCAAGTCGGTCACGAATAGCCGCTTAACCCCTCAAACACACTGAGCATAGACACATGCCCTGTCAGTTATAGAAATTTCTGTTTTAACTATAAACTGGCAGAACGGCAACTCTCCCTTTAGTTCCCACCTAATTATCATGATCACAACCGCACTTAACCACCATAAAAAAAGGTAATTTGCCTTTTGCTGACAAACTACCTTTCTATACACACTTAAATGATGTTGATACTATTTAGCTTTGAGGATTTTCAAATCAATAATTGACATTGAATTTGGTGGTATTTCACCAGGAATTCCCTCAACGCCATAACCACCCTCAGGTTTAATGTATACTTTCACCATACCACCCTCACCAGCCCTTTCAATAAATGAGTTTAATGGTGTTGGCAGCTCATTATAAGGTAATGTCACTGGGTTGTTATCGGTATACATAACCGTCACTGTACCATCAGTTAATTGCTCTCTCATAATGAAAGTAACATCTTTTTTCTTAACGTCTTTAATTGGTGTTCCCGCTTGAATGATTTTATAGTACGTATTGCTATCAAGCTTGCTATATTTTTGTGCTGTAATTTGCTCAATAATTTTCTGATTTTTCTTCGCATTTTGAGCCGCAATCGCTTTTGTATCTTTACTTGATGGAACTCGACCTGCTAAACCAGAACTTGAACCCGCTTTTCCTTTCGCTTTTAGTGCGTCATTTTCATTTTGCAACTGAGTGATGCGACGATTTAAATCTATTATTTGTGATTTCAGCGCATCGTCATTTGAAACCGATTTAGACGAATCTAATTCAGTTTGTAATTTTTTCAGTTTTTCTTGTGCTAATGTCAATTCTTTCTGAGAATCGAGTTTTAACGCACTAATCAATTTATTTGCATCAGCAAGCTGCTGCTCTACTTCAGTCTGTTTCTTCGTCCGTGCTGCAATATCCCCTTCAAGCTTATTAATTTTCTCTTCTTGGGATTTAGTCTGTTTTGCAAACTGAGCATTTTGTTGCTCAAGCTTTTTCCTTTCATTTTCTTGCTTTATCAGCGCTTCTTGGATTGCTGTCTTATCTGAGTTCAACTTCGCTAACGCTGTTTCTTTTTGCTTAAGTAACTCGATTTGCTTATTCAAATCCGCCGTCAGAACTTTAACTTGCTTGTCACTCGCTTGCGCCATCAAGACTGACTGATTTTCAAGATCTTTTTGTAATTTCTGTAAATCGGTATTGGCCTGCGCTAACTGCTTTTGTGCCGCTGAGAAATTTTGTTCATTTTGTGCTAAAGCAGTTTGTAATTGCTTAAGCTGCTTCTGACTATCAGCATATTGCTTTGATATTGTATTTTGCGCTGCTTGATGCTCTTGCAATTGTTGTTTTGCAATCGCTAATTCTGACTCAAGCGTAATTTTTTGTGCAAGTTTCGCTGTTTGCTCGACCAAAGACGCTTGGATTTTATCCGCTTGCTGCGATTTCTCTTGCAATTGCGCTGCTAACTGTTGATTTTTCTGCTCTAGCGCTTTCGCGGCGGCCTGTTGTTTCGCTAATTCATCACGCGTCGTCTGGCTTTGCGTTTCAGCCTGCTTCAAGCCCGCTTCTTTTTGCTTGAGTAACGCGATTTGCTTATTCAAATCCGCCGTCAGGGCTTTCACTTGCTCATCGCTGGCTTGACTCATCAAGGCCGTTTGTTTTTCCATGTTGGCTTGCAGTTTTTGCAAGTCCGCATTGGCTTGTTTCAACTGCGCTTGCGCCGTCGCATACTCTTGCTCGTTTTGTTTCAAACGTGCTTGCAACTGTGTTTGCTGTTTTTCACTGGCGGCAAACTGTTTGGATAACGCATTTTTCGCCGCCTCATGCTCTGCCAGTTGTTTTTTCGCCTCAGCCAATTGCGTTTCTAACGCCACTTTGCCTGCGGCTTTCGCTGTTTGCTCAACTAATGAGGCCTGAATTTTATCCGCTTGCTGCGATTTCTCTTGCAATTGCGCTGCTAACTGTTGATTTTTCTGCTCTAACGCTTTCGCGGCGGCCTGTTGTTTCGCTAATTCATCACGTGTGGATTCGCTTTGTGCTTGTGCTTTTGCTAACCCATCCTCTTTTTGTTTGAGTAACGCGATTTGCTTATTCAAATCCGCCGTCAGGGCTTTGACTTGCTCATCGCTGGCTTGACTCATCAAGGCCGTTTGTTTTTCCATGTTGGCTTGCAGTTTTTGCAAGTCCGCATTGGCTTGTTTCAACTGCGCTTGCGCCGTCGCATACTCTTGCTCGTTTTGTT